>NZ_CP018799.1:2165000-2537610 GCF_002795805.1 Mariprofundus aestuarium | reverse complement strand
AGTGATAAGGTATCAGGAGATTTAACCATGAGCTTTACTTATAAGCCAAGCCGAATCCGCCGCGCACGCCGTCATGGTTTTCGTGCACGCATGGCAACCAAAGCGGGACGCGCGATTATCAACCGTCGCCGCGCTAAAGGCCGCAAAGAACTAACAGTTTAATTCGGTCTGAACCAGCGTTTCCCCAAAACAGAGCGTTTACGCTCAAAAGCTGATTTCGCCTCCATGCGAAAAGGCAGGCGAATCAGTGTTGGGGGAATACGGCTGGTTTATCGTTTCAACGGCTCCGGGTACTCCCGTTTAGGCCTTGCCGTTTCCAGAAAGTATGGCAACGCTGTTGAGAGAAACCGTTTGAAACGCCAGTTGCGCGAGAAGTTTCGTCGCAGCGATTGTGATTCACTGGGTATTGATGTGCTGGTGATACCGGTTGTGAATGTAGGTAGAATGGTAGGCGCTGCACATGCATTTTCTGAAGCATTGGCCAAGATTCGTCAGCAACACCAGGAGAATATCTCCTGATGCGTAAGCTTATTCTGCTTCCTATCCGTTTTTATCAGCTCTGTATTTCGCCAGTCATGCCATCGCATTGCAGGCATTACCCCACCTGTTCACATTACATGATAGAGGCAGTGCAGCACCATGGTGTTTTGCGCGGCATTTGGCTTGGCACGAAACGTCTGTTACGTTGCCACCCGTTTTCAAAAGGTGGGTTTGACCCGGTGCCTGAAGTAGAGGCGATCAGTGGTTTTAAAGGTTTGAGGGAGAAGTAATCATGGAACAACGGAATATGATTCTGGCGTTTGCGCTGTCGATGGCGGTTTTACTTGGCTGGGGCGTACTGTTCCCGGAACAGGAGTCAGCCAGCACACAGCAGGTTCAGACAGAGGCTGTTGGCACATTGACCCCTCCTGCTGAAGATTCAGCAATTATACCCGCTGCAATTCCCGAGGCAGAGACCCCTCTCCTGACAAGTGAAATAGCCCCAACTGTTTCTGAACCCATTGCTACGCCGGCACCTGTTACAGCTATCACGCCTGCAGCTTTTGAGATCAGCAATGATCTGCTGAAGCTTTCGGTTAATGAAAAGGGGTGGTTCACACGTGCCGTATTGACCAACTATAAAGAGTCACTTGAGGCCGATTCAGCACCTGTTGCAGTGTTGCACAAGGATGATGGTAATTCTGTTTACGTGAATGCCGGCGTGATGGGCAGGCGTCTGGTGCAACAATTTGCAGCAGTCAAACAGGAGGCTGACTCTGTTCTGTTGCGCGGTGTACTTGATGACGGGCGCATCTGGGAGCGCCAGGTAACCCTGAACCAGGGTTCGTACGTCATCAGTGTGAATGACAGAATTATCGATGGTGGCGGACTGAAGCTCTATCGGCAGGTTGTCGAGAGTCATCCAGACAAGGAAGCGAATACTTTTTATGAGCATATGGGCCCAACAGGCTTGCTCAATGGCAAATTGCAGGAACCTGATTACGAAGACCTTGATGATAGTGGCGCAGTTCGCATGGCATCCGTGGGTGGCTGGACCGCGATCATGAATCGCTATTTTATTGCTGCCCTTATCGCTAACCCAGAACAGGACTACCCTTTTTATTACAAGGGCGACGGGCGCTCTTATCAGGCTGGCCTTATTGATGACGGTTTGCTTGAGGGTCGGGATGCTGTATTTAAATCCCGTCTGTATGTTGGCCCCAAGTCACTGCCGATACTGGAAAGCGTAAATGCCGAACTGGAGCGGTCAGTTGATTTTGGCTGGTTCTCCCCTATCTCCAAGCCGATGCACAGCTTCCTTGAATGGTTGTACGTTTACCTAGGAAACTTTGGTTGGTGTATAATTGTACTTGTGATCTGTATTAAGATCATATTCTTCTACCCTACTCAGAAGTCGTATGAGTCGATGGCAGCTATGCGCAAGCTGCAGCCTGAAATGACCCGTATGAAAGAGCAGTATGGTGATGACAGGCAGCGTATGGGGCAGGAGGTCATGCAGCTCTATAAGAAACATAAGGTAAATCCACTGGGTGGATGCCTGCCGATCATTATCCAGATCCCTGTTTTCTTTGCTCTTTATAAGGTGCTTCTGATGTCAATCGAGATGCGGCAGGCGCCATTTATCGGTTGGATTGAGGATATGTCGGTTCAGGATCCGTTCTTTGTTCTGCCAGTTGTGATGGGTATATCGATGTTTATTCAGCAGCGACTCAACCCACAGCCGCCTGATCCTGTTCAGGCTAAGGTCATGCAGTTTCTGCCATTCCTTTTCACAGCGATGTTCCTCTTCTTCCCAGCAGGCCTAGTGCTCTACTGGGTGGTGAATAACATACTTTCTATTGTTCAGCAGCGATGGGTTATGAAGAGGATGAACGTCGATTAACAAGCCAACTATAGCCGCTATAGCCACCCCGCCTGGTCGGGGTGGCGTAGGGGTGATACGGATTTCAGGTGAGAATGCCCTGAATATACTTCAGCAGCTTTCCCGGTCTGACAAAACCTACTCACCTAGAATGGCAACCTTGAGTTCATGGTTTGATAGTGAGGGGGATACCCTTGATCAGGGGCTATCACTCTATTTTCCTGCCCCTCACTCCTATACCGGCGAACACACGGTTGAACTTCAAGGCCATGGTGGCCCAGTTCTTCTGCGTGCCCTCCTTGAGCGGCTCTTTGCGTTGGGATGCAGGCCTGCTGAGCCGGGTGAGTTCACCCGCAGAGCGGTTGAGAACGGTAAGATGGATCTGGCCCAGGCTGAGGCCGTTGCTGCCTGTATAGACGCTGCTACGGTTCGTGCCGGAAAACAGGCACAGCGTCAGCTACAGGGTGCTTTCGGAGAACATATTGAGCAGTTAATGCAGCGACTGACATCACTGGTGGCACACGTCGAAGCAAGCCTCGATTTTCCTGAGGAGGAGATCCCTGCTCTATTTTTTGAGCACCTTGCTGAAGAGATGCAGCAACAGTTGATATTGCCGATTCAGGCAATGCTTGATTCAGCCCCGCTTGGTGAGCGTCTCTTTGATGGGGCTACGGTTGCCATTATCGGTGCACCGAATGTAGGAAAATCCAGCCTTCTAAATGCACTTTCAGGCCGTGATCGGGCTATCGTCAGCAATATTCCCGGAACCACGCGTGATGTTCTCGAAGTTGATTTCGAAGTGCATGGAATCCCTGTTCGGTTGGCTGACACGGCAGGTTTAAGGGTCAGTGAGGATGTGATTGAGCAGGAGGGGGTCCGGCGTGCCGAGCAGACTGCTGCTCAGGCTGATGCCACGATTTTTGTCGCCGATGCCACCAACCCCGACACATGGATCTGCCGGTTTGATGCAGATATATACCTAATGAATAAGGTTGATCTTCAACATGATGGCTTTCCCGGTCATTTTATCACAGTCAGTGCAGCCAGCGGTGAAGGGCTGCAGGATTTAAAGGATTGCCTGGCATCTTGCCTTGGGGATATTGAGATGGCTGATGAGTCTATGATTGTGACCCGTGAGCGCCACCGCCAGAGCCTTGCCGATGCGCTCCTGTGTATTGAAACCGGCATGAGTACGCTGCATGTGGAAGAGCAGTTGGAGATTACAGCTATGCAGTGGCGGCACGCGTGGTCTGCATTGGGTGGGATTTTGGGCATTGGCGATGTCGAGTACATCCTTGACCGGATTTTTTCAGAGTTCTGTATAGGAAAGTAGAAGAAATAGCCTTTTACAGCGAGATTTTTTGATGGTTGGAGGCTTTTCCTTGAATGTTAGGGGGGCTTTGCGGCATAATGGCCATCCTTTTTGAGGGTAGTAGCGCAGAAAGACAGGGGTTGAATCAGGGGAGGGACTCTGTAAGCCCTTGATTTTAAAGAGTTTATTTGGGAGATGTCATGTCAGTAAAACATCCAGTGATTTCCGTAACGGGTTCATCAGGAGCAGGTACCAGTACAGCCAAGGTTGCACTCGAGCACATTTTCAGGCGTGAGAAAGTAACGCCTGCAGTTGTAGAGGGCGATTGCTTCCACCGCTTTGATCGTCTCACCTTCCGTGAGAAATCAAAAGAATTTGAAGCTAAAGGTAAGCGCCTGAGCCACTTCTCTGACGAAGCTAACCTGTTTGATAATATTGCCGATCTTTTTAAATCCTACGGTGAGACTGGCAAGGGTCTTGCGCGCACCTATATTCATGATGATGAAGAGGCTAAGATTTATGGTGTTGAGCCAGGTAAGTTTACCGACTGGCGCGACGTTGGCGAAGGATCAGATCTTCTGTTTTATGAGGGCCTTCACGGTGGCGTAGAAGAGGTTCTTCCTTATACCGACCTCCTGCTGGGTATTGTACCTGTTGTAAACCTAGAGTGGATTCAGAAAATCCACCGGGACACTGCAATGCGCGGCTACTCTCCGGAGGCTGTGGTCGAGAATATTCTTAGCCGTATGCACGACTACGTTCACTTCATTACACCGCAGTTCAGCAATACCGATATCAACTTCCAGCGTGTACCTCTGGTTGATACCTCTAATCCATTCATCGCACGCGATGTTCCAACGCCAGACGAGAGTGTCGTCGTGATCCGCATCCGCAAGCCAGAACAGTGGGGAATCGATTTCCCAGCACTGTCGGCCATGCTGGACGGTTCGCACATGTCCCGCCGCAACACGATTGTAGTTCCTGCTGGTAAGATGATGTTTGCCATGGAGCTTATTCTGTCACCAATCATCCATGAGATGATGGAGAAGAAGCGTAAGGGTTAATGAACACTGTTTTATAAAAAAGGGGGCCTTATGGCCCCCTTTTTTATTGCTTTGAACAGAGATAACCCTACGCTTCTCGATCCTTCTGATTTTAAGGCATGGAGAATAGTTTCACGTGAAACATCCGCAAAAAATTGATGTGCTTGTTATTGGTGCCGGTCATGCCGGTTGCGAGGCTGCATGGGCAGCTGCGAATCGTGGCGCCCGGGTTCGCCTGCTTACGCAGAACCTCGACACGATCGCTAAAATGTCATGCAATCCCGCCATCGGGGGCATTGGCAAGGGGCATTTGGTACATGAGGTGGATGCGCTAGGTGGATTAATGGGTTTGGCCGCAGATCGCTCGGCACTGCAATACCGAGTGCTCAATCGTCGCAAAGGTCCTGCGGTTCAGGCTACACGTGCCCAGTGCGATCGCCGTATTTACCATATGGTAGTAAGAGAGATGCTGGATTCGCACCCCCGTATTCACCTTCACCAAGGGTCAGTATCCGAACTTCTTTTTTCCGGTGATCAGGTGTGTGGCGCTGTTGATGAGCTGGGTGTCGAGCACATGGCCAGTGCTGTGGTGTTGACGACGGGAACATTTCTTGGCGGTTTGATTCACGTAGGGGATAAGACCATGCCTGCTGGAAGAGCAGGGGATGCCGCCATTCAAGGCCTGACCGATGAGTTGTATCGCAGGGATTTTAATCTGGGGCGACTAAAAACAGGAACGCCACCACGTCTTGATAAGGCAACTATTAACTGGGCCTCATTGGAATCACAACCGGGTGAGACCGATGTTATGCCATTTTCATTGCTGCATAAGCGCGTTAAAGAGCATCAGATTCCATGTGCGATAACTAGGACGACAGAAAGGTCACATGAGATTATACGGGAGAATATTGGCCGATCCCCTATGTACTCTGGTAAAATCGAAGGAACTGGGCCGCGCTATTGCCCAAGTATCGAAGATAAAGTCGTTCGCTTTGCAGATAAAACCAGCCATCAAATATTTCTCGAGCCAGAAGGTGTAGATCACAACGAGGTCTATCCAAACGGTATCTCTACCTCCCTTCCTATTGATGTTCAGTGGGCATTTATTCGATCCATTCCAGGGTTGGAGAAGGCAATTATTATTCGTCCGGGGTATGCCATAGAGTATGATTATGTTGACCCAACAGAGCTGAAGCCTTCTTTAGAGAGCAAGAAGGTGATGGGTCTTTTCCATGCCGGTCAGATTAATGGAACGACAGGTTATGAGGAGGCCGCTGCACAGGGCCTTCTAGCCGGCATTAATGCTGCAGCAAGAGCCATTGGTGTTGAATCCTGGGTGCCAGACCGCTCCGAGGCCTATCTGGGTGTAATGGCGGATGATTTGGTGATTAAGGGTGTAACAGAGCCCTACCGTATGTTTACCTCGCGCGCTGAGTTCCGTCTCCAGTTGCGCGAAGATAATGCTGACTTGAGATTGGGTGATGCAGCAATCCGTCTTGGTCTTTATGATGACCAGCGCAGGAAAGTGTTTGAGTCCAGAAGGGAGAGGGTGGAGCGTGGTATGGCGTTTGCCCGTGAAACTGTGGTTGGAACCGGCGCAGCATGGCGCGGTCGTCTCTCTTCATTGGGGTTGCCAATTCCTGGGCAGTCGATGACTCTAGCGGCTTACAGCCACAGGGACGATGTGCCGACTATTGAGGCGCTAAAGCTACTCGATATCTATCCTGAGCTGGATGTGAAAGATTTGAATAGTCTGAGCGCACTGGTTCACTATGAGGGTTATTTGGATAAACAGTACCTGGAGGTGGCTCGCTTCAAGCAAATGGAGGCCACTAAAATACCAGATGATCTTGATTATAGTGCCGTAAAAGGGTTGAGCATTGAGTGTTGTCAGAGGCTTATTGCTGGCCAGCCAGCAACACTGGGCCATGCATCTAGAATGACGGGCATTACTCCAGCGGCAATTACATCCTTAATGTTATATTTGAGGAAAAGTGATGATTTGTGATGCTTATGTTGAAGAGGTAATGAAGTTCCGCAGGGCACTTAATCTTACCTCTATATCGAACCCGGAACTTTTTCATGCGCGATTTATTAAGCCCTCACTTGCACTGGCAGAGTGGGTTCCTGAAGAGGGGCGGATGCTGGATGTAGGGAGTGGCATGGGAGTCCCAGGCATTCCACTGTTAATCGCAAGGCCGGGTATTGTTGGTGTGCTAGTGGAGCGGCGGAAGAAGCGGGCTGAGTTTCTTCGGCATGTGGTTCGAAAGTTGAAGTTGAATGCAGAGGTATATGACGCTGATATTAATGATCTTCCATCCCTGCATGTAGACATCTGTGTGGCCAGGGCTGTGACAGATGAAGAGATGCTTCTACAAATGTGTTCGCCTCATGCTAATGCCAATGCACTTGCTGTATTGCCGGTGCCTCTTTCACATAGTCCTGGCAAGATAAAGGGCTGGGCCCTCAGCAGTGAACAAGACCTGAAAATTACGAGTGAAGGGGATGGCATCCAGCGAATCAGGTGTTATCGTTATTGCGACGAGTTGCAGGGAGGTTTCACGTGAAACATCAGGGGTTTGGCCCGGTTACCGCAGTAGCGAATCAAAAGGGTGGCGTAGGTAAAACGACTACAAGCATTAACCTTGCCGCTTCACTGGCTGCGCTTGACCAGAAGGTGCTGCTTATTGATCTCGATCCGCAGGGGAACTCAACCTCAGGTCTTGGGGTGGATCAGCAGGAAGTGGAATCAGGAACCTATGATATATTGATGGGTGAGAGTTCGATTGCCAGTTCGATTGTAAAAACAGAATATGAAAATCTATTCTTACTTCCTGCCACCAGAGACCTTTCCGGTGCAGAGGTTGAACTGGTCAATGCATCTGGGCGTGAACAGCGAATGAAAGATGCCTTTACTGCCTACCAGGGCGACGCCTTTGATCATGTATTTATCGACTGTCCACCCGCCTTGAGCCTGCTTACAGTCAATGCGCTTACCGCCTCAGACTATATTATGGTTACCTTGCAGACCGAATTTTATGCCATGGAGGGCCTGACTCAGCTTATGGATACAATCAGGCGTATCCGTCGAGGCCTGAACCCTGAGTTGAATATGGAAGGGATACTTTTGACTATGGTAGATCGTCGAAACAACCTCTCTACCCAGGTCGAGCAGGATGTGCGGGCTTATTTTGGTTCACAGGTCTACGAAAGCGTAATTCCCCGAAATGTAAGACTTTCGGAGGCTCCCAGTTTCGGAGTTCCGGTAATGTATCACGATCTAAAATCCAAGGGTGCGCAAGCTTATCTCGAAGTGGCTCAAGAGTTGATGCATCGCAGAGCAATTTAACAGGAATTAAAGGGTAGTTGGTTCTTAGGGAGGAGTTGATGGCAGCTGTAAAAAATAGAGGTCTGGGGCGTGGTTTGAGTGCCCTTTTGGCAGATGAGCCAACACCAGAGGTCATGCGACAGGCAGCCCAAATCCCGATTTCAAAAATCCAACCAAACTCCTACCAGCCCAGAACACACTTTTCTCATGATGAGTTGGGTTCCTTGACGGAATCGATCCGTAATGAAGGGGTTCTGATGCCGATTCTTCTTCGTCCGAAAGGGGGTGGATATGAGCTGATAGCTGGCGAACGTCGCTGGAGAGCTTCTCAGGCTGCAGGTTTAAAGGAGATTCCAGCCGTTATCAGGGACGTTGATGACCTTCAAGCCCTTGAGTTGGCGATAATCGAGAATGAGCAGCGTGATGACCTTACGGCGATCGAGTCGGCTAGAGCGTATCGCCGTATGATAGATGAGTTTGGCTGCACACAGCAGCAGGTAGCAGAGAAGATCGGAATTTCCCGCGTTCAGGTGAGCAACCTGATACGTCTGCTCCAGCTTTCGCCTGTGATCAAAGAAATGCTTGAAAATCGGGAGCTTAGCATGGGTCAGGCACGTCCGCTTGTCGGTCTTCCTGCACATGTGGCGGAGTCCCTTGCACGCCTCTGTATCAGTAAGGGGTGGAGCGCAAGGCAAATGGAGCATGAAGCCAAGAGGGCGGCAAAGGAGACGGTCAATAAGCCGAAACAGGAGCCGGATGCTGACGTCCTTGCCTTGCAGGATGAGCTGACCCGTAAGCTAGGCCTACCTGTTGAAATAAGCTGCCGGAAAAATGGTTCAGGTGAACTAAAGATAGCCTACACCAGACCCGTTGAGCTCGATGGTGTATTAAGAAAGCTAAGGTCTCAATGAAAGTCCTTATAGAACAATTAGTTAAGTGATTCTTGTGCTGCTATGCGAGTAGGGAGATCATCATATCGTGCTGTTAGCTGGCACCTGGAATCAGGAGGCGTACAGTGGGTTGAACAGCGCCTGCTGCCGCACCGATTTGAACAAGTTGTCAGCCGAAATCCTGAGGATGTGGCTGTAGCCATAGAATCAATGCAGGTGCGTGGAGCACCGACAATAGGTGCTACGGCAGCTTACGGGCTGGCACTTGCATGGAAGGAGGGGAAGGAGCGGTTCAATGAATTCTGGCTTCCTCGCTTTCGGGCTACGCGACCGACGGCAGTCAACCTGTTTCATGCTTGCGATGTAATGCAGCTGTACTCAGAGCAGAATCCAACCATAACCCAGATGATTGAGCGTGCCGGTGCCTATGCGGATGCTGAGGTGATGGCCAACCGGAAGATTGGAGCGTGCCTTGCTGAGTTTCTGGCTGTTGGTGAGCGCCGTATTCTGACCCATTGCAATGCCGGCTGGCTGGCTGCGGTTGACTGGGGAACGGCAACCTCGGGCATCTATCATTTGGCACATGCAGGCGAAAACCCGTTTGTCTGGGTTGATGAAACAAGGCCTCGCCTTCAAGGGGCGCGATTAACTGCCTGGGAGCTCAATCAGGAAGGTATCGACTGTCGAATCCAGGCTGATGGAGCGGCCGCCTGGATGATGGCTCAGGGCAGGGTGGATGCGATAGTTGTCGGAGCCGATCGTATTGCTGCCAATGGTGATGTGGCCAATAAAATTGGCACCTACGCCTTGTCGCTGGCTGCGAAAGAACACGGTGTCCCGATGTATGTGGCTGCGCCCTCATCAACATTTGATCCCGCGTGTCTCAAGGGTTCTAATATTCCCATTGAAGAGCGGGAGGGTTCTGAACTCCTTGAAATGGATGGCATGGACCGGGCAGGCTCTATTCAGCAGATTCGCATTGCGGCAACAGGTGTTGTGGCCAACAACCCCGCTTTTGATGTTACACCTTTTGGCAATATTACAGCGGTAGTCAGCGAGCTGGGTGTCTGGCAGCCATAGCCTTGTGTTTTGAGCCAGTAATGGCTTAAATAAGGATGTTGTGAAACGCTTATTCCGAATCCACCTTCTGTTGCTTTCCGTACTCCTGTTCACCTGGAGTGCAACTGCCGAGCCTGTAGCGATAGTTGATAGTATTCAGGTCGAAGGTCTGGAGCGGACTGAAGAGATAACCGTGCTGCGTGAACTGCCTTTCAGTGTGGGTTCCACATGGCAGCATGATTTTACCTATAGTGCTGAACGACGACTTCGAAACCTCGGAATATTCAGCGAAGCCGTTGTGTCTGCTCCTGATGAAACCGGCAAGGTGATCGTTCACCTTAAAGAGCGCTGGACGCTATGGCTTCTGCCCCAGGCTGCGCGTAAGGATAACGGCGCATCCTCTGTCTCTGTTGTAGTGGACGAATATAACCTCTGGGGCTTGAATCACCATGCCCGCCTGGGGTACAAACGTGAGACCGGTACGAACTTCTCCGGCCTGAACGGCTCATCTTACAGTGGTGCTTATGACTGGCGCAGGATTGCCGATTCAAAGCTGAGTATGTCTGTTAGTGGAAGCTGGGGACGCTCCCTGTTTGATGCATATAGTCAGGGTGTTCAAGCAGCCCAATATATGCAGACAGGTAAAAGTGCCACTCTGCTGTTTAGTTATGCATTTGCAGATGTGCCGAATGAGGGGTGGAGTGCGTCGGCAGGGTTTACGGGCTCCAATGCGGGCTACCGTTTTATTTCAGGTGCCCCACAGGCGGATGTGATAGGCAACCATATCCGGGCACTGCTTGCCGGGGTGAGTTATAGTAAAATCGATGACCACATCACCTGGCTGTCGGGCAGTGCGTTTGATTATTCATTGTCAGCTGCGCACAAGGCCTTTGGTTCAACCGTGAACAGTTATAGCCACACGGCCTCATGGCGCGATTACTATGCCTTTTCAGGGCAGCACACCTTTAATGTGCGCCTGGACGGTGGCCTGATGACTGGCGATGTGCTGCGCAGTGGCCTTTTCGATATCGGAAACAGGAACGGGCTTCGCGGCTACTACCCGGGAGAACTGCAGGGAACTCATTACATCTATGGAAGCCTTGAAGGGCGTTTTCCGATCAAACAGGACTCCAACCTCCAGCTGGTCACCTTTACCGATATCGGCAAGATCGGTGGCAGGGTGGGGAGCTCGGTTACCCGTGGCGTGGCTGTCGGTGCCGGCGGAGGCTTCCGCTGGACGCTACGCTGGCTGGCAAGAGGCACGATTCGGGGTGATGTGGCCTACGGCTTTGCTACTAAGCGCTGGCGCTTCTATCTGGGAACCGGTCAGTCGTTCTGATCCTGAAAGCATACAAGATTGCACAAATCTATTACGATCCGCTTTTTTGCATGGGGGAATCGTGAAGCAAACAGCCATTTATCCAGGAACATTTGATCCCATTACGTTAGGCCATGTTGATGTGGTACGGCGCGGGCTGAAGATGTTCGATCGCGTTATTATTGGCGTAGCAGACAATCCGAATAAGGCACCAATGTTCGATGTGGAGACACGGCTGGCGTTGGTTCGCGAAACCTTTAGTGAAGAGAAAAATATAGAGGCCGTCAGATTCTCAGGGCTACTGGTAGATCTGGCTCACGAGCATCAGGCCAAGGCCATTCTGCGCGGCCTGCGTGCGGCCTCCGATTTCGAATATGAATTTCAGATGGCGACCATGAACCGAAGACTGGATGAACGTATCGAAACGGTCTTTGTTATGGCACGAGAGGATTACACCTTTGTCTCATCTCGCTTTATTCGGGAAATCTCCAGCATGGGTGGCGATGTCTCCGAGCTTGTTCCTGCTGCTGTGATTCCATATCTGGCTAAAAAATAAGCCGACTGTTTGCTCGGAAGGTCTGGCATGAATATTTCAGCCAGTGAATAGCCTCATTTATGCTTGAAGAGTATAACCTTTCTCTTCGAAAAGTTTAAGGCAGGCATCAACCACCACCGGATCAAAAGAGCTGCCCCGATGTATTCGAATCTCTTCCAGTGCAATATCTATACCCAGTCCTGCACGGTATGGCCGGTGACTGCTCATTGCCTCTACAACATCGGCAACGGCAACAATCCGGGCTTCAAGGCATATCTCATCGCCTTTTAAACCCTGAGGATAACCGGAGCCATCAATCCGTTCGTGGTGCTGATGAGCCACATCCGCGACAGGCCATGGAAACTTCACATCCTTGAGGATATTGTAGCCGGCCTCTGAATGAGCCTTAATAAGCTCGAATTCGGGATATGATAACTTTCCCGGTTTACTCAATATATCTGCTGGCATCTGTATCTTGCCAATATCGTGAATGGTCGCGGACAGGAAGACACCTTTTACCTGATTTGCATCCAGTCCCATCTCCCCGGCAATGGCTGAGGCAAGGTCAGCCACACGGCGCTGGTGGCCAGCGGTATAGGGGTCTCTGGCCTCAACTGACTTAGCTACGGCAGCAATGGTGCCTTCTAGAGCTGTCTGCAACAGTTCGCGACTCTGTTTCAGGGCACTTCTGGAGCTAACCTGTTCAGAAATGTCGAGAAAGGTAACCACGGCACCGATCACCGACTCCTTTTTATAAATCGGGTGGGACCAATAGGAGACGGGGAAGTTGCTGCCATCCTTGCGCCAGAACACCTCATCATCCACATGTGTAGCTTTAGCATTATTAAATGCCTGAAAGATCCTGCAGTTGATAGCAGCGAGGGGGGAGCCATCTTTATGGCTATGGTGAATGAGCTCATGCATGTTTTTTCCGATCAGTTCTGATTCACTGCTATAGCCAAGCATGTCGATGCAGGATTTGTTGACCATCGTGCAGTTGCCACCGGTGTCTACACCATAAATAGCTTCAGCCGTAGAATTCAGCAGAAGGCGGATCTCCTCTTGATGTGCTCGTAGTGACACTTCGCTCTCTCTTATATGTATATCTCTAAGTTTGCGCTCAGTGATATCACGAACTGAAGCCATGAGAAGATTCTCGCCATCAATGACTAGCCTTGTAAGGAGAACTTCTGCGGGGAACTCCTCCCCTGACTTGCGCATATGAATCCACTCGAACTGGTCATATCCAACATTAAGAGCCGTTTCAATGTGCCTGCCTGCAGCCTCTATAGATGGCGTACCATCACTTTGCGTTGCGGGGGAGAGTTCGCTGGGATGGTGGCCGAGAAACTCTTTCCTGCTTGAGATCTTGAACATCTTCAGGGTGGCGTCATTGCAGTCGAGAAACCCGTTATTATCAAGTAGCGAAAATGAGTCTTTTGAGGATTCGAAAATTGCGCGGAATTTACTCTCGTTTTTCTGCAGCTCTTTTTGAACTGATATTCGTTTTTCAATCTCTTTGGCCAGATCATCTCTTGAGACAATGGTCTCTCTGAGGCCGATGGCCATACGGTTGATATCAGCTGCGATCTGACCAAGTTCATCACTTGAGTCTATCTCGATTCTGGTATCCAGTTCGCCTCTTTCCAGTCGCGTGGTGGCTTCATGCATTTGAGAGACATTGGATGATATGCTTCTCGATAGATACAGCCCAAGCCCAATGGCAGTTAGAGCAGCTGCCATGGAGACGATAATGCTGGCTAGGATGCTGGTCTCGGTGTCAGATCGGGCTTCATCCAGAGCAGTATCGACCTCTTCTCTGGCATCAACTTCCAGATCACTAACGAGAGCCTGAATTGCAAGCGAAATCGGTAGAACCTGCTCATTCGCGATAGTGCGGGCTGCATTATAGTTACCCGCATCTAGATGCGCCTCAAGCTGTCCCGCTAGGTTGGAGAGGTCATTCACATGGATCTTTAACTGCTGGATTTCACGAAGCTCATCATTTTCACCTTCCGGATCACCATGCGAAATCTGATGTAGAGTCGCTTTCTCCAGGGAGGATATGGCGGTATTGGCTTCATCTAGGCTATCATTTATTGAGTCGAATGCTTGACTGATGTGGTCAGTATGGCCTTTGTGTTCCTTGTACTGCGAATCCAGCAGAACGCGCATGATGGTGGAGTGGGTGACTTGAGTGGCGTTGAACACCTCTTCTGCCCATTCCAGTTCAGCTAAATTGATGGAAATGACCTGGTCAATTTGTTCTCTCGTCTGGTTGAGGTGAGCAATGTGCATGGCACCAGCCAGCGCAAACAGTATGCCTACAGGAAGGAAGCCAAGGGCTATTTTCTGACCAATCCTCATATGCGCTCATCTCACGAGGGCCTCTTTTCAATTCCTGACGCTTTACCATATCACCTCTTAAGTGATGCACTCATCATATGTGAGTCGCGTCTGATTATATTGCACCTGATTCTAGTATAGCAGAATTAAAGCCTGCAACGAGATGGCCGGAAGCAAGAGAGCTATTATAACACAGCCTGTTTTGTCTCAATGGTGGCGGATAAACCAACGAACTAAAAATAAGTAAACCGGAAAATCAGAGCGGAAGCGATTAAGGGTCGCCGGCCGATGAGAGAGGGTGTTTGCTTCTTATTATGCTGTATAAAGCGAACCCAACTGGCAGGAGGAGCGGCCATTTTTAAATAGTGCTTGAGTTCGTTTGTGTGATCGCTATGATGCGCCACCCTTGCCGGCATAGCTCAGTTGGTAGAGCAGCTGATTTGTAATCAGCAGGTCACGGGTTCGACTCCTGTTGCCGGCTCCAGTTTAACCGCATTTTTGATGTGCTGATTGACAGTGCGCAGCAGAAGTGCAGAATCGCGCGCCCTTTTGGGCTGACTCGCTTGCGGGCCAGTAGCTTGATGGGGTGCGAGATGGAGAGATTCCCGAGTGGCTAAAGGGGGCAGACTGTAAATCTGCTGGCTCAGCCTACGTTGGTTCGAATCCAGCTCTCTCCACCAGTTTCTGAAGAAGTTGCCCCTGAGCTTCTTCGGGTACGCGGGCGTGGTACAATGGTAGCACCTCAGCCTTCCAAGCTGATGACGCGGGTTCGATTCCCGCCGCCCGCTCCATTTGTCTTTAGTCAGGCAATTGGGATTGGCCCAGGTAGCTCAGGGGTAGAGCACATCCTTGGTAAGGATGAGGTCGCGAGTTCAATTCTCGCTCTGGGCTCCAGATTTGATGGGTACTGCTTGCAGATTCCTGTCGTAGTTTAATAACGTGCATGGAGAATAAAAATGGCAAAGGAAAAGTTTGAACGTAACAAGCCGCATGTAAACATTGGTACCATTGGTCACGTCGACCATGGCAAGACCACGTTGACCGCTGCGATCACTAAGGTTCTGTCCCTGACAGGCGGCGCAGTCTTTAAAGACTACGGCGATATTGATGGTGCACCTGAAGAGCGCGAGCGCGGTATTACTATTGCGACAGCTCACGTTGAGTATGAGACAGAAGCTCGTCACTACGCTCACGTTGATTGCCCAGGCCATGCCGACTACGTTAAAAACATGATCACTGGTGCTGCACAGATGGACGGCGGTATTCTGGTTGTATCAGCTGCAGACGGCCCAATGCCACAGACTCGTGAGCACGTGCTGCTTGCCCGTCAGGTAAACGTACCTCACCTGGTAGTCTACCTGAACAAGGCAGACATGGTTGATGACGAAGAGCTGCTTGAGCTGGTAGAGATGGAAGTTCGCGAGCTTCTGGACTCTTACGACTTCCCGGGTGACGACACTCCAATCATCATCGGTTCTGCGCTGAAAGCACTTGAAGGTGACACCTCTGAGATCGGTGCTCCATCTATCCTGCGTCTGATGGCTGCAGTGGATGAGTACATTCCTACACCTGCACGTGATGTAGACAAGCCATTCCTGATGCCTGTTGAGGATGTATTCTCAATCTCAGGTCGCGGTACTGTTGCTACTGGTCGTATTGAGGCTGGTATCATTAAGGTTGGCGAAGAGATCGAGATCGTTGGTATTAAAGACACCGTTAAGACTACTTGTACTGGTGTTGAAATGTTCCGCAAGCTTCTGGATTCCGGCGAAGCTGGCGACAACGTAGGTCTTCTTCTTCGTGGCGTTAAGCGTGAAGATATCGAGCGTGGTCAGGTTCTGGCCAAGCCAGGTTCAATCACTCCACACACCACATTCAAGGCTGAAGCTTATATCCTGAACAAGGAAGAGGGTGGTCGTCACACGCCATTCTTCAACGGCTACCGTCCACAGTTCTACTTCCGTACAACTGACGTGACTGGTTCTGTTACCTTGCCTGAAGGAACTGAGATGGTAATGCCTGGCGATAACATCTCTATGGATGTTGAGCTGATCACACCAATCGCAATGGATAAAGAACTCCGCTTCGCAATTCGCGAAGGCGGTCGTACGGTCGGCGCTGGCGTCGTAACTGAAATTACTAAGTAAAACCGAAAAGATGTGCAGCGGCGGTAGACTCGTGCTACCGCCGCTTTGCCGTCACTGGAGAGTAGGAAATGCGTGATTTATTGGCTTTGGCGTGCGAAGAGTGTAAACGCAAGAATTACACTACTGATAAGAACAAGCGTACCATGACAGATAAGCTGGTGCTGAGTAAGTACTGCAACTCTTGCAAAAAGCATACGCCACACAAGGAAACAAAGATTAAGTAACAACACCTAGGCGAGTAGCTCAATTGGTAGAGTACCGGTCTCCAAAACCGGGTGCTGTGGGTTCGAGTCCCTCCTCGCCTGCCAGTGTATTTTGTGTGGATAGTAGAATAGGAGCTTAAGTATGAGTCGCGTTGCTGAGATGCAGAAATTCATGAATGAAGTGAAGGTCGAAGCCAAGAAGGTGACCTGGCCTGATCGTAAAGAGACGGTGCAGTCAACACTTATGGTGTTCGTCATGGTGATCTTTATTGCTCTGTTTCTGTGGCTGGTCGACTGGGGCTTGAGCTCACTTGTTAAGCAGGTGATCTGATGGCGATGCGTTGGTATGTGGTTCAGGTCTACTCCAATTATGAAGATAAAGTGGAGCAGATGCTGAGAGAAAATGCAGAACGGGCAGGTCTTTCCGATAAGTTCGGTAAAATTCTTGTTCCCCGTGAGGAAGTGGTTGAGCTGAAAGAGGGTCAGAAAGTGACTTCTCAGCGCAAGTTCTTCCCTGGTTATATTCTCGTAGAGATGGAAATGAACGACGACACCTGGCATGTGGTTAAAGACACCCGCCAGGTTAGTGGCTTCCTTGGCTCAGCTAACAAGCCAATGCCAATGCCGCAGCGTGAAGTGGATGCCCTGATTCAGCAGATTGAAGAGGGAATTGAGCGTCCGAAGCCTAAGGTGATGTTCGATATCGGTGATGCAGTTCGCGTGATTGACGGCCCATTCTCTTCCTTCAACGGAGTTGTTGAAGAGGTGATGGAAGATAAGGCTAAGCTGAAGGTAAGTGTTTCTATCTTTGGTCGTCCTACACCGGTTGAGCTTGAGTACATTCAGGTTGAAAAAGGCTAAAGGTAGAGCCTTTAGCCTTTGAGCAAACACTTTCACAGGATGTGAGAGGATTACCGCAAAGATGCGGGAGCAGAGTCCGGGGATACCGGCATGCGAATAAAGGCGGAAGGCAAGAGGCCTGAAACCGGTTGGAGATATAAATGGCTAAGAAACTTGATAAAATTGTGAAACTGCAGGTTCCTGCAGGTTCCGCAAATCCATCCCCGCCAGTTGGCCCGGCTCTCGGTCAGGCTGGTGTGAACATCATGGAGTTCTGTAAAGCATTTAACGCCAGAACTCAGGAGATGGAGAAGGGGCTGACACTGCCGGTTGTAATCAGTGTTTATGCAGACCGCTCGTTCGATTTCGTTATCAAAACCCCACCTGCATCCGTATTGCTGCTGAAGGCTGCAAAGCTTCAGAAAGGCAGTGGTGAACCTAACAAGAAAAAGGTTGGCACAGTAAGCAGCGCTCAGCTTCGTGAGATCGCTGAAATCAAGATGCCTGACCTGAACTGTTATGATGTTGAAGCTGGAATGAAGATCATAGAAGGCACTGCTGTCTCTATGGGTCTGGAAGTTAAGGGCTAAGGGGCGTTAAGATGGCAAAAGTAACCAAACGTATGAAAGCCAGTCTGGCAGCCGTTCCGGCACAGGCTGTTACAGTTAAAGAAGCAGTTGAGGCAATTAAAGCGCAGCCAGCCACAAAATTTGACGAGTCTGTTGACGTTGCAATCAAGCTGGGTGTTGACCCGCGTCATGCAGATCAGATGGTTCGTGGTTCAATCGCACTGCCAAACGGCACAGGTAAAACCGTTCGTGTTGCAGTGTTTGCTAAAGGTCCTAAGGCTGATGAAGCGACTGCAGCCGGTGCCGATATTGTCGGTGCTGACGATCTGGTTGAAAAAGTTCTCGAAGGTTTCATGGACTTTGACCGCGTAGTAGCAACACCGGACATGATGGCGCAGGTTGGTAAGCTGGGACGTGTACTGGGTCCTCGTGGCCTTATGCCTAACCCTAAGCTGGGTACCGTCACCATGGATGTCACCAAGGCTGTTGGTGCGATCAAATCAGGGCAGATTGAAGTGCGTGTTGATAAAGGCGGCGTGATTCACGCACCTGTTGGACGCCGTTCATTCGATGCAGACAAGCTGAATGAAAACATTCAAGCGCTGCTTGGTGAGCTCAACCGCATGCGTCCATCATCCTCAAAAGGCCGCTACATGCAGAAGATGAGCATCTCTTCCACCATGGGTGCAGCTGTACGCGTGGATGAAACCACACTCTAAGAGATAAGCGCGCCGGCACATGGAGTGCCGGCGCATTAAGTTTGCCGACTTAGGTTGGCGTGCCGAAAGGCAAAAAAATCGACTGAACCGATGCAGAAGCTTGCGGAGGTAACGTCGAAAATAACGATCCGTCCTAGACTGCTGGAGCCAGACTCACAAAGAGCGAGGCTTAATTGGGGTGACCCTTCCTGCATAGATGGGGTGCAAGCCACTTGCGCGGGTCGAAAAGCAAGGGGGTAAATGTGAATAAAAATGACAAACAACGCATTGTCGAAGAACTTCACGCTGCCTGGTCCGAATCTACAGCTGGCGTAGTTACACACTACAGCGGTCTGAGTGTTTCCAAATTGGGAGAGCTCCGTCGTACTCTGCATGAAGCAGATGTGTCACTTCAGGTTGTAAAAAACACTCTGGCGCGTCGTGCGGCAGAAGGTACGGACTTTAAAGCAGCTGAACAACTCTTCACCGGCCCGGTCGCGATCGCTTATGGTAAGGATCCGGTAGCAATGGCAAAAGCCATCTCCGAGTTCGCCAAAAAGAACGACGCGCTCAAGGTCCAAGGTGGAGTACTCGACGGCAAGCTGGTGGATGTTGCAGGTATTAGCGTACTGGCCAATCTACCATCACGCGAAGTTCTGCTCGCCAAGATGCTCGGCAGCATGCAGGCGCCAATCAGCGGATTCGTCCGTACACTGGCGGAAGTTCCTGCATCGTTCGTGCGCACACTGGCAGCCATTCGCGACCAGAAAGAAGCTGCATAACATTTATCACTGATATCATAACTTTTTAACTTATAGCACAAGGAGCTAAACAAAATGGCAATCACTAAAGACGAACTAATCTCAGCAATTGAAACTATGACCGTTCTGGAACTCTCTGAGCTGGTAACTGCTCTGGAAGACAAATTCGGCGTATCTGCAGCTGCACCTGTAGCTGTAGCTGCTGGTCCAGCTGCTGCTGGCGAAGCTGCTGCTGAAGAGCAGACCGAGTTCAATGTTGTTCTCGAGTCCGCAGGCGACAAGAAGATCCAGGTCATCAAGGCAGTACGTGAAGCAACCGGTCTGGGCCTGAAAGAAGCCAAGGCACTGGTTGACGGCGCACCTGGCAACATCAAAGAAGGCGTTTCAAAAGACGAAGCTGAAGAGCTGAAAGCAAAACTGGAAGAAGCGGGCGCATCTGTAGCGCTGAAGTAAGCTACTGTTGTTTTACGTTTCGCACGTAAGCGTTTTGGGTTAATCCCCGGTGGCGAAAGCTGCCGGGGCTTAGCCTTTTTCGCATTTTAGAGTTTTTGGAAAATCTGTACGTCGTTCGGGGTAATCATGGCCAAACAAGCATCATTGAAACGTATTCGTAAAAATTTCGGTACCATCAAGTCGCCGATCAGCATGCCTAACATGCTGAATCTGCAGACCGAGTCCTACCATGAGTTTGTTGGTTACGGCGAAGCCGTAAACGACTCACGGCTGGCTACAGTTTTCCAGTCAGTATTTCCGGTTCGCGATTATGCCGGTAATGCTGAGTTGGGTTTTGAAGGGCTTGAGTACAGCCCTCCCCGCTATGACCTTGACGAGTGTCGCCGTCGCGATCTGACTTACGCACTGCCTGTAAAGGTGAAGCTGCGCCTGAAGATCTTCGAAAACGAGGGTGAAAAGCGCGCCAAGCGTAAGGTTCGCGAAGTACGCGACCAGTCTGTCTACATGGGCGAGATCCCACGCATGACCGAGCACGGCTCGTTCATCATTAACGGCACCGAGCGTGCTATCGTTTCACAGATGCACCGTTCTCCAGGTGTGTTTTTCGACCACGATAAGGGCAAAACACATGCCTCAGGCAAGTTCCTGTTCAAGGCTCGCGTCATTCCTTACCGCGGCTCATGGCTAGATTTCGAGTTTGATGCCAAGGATAAAGTTCATTTCCGCATCGACTTGCGCCGTAAGATGCCTGTCGGCGTTTTGCTTAAGGCTATCGGACTCTCTACACAGGATATCCTTGATCGTTTTTATCAGCGCCGTACCTACCGTTTTACTGATAAGGGTGTGCAGGTTAAATTTGTACCTGAGTTGTTTGAAGGTACTCGTGCTGTAACGACAATAAAAATTGGCAATAAACGCATTGTTGCTGAAGGTAAAAAATTCACCAAGATGGCGATTAAACGTCTGGCTGAGGCTGAGGTTGAATGGATTGACGTACCTCTCGAAAGCGTTATCGGTGAGGCTGCTGCTGAACCTATTCTGATCCCTGGTGGCGAGATCCTTATCGACCATAACCAGGAACTGACTGAAGACTCCATCTCCGCACTTCAGGGTGCCGGAGTCGAGCAGTTTGATTGCCTGTTGATCGATACCGCCGTTCGTGGCCCGTGGCTGGCTGATACCCTGCGTCTGGATACCGTTCAGTCGCGTGAAGAGGCGCGTGTTGAGATTTATCGCATGATGCGTCCTGGCGAGCCACCAACAGTTGAAACAGCGAAAGCACTGTTTGAATCACTGTTCTATGATCCATCCCGTTATGATCTATCCCGTGTTGGCCGTATGAAGCTTAACAGCCGCCTGGAGATCAATAACGATATCGTTCCACTGGATCAGGGTACGCTGCGTGATGAAGATATCCTGCTGGCACTCAATACCCTGCTCTCTCTTCGTGACGGTATCGGCGAAGTAGATGATATCGACCACTTGGGTAACCGTCGCTTGCGTTCAGTAGGCGAGCTACTGGAAAACCAGATTCGTGTCGGTCTTGTTCGTATGGAGCGCGCCGTTCGTGAGCGTTTGAGCTCTGGCGATCTGACTGAAATGATGCCTTCGGATGTCGTGAATGCGAAACCGTTGATTGCATCGGTGAAAGAGTTCTTTGGCTCATCCCAGCTCTCTCAGTTCATGGACCAGACCAACCCGCTCTCCGAGGTAACGCATAAACGTCGTCTTTCGGCACTTGGCCCGGGCGGTCTTTCGCGTGAACGCGCTGGCTTTGAAGTTCGAGATGTTCATCCAACCCATTATGGCCGCCTCTGCCCAATTGAAACGCCTGAAGGTCCGAACATCGGTCTGATCAACTCACTGGCGACTTACGCCAAAGTGAACGATTTCGGTTTCCTTGAATCACCATACCGCAGGGTTGTAAATAGCCAGGTGACTGATGATGTGGATTACCTCTCTGCTATTGATGAAGCCACACCGGTTATTGCACAGGCAAACGCCAAAGTGGATGAGAATGGCAAGTTCGTATCTGACCTGATCCAGTGTCGTCAGGGTGGCGAGTTCATCATGGCCGCACCTGCTGACATCAACTACATGGACGTATCACCATCGCAGGTGGTTTCTGTTTGTGCGGGTCTGATTCCATTCCTTGAGCATGATGATGCGAACCGCGCACTGATGGGCTCAAACATGCAGCGTCAGGCTGTTCCTCTGCTGCGTAGCGAGAAGCCACTGGTTGGTACCGGTATGGAAGCGCCTCTGGCACGTGACTCGGGTGTATCCCAGGTTGCACGTCGTGGTGGTGTGGTTGAGCGCGTTGATGGCGAACGTATTGTTGTGAAGGTTTATGAGGAAGAACAGGTTGAAGGTGAGCCGGGTGTGGATATCTATCGCCTGTTCAAGTATCGCCGTTCCAACCAGAACACCTGCTTTAACCAGCGTCCGCTGGTGAAGACCGGTGAGATCGTTGCCAAGGGTGACATCATTGCAGATGGCCCATCCACTGATCTGGGTGAGCTGGCACTAGGCCGTAATGCGCTGGTGGCTCTGATGCCATGGCGCGGTTACAACTTCGAGGATGCGATTGTAATCTCCGAGAAGCTGGTGAAAGAGGATGTTTATACCTCTATTCATATCGAAGAGTTCGAGGCAGTAGCTCGCGACACCAAACTTGGTTCTGAAGAGATTACCCGCGATATCCCGAATGTGGGTGAAGAAGCTCTGCGTCATCTTGATGATTGCGGCATTGCCTACATCGGTGCGGAAGTTAAACAGGGTGATATCCTTGTAGGCAAGATCACACCGAAGGGCGAAACCCAGCTCTCTCCTGAAGAGAAGCTGCTGCGTGCGATCTTTGGTGAGAAGGCTAGTGACGTTCGTGATACCTCGATGCGCGTTAAGCCGGGCGATGAGGGCGTCGTTGTTGACGTTCAGGTCTTTACCCGTCGTGGCGATGAGAAGGATGATCGCGCCAAGGTTATTGAAGAGTCTTCAATCGAGCAGCTCTACTCTGATAAAGAGGAGGAGCGTCGTATTCTTGAGACCAATGTGGTGAGTCGTCTTCAGGGTCTTCTTGTTGGCCAGAGTGCTGCCCAGTTCAAGGGTGTGAAGAAGGGTGAAACCATTAAGGCAGAGAATATCGATGCTTTAAATCTGCGAGACCTCTCCGGTGTGTCTGTTACCGATGATGCGGTGAACGAACGCGTTGCCGAAATTCTTGAGTCTATGGACAAAGAGCGCGGCAGGCTTGAGTCACGCTTCGAAGAGAAGGTAGCCAAGGTTCGTGAAGGTTCCGAATTGAAGCCTGGCGTTATCAAGGTTGTGAAGGTGTTCGTGGCTGTTAAACGTAAATTGCAGCCGGGTGACAAAATGGCTGGTCGTCATGGTAACAAGGGTGTGATTTCGGTCATCGTACCGGAAGAGGATATGCCTTATACCGAAGATGGAACTCCGGTTGATATTTGCCTGAACCCACTGGGCGTACCTTCGCGTATGAATATCGGTCAGATTTTCGAGATTCACATGGGTTGGGCAGGAAGTTCGCTCGGCAAGAAGATCGACGGCATGCTTAAGGATAAATTGCCAACAGAGGAGCTACGTTCGTTCCTGCTTGAGTGCTATCTTGAAGATGAACAGGCATGCAGTGATATCAAGGGCATGGACGAAGAGTCGCTGCTTGAGCTGGCGCATAACCTTCGCGGCGGTATTCCGATTGCGACACCGGTGTTCGATGGTGCCAAGGAAGCGCATATCCAGCGCATGCTGAAGCTTGCAGATAAGCCAGAGTCTGGTCAGACCACACTTTATGATGGACGTACAGGTGAGGCATTTGATCGTGATATCACTATCGGTCAGATGTATATCCTTAAACTGCATCACTTGGTGGATGAGAAGATTCATGCTCGTTCAACCGGTCCGTACTCACTTGTTACACAGCAGCCGCTGGGTGGTAAGGCGCAGTTCGGTGGCCAGCGTTTCGGTGAGATGGAAGTTTGGGCGCTGGAAGCATACGGCGCGGCCTACACGCTGCAGGAGATGCTGACTGTGAAGTCGGATGATGTTCAGGGCCGTACCAAAATGTACGAGTCTATTGTACGCGGTGACATGTCGTTTGAGGCAGGTATTCCTGAGTCCTTTAACGTGATGACCAAAGAATTGAATGCTCTGGGTATTGACCTTGCAATGGTTAAGCACCCAGCCGAGAACGAAGGAGAATAAGTTATGCAAGAACTTCTCAAGATGTTCCAGAAGCCGTCCAGCGTCGAAGAGTTCGATGGTCTGAGGGTTCGTCTGGCTAGCCCTGAAAAAATTCGTTCTTGGTCTTACGGCGAAGTGAAGAAGCCTGAGACGATTAACTATCGTACCTTCAAACCCGAGCGCGATGGTCTTTTCTGTGCCAAGATCTTTGGTCCTATCAAGGATTACGAGTGTCTGTGTGGCAAGTACAAGCGCCTGAAACATCGCGGCGTGGTCTGTGAAAAGTGTTCGGTTGAGGTCATCCAGTCAAAGGTGCGTCGTGAGCGTATGGGTCATATCGACCTTGCAGCTCCTGTTGCGCATATCTGGTTCCTTAAGAGTCTGCCTTCAC
Source organism: Mariprofundus aestuarium (assembly GCF_002795805.1). Classification (NCBI taxonomy): domain Bacteria; kingdom Pseudomonadati; phylum Pseudomonadota; class Candidatius Mariprofundia; order Mariprofundales; family Mariprofundaceae; genus Mariprofundus; species Mariprofundus aestuarium. Next base: position 2,513,155 of record NZ_CP018799.1, on the reverse strand, counting down.
GCATCGGCCTGCTGCTGGATAAAACACTGAAAGAGCTGGAGCGCATCCTCTATTTCGAATCCTATATCGTTCTCGATCCCGGTCTGACTTCTCTGGAGCAGTTCCAGATTATGACTGAAGAAGAGTATATTGAGGCATTTGAGGAGTACGGAGAAGAGTTCCGTGCCGGCATGGGTGCGGAAGCACTGCGTGAGATGCTCAAGAACATTAACCTGGAAGAGGAGCGCCAGTCGCTTCGCGCCCAGATTCTGGCTACCAAGGCTGTTACCAAGCTGACCAAGCTGACCAAGCGTCTCTCCACCGTTGAGGCGATGCTGGGTTCCGGTAATCACCCTGAGTGGATGATTCTGGAAGTAATTCCTGTTCTACCTCCTGAAATCCGTCCGCTGGTACCGCTGGATGGCGGCCGCTTTGCGACCTCCGACCTGAATGATCTCTACCGTCGTGTGATCAACCGTAACAACCGCCTGAAGCGTCTGCTGGAGCTCAATGCACCAGAGATCATTACCCGTAACGAAAAGCGTATGCTGCAGGAGTCTGTTGACGCGCTGTTCGATAACGACCGTCGCTCCAAGCCAATTACAGGTAACAACCGTCGTCCGTTGAAGTCCCTTTCCGATGTGATTAAGGGTAAGCAGGGTCGTTTCCGTCAGAACCTGCTCGGCAAACGCGTGGATTACTCCGGTCGTTCGGTGATCGTGGTGGGTCCTGAGCTGAAGCTGCACCAGTGCGGCCTGCCGAAGAAGATGGCGCTTGAGCTGTTCAAGCCGTTTATCTACAACAAACTTGAATTGCGTGGCCTGGCCAACACGATTAAGGCAGCCAAGAAGCTGGTTGAGCAGGGAATCCCTGAGGTTTGGGATATTCTTGCTGAGGTTATTCATCAGCATCCGGTCATGCTTAACCGTGCACCAACACTGCATCGTCTGGGCATTCAGGCATTTGAACCTATCCTGATCGAGGGTAAGGCCATTCAGCTGCATCCGCTTGTTTGTACCGCATTCAACGCGGACTTCGACGGCGACCAGATGGCTGTTCATGTGCCGCTCTCCATCGAGGCGCAGACAGAAGCGCGTGCGCTGATGATGTCGACCAACAACATCCTCTCGCCTGCAACCGGTAGCCCGGTGATCGTACCGACACAGGATATGGTTCTGGGTATCTACTACCTGACCCGCGAACGTCCATTTGGAAAGGGTGAGAATATGGTCTTCTCCTCTCCGGATGAGGTACTTCGCGCATTGGATGCAGGCGCGGTTGGACTGCACAGCCGTATTGTCTGCCGTGTACGCGGTAAACGTGAACACACCACTTCCGGCCGTGCCATTCTTTCCACTGTTCTGCCTAAAGAGCTGCCGTTCTCAGCGGTTAACCGTGAGTTGGGCAAGAAGGATGTGGGCACACTGATCGAGCAGAGCTACCGCTTTGCCGGCAATAAGGCGACCGTACTGCTGGCTGATCGCCTGAAGGTTCTCGGTTATACCTATGCCACCAAGTCTGGCGCATCCTTTGCGCTGTGTGATGTGGTTGTTCCTGCAAGCAAGTATGAGATTGTAGCTGCTTCCGAAGCAGAAGTGGCCAAGGTTCAGAAGCAGTACGCCGACGGCCTGATTACAGCTGGCGAGCGCTACAACAAGGTGGTCGACCTCTGGACACATACCACTGAGAAGGTTGCCCGCGGCATGATGGACAACCTGGCTACTGAAGAGCTGACCAGCGCTGACGGTACGCAGAAGGAAACCACCAAGACCTTTAACCCGGTCTACATGATGGCTGATTCCGGCGCTCGTGGTTCTGCACAGCAGATTCGTCAGCTGGCCGGTATGCGTGGTCTGATGGCGAAACCTGATGGTTCGATCATTGAAACACCAATTACCGCAAACTTCCGCGAAGGCCTGACCATTCTTCAGTACTTCATCTCCACCCATGGTGCACGTAAGGGTCTGGCAGATACCGCACTGAAAACTGCGAACTCCGGTTACCTGACACGTCGTCTGGTAGATGTAGCGCAGGATGCTGTAGTTCGAATTCAGGATTGCGGCACTGATGCCGGTGTTACTATTACTGCCCTTGTTGAAGGTGGCGAAGTGATCGAGCCATTGTATGAGCGCGTACTTGGTCGTGTTCTGCTTGAGTCTGCTCTTGATCCGATCTCAGGCGCAGAGATTGCACCAGCCGGTGCGATGGTAAATGAGGAGCTGGCTGAAAAGATCGATGAAGCTGGTGTTGAGACAGTGCGCATCCGTTCCGTTCTGACCTGTGAAGCTGAAGAGGGTGTTTGTGCCAACTGCTATGGTCGTGACTTGTCACATGGCACCCCAGTATCAATCGGTGAAGCAGTTGGTGTTATTGCTGCACAGTCCATTGGTGAGCCGGGTACCCAGCTGACCATGCGTACCTTCCACGTTGGTGGTACGGCATCGCGTTCTGCTGAGCAGGCGCATGTTGAATCCAAGTTTGCCGGTGTGGTGAAACTTGAGTCATCAATTACGGTAACCGATAGCATCGGTTCTGAGATTGTGATCAACCGTCATACCGAAGCTGTTATTAATAACAGCAAGGGTAAAGAGATGGAGCGTCACCGTATCCCATACGGTGCTCATCTGCTGGTTAAGGATGGTGATGCATGCAAGACCGGTACGAAACTGGCCGAGTGGGATCCGTACACCATGCCATTGATTGCAGAGACCGATGGTAAGATTCGCTTCGTTGATCTGGAAGAGGGCATCACCATGCGTGAGCAGTCTGATGAGGTGACAGGGCTCTCCAGCCGTGTCGTAACCCAGCAGGCTGACACCCGCAAGGATGCGCTGCGTCCACAGATTCATCTGGTTGATCCAATGGATCCGGAAGGCGATCCGATTGTGTTGGCGCGTACCAATACACCAGCACGTTACTTCCTCTCACCTGGCGCGATCCTGAATGCTGACCATGAGTCAGAGGTAAAAGCAGGTCATGTACTGGCACGTGTTCCTCGCGAAGCTGGAAAGACCAAGGATATTACCGGTGGTCTGCCACGCGTTGTCGAGCTATTCGAAGCGCGTAAACCGAAGAACTTGGCCTTCATTGCAGGTGCTGATGGTGTGATCTCCTTTGGTAAGGATATCCGTGGTAAACGTCGTGTTTATGTTGAACCATCTGACGGTTCCGACAATCTGGAATACCAGATTCCAAAGGGATCGCAGATCCTGGTTCAGGAAGGTGACCGCGTACGTCGTGGTGAGCGCCTGATGGAAGGTTCACCTGCACCTCAGGATATCCTCAAGGTAATGGGCGTTGAAGCGCTGTCGACCTACCTGACTGATGAAATTCAGGAGGTTTACCGTCTTCAGGGTGTGAAGATCAACGATAAGCATATCGAAGTGATTGCACGCCAGATGATGCGTAAGGTTCAGATTATTGATCCAGGCCAGTCGAACTACGTCGCTGGCGAACAGCCGGTACGTAAGTTTGTTCTGCAGGCTAACCGCAAGCTGGAAGCTGAAGGAAAGGCTCCGGCAACATTCGAGCCAATCCTGCTGGGTATTACCAAGTCGTCTCTGAATACCGATTCGTTTATCTCTGCGGCATCGTTCCAGGAGACAACCCGCGTTATTACTGAGGCTGCTCTGGCAGGTAAAACCGACTGGTTGCTTGGTCTGAAAGAGAACGTGATTCTCGGGCGTCTGCTACCAGCAGGTACAGGTCTTGCTACCCGCAATGCACCGAAACCTGCAGTTGCAGAAGTGGCTATGGTTGAAGAGATCATCGAGAAGGCACCTGATGCTGATATCCTCGAAGAGCTTGGACAGGTCATTGATGACCGTGACCTGAGTGGAGCAGAAGATAGTGCAGAGGGTGAAGCGGCGTAAGCCACTCCTAGTGAAACAGAAAAGGGCGCCAATGGCGCCCTTTTTTTATGTCCGCAACTGTTCCAGTCAGGCAAGGTAGTAATAGGGTGGTTAAAACAGAAGGGTTTCTGCATCACCTGGGTGCCACTGCGCATGACGTTGCATGGCTGAGTTGAATCGTTCACTTTCAAGCCAGCGGTTCAGCCATGCCTGCAGGTTCGGGTATGGCAAAGAGGAGAACAGCTCAGGTTCAGTCGCAGCAAATTGACGCACAAATGGCAAAAGAGCGATATCAGCAAAACGCTCCTGCTCACCGCACAGGTTAATGCTTGCGAGAAGGCGTTCATCCAGTTCGGCAAGAAACAGCCCTGCCTTTTGCCTGTGAAAAGCGGCATCAGTTTCCGGGCCGAAGCGCTGTGGGTATTTATATCGGTCGAGGTGATATTTAAAGAAGCTGTCGTTGCGTTCTATCAGTACTGCAGCATCATCAGTTTCTGACCAGCCAGCATTATGCTGCCGCATTGCCCAATGCATGATATCCAGACTTTCATCCATGACGCTACCATCGGCTAACAGTAGGACTGGAACGGTTCCTTTGGGTGAGATTGCCAGCAAATGTTGCGGTTTTTCCTTGAGGAGGACCTCACGGATCACACATTGGATTCCAGCCTGAACCAGCGCCATACGCGCTCGCATGGCGTAGGGGCAACGACGGAAACTGTAGAGAATGGGCCTGTTTGCAGGTGTCAATTCAGGCAGCCGGGCACGGCCAGTGAAAAGAGCGCAACTGGAGCATCAAACTGCATACCATCGACACACTGCATCTGATAACTCCCCTGCATGCAGCCAACCGGCGTTTCCAGCATACAAAAACTATTATAGAAATGCTCTTTGCCCGCTTCAATCACCGGTTGTTCTCCGATGACGCCTGCCCCGTGCACCTCCTCTACCTTTCCAGTGGCATCAGTAATCAGCCAATGGCGGGAGATCAGTTGAACAGCCTGTGAGCCATTATTAATAATGCTGATGTAGTAGATAAACACGTAACGGTCATGCGCAGGATCGGAAGCCTCGGCTGCATATTCAGTCCGCACTGTAATGTTGATTGGATGGTCAGATCTATTCACAGGCATAAGATAACAGGGCTGGTATATTTATTCTCACCAGTGTGATTAAGGGTTTTCAATCATTCGAGCCTGAGCCAATGAAACTAAGAGCCAAGACCAGAAATAAAACTCTCGACCTAGGAGGCTATTAGTTATCGGATTTATCAGGAATAAAGGGACTCAAGGTTGTCTCTGTATTGCTCGTAAACCTTGCGGCGTTTGATTTTCATGGTGGGGGTCATCAGGCCGGCTTCGATGGTGAAGGGTCTGTGCAGCAAATGAATGCGGCGTACCTGTTCAAATGGATTGAGGGGTTTGAGTATGGCGCTGATTCTGGTTTGCAGGTGTTTTCTGAAAATCTCGGAACCGCAGAGGTGATCCCAATCGGTTTCTGGTAATCCCTGCTGTTTGGCCCAGGCCATAGAGGCCTCCTGATTGGGGATGATCAAGGCGACGAGGTACGGTTTCAGATCACCATAAACGACTGCCTGATCAATCTCTTCACTTGCAACGAGTAAACCTTCGATGCGTTGCGGCGCAATGTTCTCGCCGCCGGAATTGACGATAATATCCTTTTTGCGGTCGGTGATTTTGAGGTAACCATCCTTGTCTATTTCGCCAATATCACCGGTATGCAGCCAGCCATCTATCAATGCCTCTTTGGTTGCCACTTTGTTTTTCCAGTAGCCCGGCATGATATTATTGCCGCGGGCAATGATCTCGCCATCCTCGGCAATCTTGATTTCAACACCCTTACCAGCGAGGCCTACTGTGCCGATGCGTCTGTCGTGCATCGGATTGGCAGCAAGCAGAGGTGCTGATTCGGTGAGGCCGTAACCCTCAAGTACGGGCATTTTCAGTGTTTCGAAGAACTGGCCGACCTCAACACTGAGGGGGGCACCACCGGATACCATGACGCGCAACCTGCCGCCGAAGCGGCCGCGAATTTTCTCTCCCACCAGCTTGTCGAGAAGCTTCAACAGCAGGCCACCTATGGGGCCTGGATTCGCCTTGCCAGCGAGATAAAAATAGCTGTGAAAGAGCTTCTGTTTGAGCGGTGGTTGTTTACCGACCTGAGAGAGGATTCGGTTACGCACTACCTCGAGCATGCGCGGCACGGCAACCATGATCGTTGGCCTTGCTTCAGCCATATTCTTGGCAACGGTATCAGGTCGTTCGGCGAAGGCGACCGAGATACCGTAGGAGTAGGGGAGAAAGTGACTGGCAGTCCGCTCGAGCGTATGTGCAAGTGGTAGAAACGAGAGCATGCGCTCTTCACGCAGCAGCGATATGACGGCCGGAACCGTTTCAAGGTTCGTCAGGATATTGCCGTGCGTGAGTATCACGCCTTTGGGGTTGGCAGTAGTGCCTGAGGTGTAAACAATAGTTGCCAGCTGATCGCGCCCGATCTTGGCAAGCCGCCTGTTCAGGCGCTGATCATCGGCGTCACACCCCTCCAGCTCGGTAAGGTTGTGTACAAGTTCATCGTCACTTGAGTCATCGACTGCATAGATACGTTTCACTGCAGCGCATTCAGCCGCTGCTTTTTGCAGGTCACGAAGCAGGTGTCCGCCGGAGGTGAAAACGATAGAAGCGCCGGAGTCCTTGAGTACATAGGCCATGTCTTGTGGCCGGTAGGTGCAATAAAGTGGAACGGTTACCGCACCAACAGAGAGGATGGCGTAATCAATCACTGCCCATTCGGGCCGGTTCTCCATCAGCAAGCCGATACGATCACCCGGCTTGACGCCAGCAAGCATCAGTCCCGATGCAACATGGCGGATACTGCTGACCAGCTGTGCGTAGGTGATCGGCAGATACTCCCCATGCTTGCGGTACCACTGTGCGGGTCGAATTGCAGCGACTTCTCCCATACTGAACAGAGCTTCCGGCAGGTTGCGGATACTATCTATATCTGGCGGTACGAGATTCATTTGGATCTCGTGGCATTGGCTGGCAAAGCGAAGTGATTACAGGAAATAGTGCGCTCCTCCTCTACATGGTTCTCAGGTTAGACTAAAAAAATTAATGTGGAAAGCCAGAGGTCGCCAGCAGGCGCATTGACCTTGCCGATGGCAGGATCATACTTACCCTGAAAAACATTTCATATGGGAGAGGCATGATGGGACAGCGTGTTTGTATTATCGGTGGCAGTGGCTTTGTTGGGCGTGCCATTGCACAACAGGCAGTGGAGGCCGGGCATCAGGTAACTGTGGCCTGTCGCCATCCGGTCAAAGCGCGTGGCCAACTAGTGGATGGTGTGCGACTGGTTCGTGCCGATGTGACTGATGGTTATGGCCTCGATGATGCCGTTGCCGGATCTGACGTGGTGATTAATCTCGTAGGCCTGCTGTTTGAGAAGGGGCGCCAGAATTTCGAGGCAGCGCACGTGATCGGCACCCGTCACGTGATCAAGGCGTGCAAGGATAGCGGTGTGAAACAGCTTCTGCATATGAGTGCGCTGGGAGCCGGGGAGGTCGAGGCGAGCAAGTACTCCCAGACCAAGGCCCGGGCAGAACATCTGGTGTGCGACTCGGGACTGAACTTCACTATTTTTCGCCCTTCGATCATCTACGGAGCGGGCGACGCCTTCTTTAATAAATTCAAAGCGATGAGCCAGAGCATGCCCGTATTGCCGGTGATATCGGGAGACACCCGCTTCCAGCCTGTGTGGGTGCAGGATGTAGCACGCGCATTTGTGGCTTCTATCGGTAATCGCCATGTTGCAGGTGCAACATTCGAGCTCGGCGGGCCAAAAAGCTACAGCTTCAGAGAGTTGCTGGAGTTGCTGGTAAAAGAGATGGGCATTAAACGTACGTTGATTCCGGTGCCTGGTGTAGCTGCATTTCTGATGGCGGCTTTCACATCAGTGCTACCGACGCCACTAATCACCCGCGATCAGCTGATGCTTCTCGGGCGTGATAATGTGGTGGACGGTGAGCCATTCCCTGCAATATTCGGCACACCAGCCGCAGTCGAGGATGTCCTCCCTACCTACATCTCTGGCAATCGAGCGGATACGATGCAGCAAGGATGGGATAAAATGCGTGCGCGTTATCGTAAGGGTGGCATTTGAGTCTCTTCTTAATCCTTGCTGTTATTGCTGCCTATATGCTCGGAGCCGTTCCTTTCGGGCTGCTCTTGAGCAGGGCTCTCAGCAAGCGCGACCCACGCGAGCATGGCAGCGGCAATATCGGCGCCACCAATGCCATGCGTACTGGCGGCAAGCTGGTTGGTCTTTTAACGCTTTTGGCAGACATTGCTAAAAGCCTTATCCCTGTGTCCATTGCAGTTGCCATGGAGCTCTCTGAGGCTTGGATTGGTGCGATTGCAGCAGCAAGCTTTATCGGCCACATCTTTCCGGTCTATCTGAAGTTCAAGGGAGGCAAGGGTGTGGCCACCATGCTGGGCGCAATGCTTCCATGGCAGCCACTGGCAACATTGATAGGGGCCGTGATCTGGGGCATTCTCATCTGGCGAACGCGTTACGTTTCACTGGCCTCAATCGCAGGGGCACTGGCGTTGCCGCTGCTGGTTTGGATGATGGGTGGCTCACAACCGGCATTGATTGTCAGCATCCTTTTTGCTTCACTGGTGACTGTGAAACATGCAAGCAACATCAGCAGGTTGCTTGATGGCACCGAATCGACGATAGGTGAGGATCGCAAGGCGAGCCCCGATGCGTGAGTGTTTATTAAGTTGTTTGCACAGGGCGCTAGGCCGATCAATAAAGTGCACAGGCCGTGGAGGCATGTATGAAGTTTAGTCCGATTGTTCTGATCATAGCTGTTTTCGGTTTGTTCGCGGTGGCACCTGTTGCCATGGCCGATGAACTCGATACCAAAGGGGTGGTATCTGCTAACGATGTGAAGCCGAACCTGCCTCAGCCCTATGTCGTGAAAAAAGGCGATACACTTTGGGACATTGCCGATTATTTTTTCAAGGACCCCTGGACGTGGCTGAAAATATGGGAGCGGAACCTCTATATCACCAATCCCGATCTGATCTATCCCGGCAATAAAATCTGGTTTGATGGCGGACGGGCCGGTGGCCTGAGGGTGATTAAGCTAAAGCCAGAGGTCGTGTTCAAACCAGTTGAGCGACTGGAGGGTCCGGTTGACTCATCGATTATTATGACGGCTCTGATGCGACAGGATTTTATTCAAGCCGATCAGGTGGAGGGTGTTGGCCATATTCTCGACTCTCAAGATGAGAGGCTCAATTACGGCCCGCATGATCGCGTCTATCTCAGGCTGAATCAGCCAGCCAAGGCCGGGGACCTGTTTGATGTGTTTCGCACCACCAGCACGATGGTTGACCCCATCAGTGGCGATGACGTGGGTGTGCTGGTCGAGCATCGGGGCCAGGTCAGAGTGGTTTCTGAGGAAGATGGAATCTATCGTGGCGTTGTTGAGAAGGCGTTTGCAGAGATCTCCCGCAGTGATCGCCTGAAACCGGCCCGTGACCCCGACCTGAAAATTGTTCCACAGGCCGCTGAATTGCCGGTTCGCGGTTCAGTGATGTATATCCGCGATGATGGACGCGTAGCAGGACAGCACCAGGTGCTTGGTATTAGTCTGGGCATGAAAGACCGCATTAAGCCGGGAACGGTTATGTCGATCTATCAGAGTGGCCGTGTTATCCATGATCAGGTGACAGGTGAGGATGTTCGTCTGCCGAAAGAGAAGGTGGGTGAATTGATTGTACTGGTGCCACAGGAGCAGGCCTCCCTGGCGCTGATTACCAAATCTACAGCACCTGTTCACATTGGCGATGCGGTGTTGAGCAACGGCCAACAGTAAGTTTACAGTGAAGCCTTGGAGTGATGAGGCTGCTGCATGGCTCCGACTGTCACTGGTAAGTGGTATCGGGCCACTTCTTGGTCTCGCAAACTCACCGATGCTTGCGGAGGCATTGGAAATTTCTGGTCTGCCGGTGCAGAAGGGTGGCCGGATATCGTTGGTGTCGCCCCTCCCTGCACTTCTGCAGGCTTTAAAAGCGAGCAGGCCTGACTCAACCGCCCCGATTGTAGTGTGAAATGAATCAGATCAGACTGATCTGTCCGGATGATGATCTCTGACCCCAGACCCTGAATGATATCGGCGATGCGCCGCTACTACTATTTGTAAGGGGTGATGCCTCTGCACTAAACAGTGAAAGGATGCTGGCTGTCGTTGGGGCGCGCAGGGCCAGTCGCGAAGGGGTTCTGATCTCACGGCGTTGGAGCAGCTACCTCTCTCTGATCAGGGCGTTACCATTATCAGCGCCATGGCCTACGGTATTGATGCAGCAGCCCATGGCGGGGGACTTGAAGGGAGTTCGCCTACGATTGCCGTGCTGGGTTGTGGCCTGGCCAGCCTGAACGAAGAGCAGCAGGCGCAGGTTGAAGCAATCTGCCGGCAGGGTTGTGTCGTTTCCGAATTTTTGCCCGAACAGGGTGCAAGGCCGGAACAGTTTCCGCAGCGTAACCGGGTTATTGCCGCCCTGAGCCGGGCAACGCTGGTCATCGAGGCTGAGGTTCGCTCAGGCTCACTGATCACGGCCAGACTTGCCGGAAACTATGGTCGTGAGGTATTTGCTGTGCCGGGGTCAGTGCAGGTGGGCAACCATGCAGGCTGCCATCAGCTGATCCGGGGTGGGGCGGCTCTGGCCAGTGATCCGGCCTCCATCATGCAGGAGCTGGGGTGGTTTGGGGTAAAAGGTGATCTCTTTCCAAAGAGAAAAACCTATCAGCCGAGAAGTGAAAATGAGGCAAAAATCCTCGACCTTTTACACTCTGAGAGCCTTCATCTAGATGAGCTCACAGAAACTTGCGGGTTGACCATGCCCGAACTTTCCCCCATCTTGCTCGGCCTTGAGCTGCAGGGTGTCATTGAGCGCCTGCCCGGCAGCCGTTATCAGTTAAGCTCGGAGTAACCAAATACATGAGTGCTGTTGTCGTGGTGGAGTCTCCCGCCAAAGCGAAAACGATCGAAAAATATCTGGGCAAAGGCTACAAGGTGCTGGCCTCCTATGGTCATGTGCGCGCCTTCCCGAAGAAGGATGGGTCTGTCGACCCTGATAACGATTTTGCAATAAAGTATCAGATAATTGATGATAAGAAGAAGAGGCTGGATGCCATCGCAACCGCGTTGAGAAAGGCCGATACACTTATTCTTGCAAGCGATTTGGATAGAGAGGGTGAGGCTATTGCATGGCATGTTGCCGAGGTGATGCGCGAGCGTGGCCTGCTCAAAAATAAGCCTGTTCTACGTATTACGTTCAACGAGATTACCAAGAAAGCCATCACAGAGGCAGTTGAGAATCCATCGGAAGTGGATATGCAGCTAGTTGATGCTCAGCAGGCACGCAGTGCACTCGACTACCTTGTGGGATTTACACTCTCCCCACTATTGTGGCGCAAGATTCGCAGTGGGCTCTCAGCTGGCCGCGTACAGTCGGTTGCCCTGCGCCTGATTTGTGAGCGCGAGCAGCTGATTCGCGATTTCAAACCCAAAGAGTTCTGGACGATTGATAATGAGTGCCTCACTGGTCAGAAGGGTTTTCAGGCTCAGCTGCACGCTGTGGATGGCAAAGCATTGAGCAAATTTGCCATCACAGATGGTGTGAATGCCAAGGTGATGGCACGCCGTGTGGAGAAGGCTTCGTTCAGCGTCAGCGATGTTCAGAAGAAGCAGGCTAAACAGCAGCCCGCGCCTCCATTTATCACCACGACATTGCAGATGGATGCCTCTCGCAAACTTGGATTCACAGCCAGAAAGACCATGCAGGTTGCCCAGAAACTGTATGAAGGTATCGAAGTTGATGGTGAGCCGGTCGGTCTGATTACCTATATGCGTACCGATTCGGTAACGCTCTCTGAAGACGCTATTGCCGAGATGCGTTCTCATATCAGTAGCGCATATGGTGCTGAATACCTGCCTGAAAAAGCACGCCGCTTCAAAACCAAGAGTAAAAATGCACAGGAAGCGCATGAGGCGATTCGACCAACCTCTGTTGGGCGTACGCCGGATTCACTGAAGACAGTACTCGATGCCGACGGCCTGAAGCTATACAAGCTGATATGGAAACGTGCCCTGGCATCACAGATGTCCCCTGCCTTGCTGGATCAGGTGCGTGCTGATATTGATTCTGGAGATTTGACGCTCAGGGCTACCGGCTCGACATTGGCTTTCCCCGGCTTTCGCAAGCTCTATATTGAAGGTACCGATGAGCCGGGCAAGGGTGATAAAGATCGCCTCTTGCCTGCGCTGGCTGTGGGAGATGCTATTACCATTAAGGATGCAAATGCCAAACAGCATTTTACCGAGCCCAAACCTCGTTTTTCTGAAGCGACACTGGTGAAAGAGCTCGAAGCCAATGGTATTGGCCGCCCCTCCACCTATGCCTCTATTCTGAATGTGCTGCGCGCGCGCGAATATGTGGATATGGAGAAGAAACGTTTTGTTCCGACCGATACCGGTGACTGGGTCAATAAATTCCTTGTTGCATCATTCGGTGAGATTGTTGATCCGAAATTTACAGCTTCAGTTGAAGACAAGCTCGATGCTGTCGCCCGGGGTGAGTCCGGTTGGAAGCCGGTACTGCGTGATTTCTGGGGGCCATTTAAAGCGGCTGTAGATCTTGCCGCAACTGCAGAGCGGCCATCGGAAGAAACCGAAGAGAAATGTCCTGAATGTGGCAAGCCGATGGCTATCAAGCTGGGGCGTTATGGTAAATTCATGGCCTGCACCGGTTATCCTGAGTGCAAGGTTGCCCAACCTTTGAATGGTGCAGCTGAGAAGGCAGAACCGGAGCTTTCGGATCAGAAGTGTGATCAGTGCGGCGAGCCGATGGCTATCAAAAATGGCCGCTACGGTAAATTCCTCGGCTGCTCGGCTTATCCAGAGTGCAAGAATATCCAGCCGCTGGAGAAGCCAAAGGATACCGGTATCAACTGCCCGGCATGCGGTCAGGGAACCTTCCTGGAGAAGAAATCCCGACGCGGCAAGATTTTCTACTCCTGCTCGGGTTATCCCAAGTGCAAGAGTGCACTCTGGGATCTGCCTATCGACAAGCCGTGCCCTCAATGCGGTGCGCCATTTGTAACTGTAAAAATTACCAAGCGTCGCGGTACTGAGCATGTCTGTGTGACAGAGGGCTGTGGCTGGAAAGAGCTGGTGGAGGCACCTTAAGCTGACCGGTCATTTCACGATCCGAGCTGGTAGTGTTAATGATCTTACGGCTGTCTATGAGCTGAATCGTCAGGCTTTTGACTCCTGCTGGTCGTATCAAGCACTCTATTCCGCGCTTGAGTCGGGTTACGACCTGATTGTATGTGAAACTGGTGGCGAGTTGGCGGGCTATCTGCTGAGTATGACCATCCTTGATGAGATGCAGATTATGCAGATTGCCGTGGCCAAGCAGTTCCTGCGTCTGGGGCAGGCTGAAGCGATGTCCCGTTTTCTCATCGACACCAGTTCAGGGGTTTCTGTCATCCTTCTGGAGGTGCGGGTTTCCAACCGGGCGGCGCGAAATCTCTATGCCAAACTGGGTTTTGAAGAGAGTGGCTATAGGAAGAATTATTATGCCCCGGATGTCACAGGCATGTGCGAAGATGCGGTATTGATGGACCTTAAACTCGCTTAGACCCTGTCTTATCCAACGAGCCGTAAGACCCCATCGAAAGCGTAGCTTTGGGTGGGGATATAAGGCTCTCTCTGCCGGTTGTCGTCGATTCCTCTGGAACAAAATGCTTTCCATGAACCTTCAGCGGCTTAGGGATAAACAGCTGATCATGCGCTACAATGAGTCTGCCTGGTGGCTGACTTTCTGGAAGAAATCGGATGAGTTTGGCTTTCTCGCAACAGCCCAATCGCAGGTTTTGCAGCAGTGCCTCAAGGATCTGGATCGGGCTTTCAGCGATGGATTTGATCGCAAACAGCCTTTGAAACGCACGCCTCAATTCAAGAAAAAAGGCATGGGCGATTCATTCAGGTTTCCACAATCTATCCGGCTTGAAGGATCATCCGTTTTTCTCCCGAAAATCGGATGGGTTCGTATGCGTTTGTCGCGTGAGATCGAAGGGTCAATCCGAAGCGCAACAGTATCGCGCAGAGGCAAGCATTGGTTTGTCTCCATCCTGACAGCGATTGAAGTCGCTGAACCAGTCCATGAATTATCAACTGCAGTCGGTATTGATCGGGGTGTGGTAAATCTCGCAGTCCTGTCCGATGGATCGACTTTTGAAGGCTCAAAACCACTCAAAAGACTGGCTCGCAAAACCAAGTTTTCAAATAACTGGATGAGGCAGCGCGAACGCATCACTCGCCTGCATATCAAAATCGCAGATGCCCGAAACGACGCAATTCACAAAGCAACAACGATCATCAGCAAAAGCCACGCGGTGATCGTGCTCGAAGATTTGCGCACCAAAAATATGACGGCATCTGCAAAAGGCTCTCTCGATGAGCCAGGCTCCAAATTCCGGCAAAAAGCAGGGCTCAACCGATCCATACTCGATATGGGGTGGTTCGAGTTCGGTCGGCAACTTGAGTACAAGCAGCGTTGGCGCGGAGGTCAGGTGATCCTGATCAATCCGCGCAACACATCACGGAAATGCTCAGATTGTGGGTTCACCGATAAGGTGAACCGGCCGTCTCAAGCGCAGTTTTCATGCATGGCCTGCGGCCATTCCGAAAACGCCGATGTGAACGCTGCAAAAAAACATTCTGGCGGCAGGGCATGCCGTTAAAGCCTGTGGAGGGATAGGCAGTTACGCTCCCGACGAAGCAGGAACTGGAGGCGCAGCAATGCAACCTCTCCCGTTAGCCGCGTGAGCAGTTTTGGGAATCCCCATCCAAAGCATTTTGGGTGGGGAGGATGTCAATTGCCGCTAACACTTTAAGAGTCTTGGCTAAATAGCCTTGAATTCCCTTGTTTTTACTAGGTTTAATCAAGTCTGATTCCTTGACCCTCAGGCATGGCAGGTGCAGTTTTCGCATTCGATTTTTCCTTCCAAGAGCGGTGAGTTGACCATGAAACTGAGCGGTGCTGAAATCTTTGTTGAATGCCTTAAGCGTGAAGGCGTGGATACCATCTTCGGGTATCCCGGTGGTTCGGTGCTGCAGATTTACGATGCGATCTTCCAGCAGAGCCACTTCAAGCACTATCTGGTACGTCATGAGCAGGGTGCGTTGCATGCGGCTAATGGTTATGCGCGTGTTTCCGGAAAATGTGGTGTTGCTCTGGTTACCAGTGGGCCGGGAGCCACCAATGCGGTGACTGGTCTGGCTGATTCGCTTGCCGATTCGATTCCAACCGTCTGCTTTTCCGGGCAGGTTCCATCCGCACTGATTGGTAATGATGCCTTTCAGGAAGCCGATGTTGTTGGCATTACCCGGTCGGCCACCAAACATAATTTCCTGGTTAAGCGTGTTGAGGACCTGGCCCTGATTATCCGTCAGGCCTTCCACATTGCGACAACCGGCCGCCCTGGCCCTGTGCTTGTTGATATTCCAAAGGATATCAGTATCGATGTCTGTGAATTCGTCTGGCCGGAAGAGGTGAACATGCGCTCTTACCAGCCGGTAACCAAAGGGCATCCGGGACAGATTAAAAAAGCGGTCAGATCAATGCTGGCTGCCAAGCGACCCGTGCTTTACAGCGGTGGTGGTATTATGAACTCGGTTGGCAGTGCATCGCTGCTGCGTGAGCTTTCGCATGCGCTGAATGCGCCGGTTACCAATACACTGATGGGTTTGGGCGGCGTTCCACACGATGACAAACATTTCATCGGCATGCTAGGCATGCATGGCACCTATGAAGCGAACATGGCAGTTTCACATTGTGACCTGCTTGTCGCTATCGGTGCGCGTTTTGATGACCGCGTAACTGGTCGCCTTGATGCCTTTGCTCCGGATGCCCATGTCATTCATATTGATGTGGACCCATCATCCATTTCAAAAAACATTTATGCGCACCTGCCGATCGTGGGAGATGTTGGCATCGTCCTGAAGCAGCTGCTTGAAGAGATCGCACGCAGGAATGGCGAGCCGGATGGTGAGGCTCTGGAGCTATGGTGGGAGCAGATTAATGAGTGGCGTGCCAAGGACTCGCTTGGTTTTGAGCAGCCTGAAGATGGGCCGATCAAGCCGCAGACCGTGGTTCGCAGGGTGCATGAGAAAACCAAGGGGAATGCCATTGTGGCAACCGACGTGGGTCAACATCAGATGTGGGCAGCCCAGCACTACGGTTTTAACCGGCCGCACCGCTGGCTTACCTCCGGTGGTTTGGGAACTATGGGCTACGGTTTGCCGGCAAGCATTGGCGCCCAGGTTGCCATGCCGGATGAGAAGGTCGTGCTCTTTACCGGCGATTCATCGATTCAGATGTGCAGCCAGGAGTTCTCCATGGCTTTCCAGTACAACCTGCCGATTGTCGTGATTATTCTGAATAACGGCTATATGGGCATGGTTCGCCAGTGGCAGGAGATGTTCTACGAGTCCCGATATTCGCAGTCCTACTTCGATTCACTGCCGAATTTCGTCAAGCTGGCTGAAGCCTATGGCGGTGTCGGAATTCGTGTCGACAGGCTGGAAGAGCTGGATGTGGCACTGGACAGGGCATTGGGTGCTAACGATCAATTCGTCATTGTCGATGTTGCTGTATCGAAAGAGGAAAATGTGTTCCCGATGGTTCCAGCTGGGGCTGCCCTGAACGAGATGGTGTTGTCATGAGGCATACAATTACGATTCTGGTTGAAAACGAGTTCGGTGTTCTGACCCGTGTGGCAGGGCTCTTCTCTGCGCGCGGTTACAATATCGAGACGTTGAACGTGGCGCCGTTGAAAGATAGAACAGTCAGCCGTATGACGCTGGTAACGATTGGTGACGAGCGCGTTATTGAGCAGATTAAGAAGCAGCTCAACAAGCTGGTTCCTGTGATCAAGGTTGAAGACATCTCCCACGCCGTTCATCTGGAGCGTGGCATGTTGATGGTCAAGGTGAAGGTTGGGCCGGATAGTTCTGATGCTGTACTGGAATTTGCTGAGAAATATGATGCTAAGGTAGTCGATGACCATATCGATAGTCATATGATCCTGGAGTTCACCAATACTGTTGACGTTCTGGATACTATTCTCAGTGAACTAGAGCCTTTCGGGATCATTGAAGCGACTCGTACAGGGCCTCTGGGCATGCGCCGCGGATCTAAAGGTTTTACTGTCGACTAGGGTGCTCTGGTGCCATCTTTGATCGTTTAAGCAGGGCTGAAGCTTTCAATTATTGTGATGATGTGCTCGGGGCTAAACGGCTTTTGTATGAAGTGGAGGTCGCCGACAGCATCGCCAACTGGACGCCCTGAGATCACAATGGTGTTGATGCCTGGAACATGCTGAACCACCTTCTGGTGCAGCTGGCACCCGTTCATCCCCGGCATATTGTAATCGGTAATAAGTACATGTGGCTTCAGATCCACCTCTTTTATATGCGAGAGCACCAGTTCGGGGTGTTCGAAAACGTTTACCTGATAGCCAGCACTGGAGAGTAGAAATGCCAGCATTTCAGTAACGTGTGGGTTGTCATCGACAATCAATATATTCAACTCATGCCACCTCTCCCGTTGGCCGAACCAGTTATTTATATAGACCAGAATGCCGGTTTTGTAAAGCGAGAGGGGTATTTACTCTGGGAGCTTATCGCGATGGCGAAGAATTTCCGCTACGGTGATAAAGGAACCCAGTACAAGAAATGAACCCTGTGGGTGCTGGGAGAGCTGCTTCTGCAGCGCTGTTATGGGTGCGTCGCCTTCTGACTTGGTCACCACTGATCTGGCAAAAGGTGCAAGCAGTGGCAGGCAGTCATCCAGAGAACGATCCTCGCGAGTGAAAACAAGGATGGCATCGAACGGGTCGGCAATGGCTTTCAGTGAGGGCAACAGCGCTTCGATAGCATGCCGGTTATGTGCGGCATCCAGCCAGATATTCGCAGGTCCGATCTCGATTTTTTGTAGTCTTCCCGGCACCTTGCATGAGGCAATGGCAGCCCGGGCTTGTGCCAGGTCGCAGCTGATCATCTCATGTTCAGCCAGCAGCCGGACAGCGGCATAGGCAAGCGATGCATTTATTCGCTGGTGCTTTCCAGAAGTAACAAGTTTCGGCCAGTCGCTTATTTCACAAAACTGCAGGCCTGCATTGAAAGCGGACAGTTCGCCTGCAACCTCGGGGTTCTGCGGAGCGGAGATTGAGAGTTTGCAGCCAGCCATGGCATGCGCCTTCTCCCTAGCAATCTCCTTCAGCGTATCACCCAGCCACGACTGATGGTCGAGGCCTATTGGTGTGATTAGCGCCATCTCTGCAGGAAATGCAGTGGTGGCATCAAGTCTTGCGCCAACACCGGCTTCAAGTATTTCAACATCGACGTTTACTCTGGAAAACAGATCCAGTGCCACAGCGGTTGCCGTTTCAAAATAAGAGGTTCCATAGGCTAGCGCGTGCGGCATCAGATGCGACAGGCTCTGCTCCAGCTCGGATGTTTTTACCGGGATTCCGTTGATGCGGATGCGCTCATTGAACTCAAGAATGTGTGGCGAGGTGTAGAGGCCAACTTTCAGGTTGCAAGCCTGTTGTAGGGCTGCGGCCAGCATGGATGAGGTTGAGCCCTTGCCGTTGGTGCCGGCAACCCGGATACGCAGCTTCGGCCGATAGGGGTGGATATGCGACAAAAGTCGCCTGAGTCGTTCGTGTCCCGGCTTATAGTCCCGGTCGGCGGATGGGTTGCCCAGCTCGGAAAGCCACTGCTCAATGCTCTGTGGCTTTGCAGTCATGATTGAAAGTCAGGCGCTTTGGCGAAAAGAGCGGTCGGTCAGGTGGTTGAAGAGGGTGCCCAGGTAGTCCCGCAGTTCACGCCTGTCCACAACCGCATCAATCAGGCCGTGTTCAAGCAGGAATTCGGAACGCTGGAAGCCAGGGGGTAGCTTCTGGCCAACGGTCTCCTGAATGACGCGTGGGCCGGCAAAACCGATGAGTGCGCCAGGTTCAGCAATGATCACATCGCCAAGCCAGGCATGCGAAGCCGACACTCCACCCATGGTTGGGTCGGTCAGCAGGCAGACAAATGGCAGCTTGGCATTATTCAGTTGGTTCACAGTCGAAGAGGTTTTCGCCATCTGCATCAGTGAGAGTACCCCCTCCTGCATGCGAGCGCCGCCAGATGCAGCGACGAGAATATAGGGGCAGTTACGCTCCAAGGCATGCTCCATGCCGCGAACGATCTTCTCGCCAGCGACCGAACCCATGCTGCCACCCATGTATGCGAATTCGAAAATAGAGGCAGATACGGTGCGTCCATGAATATCACCGATGAAGTTGCGAATAGCATCTTCAGGCCCGGCTTTCTTGATCGCATCTCTGGTGCGATCCTTGTATTTCTTTTTGTCTTTGAAGTTGAGCGGGTCCTCGGAGCGAAGCTCGGTATCCATCGCCTCAAAACTGTCTGCATCAAAGAGCAGCTCTGCGCGTTGCAGGGCAGACATGCGCAGATGCTGGTTGCACTTGGAGCAGACCATGCTGCTGCGCAGCAGCTCTTTGTTATAGAGCGCTTCGGAACAGCTCGGGCATTTAACCCATAGCCCTTCGGGCGAGCCTGAATCATTCGACTTCAGGATATTTTTTGGTGTTTCAATCAGGCGTGTAAACCAGCTCATAGTGGTGACCTCAACCTTTCCTTAGAACAGAAATTCATCAACTTGCGTTAGCATGCGCAGCAGGGGAATATTCAGTGCCTCCACCTCTGCGGATATCACATTAAGCGTTTCCGGTTTCATATGATACAGATAGACCGGCACCCTACCAACTGCCTCGAACTTTTGTAGCTCCTGTTTGAGGCCATTGGGTGTCAAATGGCCGCTTATATCGGCAAGGTGCTGGTAGCTGTTGGGGAACGAGCAGTCCATGATGACAGCTTTCAGATTCGGCTGCTCATTGGCGATCTCCCATATTCGGTCCGTGTTGCCAGTGTCAGCGGTATAGATCAGTTGTTTGCCTTCAAATTCAATCAGGAAGCCAGTACAGGGAACAGGGTGATTCACCTCAATGGCTGTGATGCGGACACCATCGACTTCAAAAGGCACTTCAGCCTTAATGTCGTGCAGGCGGAGAATGGCATCTTTCTTCGATGGGATCACGGTGAAATCGGGCCAGATATGGTCGTTAAAGAAGTCGCGCAGCAACGTCTCATTGTTCTCGGGAAGAGAATGCACGTTGATCGTGCGATTTGCCTTGATGCCGCCAAGGCGCTTGAGAGAACGGTTGTCGGCGAGAAAGGCGATGTCCTTGATGTGGTCGAGATGCGTATGCGAGAGGCAGATATGGCGAATGCCGTGCTGCTCCTCCAGCGACAGCGCTTCGGTCGGCGAACCTGCATCTAGCAGGATCGAGTCATTTACCAAAAATGATGTTAACCGGAAGCCGAGAAGCTGGCCGCCATAACATCCAAGAACCTTGAGTCTCAAAGTGTCACCTTATCCCTTTCCTGTAATAGCCTGTTTCATGGCCATTGCAGATCTGTCGAGGGCACTGATTATAGCGTCACTATCACTATGGGCTGTGACCTGGGATACGAAATGGCTGCCGACCACAACACCATCAGCAAACGCACCAACCTGTGCTACCTGTTCCGGTGTTTTAACGCCAAATCCGACGCATACAGGCATATTGGTCATCGACTGAATATGCTGGGTTTTTTCGCGGATACCATCCATCGCGCCCATCTCAGCGCCGGTAATGCCGGTGAGGGAAACGTAATAGATAAATCCGCTTCCCATGTCACTGGCGAGGCGGATGCGATCATCCGTTGAGGTGGGGGAGAGTAACAGGATACGATCCAAGCCATGGCGGGCGAAAATCTCGTCGCAGATTTCCCCCTCCTCAGGTGGGATATCAACAAGCAGGATGCCATCGGCACCAGCGTTTTGGGCTTTTTCAGCAAAGGTTTCAAAGCCCATAGCGTAAGCGATATTGGCATAACCCATCAGTACGATACCAAGCTCTGGGTTGGCACTGCGCAACGCTGCAGTAATGGCGAAAACATCGGCAATCTTCGTGCCCGATTCCAGGGCGCGTTCACTGGCTGCCTGAATGACCGGGCCATCCGCCATTGGATCGGAGAAGGGCATGCCGACCTCGAGAATATCCACATGTCTAGCCAGTGTTGCTAAAAGCTTGTGGCTGGTTGTCACATCAGGGTCACCCGCAGTCAGGTAGCCGACGAGGGCTGCGCGCCCCTCTTCCTTGCAGCGTTTGAAAACATCGTTCAGTCGCGTTGAGCTCATGCCCGCTCTCCTTCAATCTCATCGCCAAGCAGTTCGAATACGGTACCCATATCCTTATCTCCACGACCAGAAAGATTGATCAGCACGGTCTGATCCGGACTCATCTCAGCAGCAATGCGCATGCCTGCCGCCAGTGCGTGGCTGGACTCCAGGGCAGGAATGATGCCCTCGGAGCGGGTCAGTGTTTTGAAAGCCTCCAGCGCCTGAGCGTCGGTGGCAGAATCGAGATCAAGGCGTCCGGCCTCCATCATGTCGGCAAGTTCCGGGCCGACACCGGGATAATCGAGCCCGGCAGAGATACTGTGCGTACCTTTTACCTGACCCTCTTCATCCTCAAGCAGGTAACTGAGGCTGCCGTGGATGATGCCGGGTTTTCCTGCGGCAAGTGCCGCGGCATGCTGGTCTCCATCGAGTCCGTAGCCGCCCGCTTCAACAGCAACCAGCCTGACATCGGCATCGTCATAGAAGGGGTGAAGCAGGCCTATGGCATTGGAGCCGCCACCAACACAGGCCACTGCGACATCGGGCAGGCGACCTGTCTGATCGATACACTGGGCACGCGCCTCCTGGCCAATCACGACATGGAACTGGCGTACCATCAGCGGGAAAGGGTGTGGGCCTGCGGCGGTGCCGAAGATGTAGTAGGTGTCCTCGCATGAGGCCACCCAGACTCTAAGAGCTTCATTTACTGCATCCTTCAACGTGGCTGAGCCCGAATCGACCGGAATTACATTGGCGCCGAGCAGCTTCATGCGGAATACATTCGGGGCCTGACGCCGGATATCCTCACGCCCCATGTAGATGTTGCACTCCATGTTGAACATTGCGGCAACGGTTGCTGTGGCTACGCCGTGCTGGCCTGCTCCAGTCTCTGCAATAACCTTCTTTTTGCCCATGCGTCTGGCGAGCAGCGCCTGGCCGATGGTGTTGTTAACCTTGTGGGCACCAGTGTGGTTGAGGTCTTCACGCTTGAGGTAGATCTGGGCGCCTCCAACCTCCCTGGAGAGATGTTTGGCGTGATAGAGCGGGGTGGCGCGACCGACATAGTTCTTCAGCAGGTCGAATCGTTCCTTGTGGAAGTCAGGATCAGCCCAGGCCTCAAAGAAGGCATCTTCAATCTCCTGCAGTGGCTGCATCAGGGTTTCAGCGGCAAAACGACCGCCAAAACGTCCAAAATGGCCACCTGCATCCGGTGCATGTTTAATTTCCAGATTATAGATCGAGGCTAGATCCGGGTTCTGATCTGACAAGCTCACAAGCTCTCCTTGGGGTTAGCGGTTGTTTACGGCCGCGACGAAGGCGCGCATTTTTTCAGCATCTTTGATGCCTGGCGACATCTCAACGCCGGAGGATACATCCAGTGCAAACCATTGGCGAACGGCGAGTGATTCAGACACATTGTCGATATTCAGCCCGCCAGCCAGTGTCAGCGGGTATTTGTGCTTAAAACCATGAAGCAGCGACCAGTCAAACGACCTGCCGGTGCCGCCATAGACTCCGGCGGGGGCCTTGGCATCGAGAAGAAGCGGGCAGTTGTAGGCTGCAGCCCGCTTCAGATCATCAGCGTCCGATACCGGGATCGCTTTCAATACCCTGCGGCGCTGAGCCTGACAGAACTCCGGCGACTCATCGCCGTGCAGCTGGATGACGCCAAGCGGCACGGTGTGCAGCACCTCGGCAATGAAGCTCTGGCTTGGATTGACGAATAGTCCGACCGCAGAGACGAAAGGGGGCAATTGGCGAATAATGGCGGCAGCCTTGGCAGGCTCGATATAGCGCGGCGATTTGGGGTAAAAGACAAATCCGACCGCATCGACACCGAGTGCTGAAGCGGCCAGCGCATCCTCAAGGCGGGTAATGCCGCATACCTTAATGCGGGTGCGAAGCTGTGACGTACGCGTACTCATGGCGCTATCATAACCGGAATGCATGGTCTTTCCATCATTGCGGTGTGGCAGGGCTTGAAGAAAAGAGCCGAAACCATCGCCGTTAAGTGCTTTTTTGTGCGAAATGGGTGCGAAATGGCTTCATCTGACGTAACCTATGCCGCATGAATGCTGTCATGAACACCTATGCTCGGTTTCCGCTCACGCTGGTGCGCGGCGAAGGAGCCCGCGTCTGGGATGATGCAGGCAACTGTTACCTCGATTTTATTTCCGGAATTGCCGTGGATACGCTTGGCCATGCCCATCCCAAGATGACTGAGGCTTTGAGCGCGCAGGCTGCCACCATGCTGCACTGCTCCAATCTTTTCCATATTCCAAAACAGAAGCAGCTGGCTGAAAAACTATGCCGAGCATCGGGACTGGATGCGGCCTTTTTCTGCAACTCGGGTGCTGAGGCAAATGAGGCGGCAATCAAGCTGGCGCGTAAATATTTCCATGATCAGGGCTCAACTCGACGCACTGTCATTACGGCAACGCAGTCATTTCATGGGCGGTTGCTCTCCACCCTTACCGCAACCGGTCAGGATAAGGTGAAGATCGGCTTCGATCCGCTGCCGGCGGGGTTTGTCCATGTGCCACTGAATGATCTGGATGCTCTGAAAGAGGTCATAAGCTCCCAGACGGCAGCCATTTTGCTTGAACCTCTGCAGGGTGAAGGCGGCGTTAATATTGCTGATGCGGCCTATCTGCAGGCTGTTCGCAAGCTGTGTGACGAGCACGGTATCCTGCTGATGCTCGACGAGGTCCAGACCGGTATTGGCCGGTGCGGCACGATGTTTGCGTTCGAACAGGCTGGAATCAAACCTGATATCCTGACGCTGGCCAAGGGGCTTGGCGGCGGCGTACCGATTGGTGCGATGCTGGCTACGGATGCTGCAGCGGCCTCATTCGGGCCGGGAACGCATGGCTCTACCTTTGGCGGCAATCCGCTCTCCTGCACAGCGGCACTGACCGTGCTGGATGTGCTGGAGGAGGAGTCTCTACTGGAGAATGTGAATGCACGCGGCGAGCAGTTGATGCAGGGGCTGAAAGCACTGCAACCGCGCTTTCCTGTCATTCGTGAGGTGCGCGGCCAGGGGCTTCTGATCGGGGTTGAGTTGTCTGTTGAATCGGCGCCGTTTATTGCCGGTGCGCGCGAGCGCGGGTTGCTTGTTCTTGCAGCAGGCCCCAATGTGCTACGGCTACTGCCGCCGCTTAATGTTACCGAAGCGGAAGTGGATGAGGCGCTGGTTACGCTGATTACAGTTATGGAGAACGCCCAATGAGACATTTTCTGACACTGCTCGACGTCACTTCAGAAGAGGCCCGGTATATCCTTAAACGTGCTGCCAAGATCAAGCGCAAACTCAAAGAGGGCAAGGCAACCCGCTCACTGGAAGGCAAGACGCTGGGCATGATCTTTGACAAGGCGAGCACCCGTACGCGGGTCTCCTTCGAGACCGGCATGTTCCAGTTGGGTGGCCATGCGCTATTCCTGCACTCCGGCACCACGCAGCTTGGTCGTGGCGAACCGATTGAGGATTCGGCACGCGTGCTCTCAAGCATGGTGGATTGCGTTATGATTAGAACCTTTGGTCATGATATAGTACAGAAGTTTGCAGAGTATTCAGCTGTGCCGGTCATCAATGGCCTGACAGACCTTACCCACCCATGCCAGATTCTCGCCGATGTGTTCACCTATGAGGAACATCGTGGCCCTATTGAGGGCAAGACCGTGGCCTGGATCGGAGACGGCAATAATATGGCACACTCATGGGTCAACGGAGCAGTCTCTTTCGGCTATAAACTGAAAATCGCAAGTCCCGAGGGCTATAGACCTGATGAGAAGCTGTTGGCTGCAGCAACTGCGCTGGGCGCCGATGTTTCACTCACCAACGACCCTATTGAAGCAGTCGATGGCGCTGATCTTGTTACTACTGATGTCTGGGCATCAATGGGTCAGGAGGATGAACAGCTTGAGCGTGAAAAGGCTTTCGCAGGCTTCCAGGTGAATGATCGCGTCATGGCGCATGCCAATCCTGATGCGCTGTTTATGCACTGTCTGCCCGCCCATCGTGGGGAAGAGGTTACGGCCTCGGTGATTGACGGGCCGCAGTCAGTGGTTTGGGCCGAGGCTGAGAATCGCCTGCATGCGCAGAAGGGGTTGCTTGATTTCCTGCTGTCTGGTCAGGGGTAATCAGATTCACCTGATGGCGCGCAACTAAAGGCGGGTGTAGTCTGCGCGGCCGATTCGCCGAAATGGCGTCCGTGGGAGCCTTGGCTTATTCAGGGTAACCCTAATTTCAAAACTATGTTGAGGGCTCGATGATGTCGCATTCCGATGTAAAGAAGGCTGTACTTGCTTACTCTGGAGGTTTGGATACCTCTATTATCCTGAAGTGGCTGGAGGACACCTACGATTGTGAGGTGGTGACCTTCACCGCTGATCTCGGACAGGGTGACGAGGTTGAGGATGCGCGCGCCAAGGCGGTTGCCGGTGGTGTGAAATCGATCTATATCGAGGATATGCGCGAAGAGTTTGTGCGCGATTATGTCTTCCCGATGTTTCGTGCCAACGCCATCTACGAAGGCGAATACCTGCTGGGCACCTCTATCGCACGTCCGCTGATCGCCAAGCGTATGATTGAGATCGCTAATGCTGAAGGTGCCGATGCGGTATCGCATGGTGCAACCGGCAAGGGTAACGATCAGGTGCGTTTCGAGTTTGGTTTTTATGCCCTGAAGCCTGATGTGAAGGTGATTGCACCTTGGCGCGAATGGGATCTGGTGTCACGTGAAGATATGCTCAATTATGCTGAAAAACACGGTATTCCGGTTGAGCGTAAGCGCGAAGGTTCCAAGTCGCCATACTCAATGGATGCCAACCTGCTGCATATCTCCTATGAGGGATACGACCTTGAGGATCCATGGACTGAGCCATCCGAATCCATGTGGCGCTGGAGTGTATCCCCTGAAGCAGCACCAGATATCCCTGAATATATCGAACTGAAATATAAATCTGGCGATATCGTGGCGATTAATGGTGTTGCGATGACCCCTGCGCAGGTATTGACCGAGCTTAACCGCCTGGGTGGCAAGCACGGTATTGGCCGTATTGATATTGTTGAAAACCGCTATGTTGGCATGAAGTCACGCGGCTGCTACGAGAC
Organism: Mariprofundus aestuarium; assembly: GCF_002795805.1. NCBI lineage: Bacteria > Pseudomonadati > Pseudomonadota > Candidatius Mariprofundia > Mariprofundales > Mariprofundaceae > Mariprofundus > Mariprofundus aestuarium. The sequence goes on along the minus strand of NZ_CP018799.1, from coordinate 2,486,816 downwards.
GCCGGGTGGCACTATTATGCTTAAGGCACATCGTGCCATTGAGTCAATCACGCTGGACCGTGAAGCAGCGCACCTGAAAGATGAGCTGATGCCGCGTTATGCCAAGATGGTCTACAACGGTTACTGGTTTGCAGCCGAGCGCGAAATGCTGCAGCAGGCCATCGACTACACGCAGGTCTTTGTTAACGGTGATGTGCATCTGAAACTCTACAAGGGCAATGCCATCGTGGTGGGTCGTCGCTCTGAGCAGTCTATGTTTGATGAGCGCCTCTGCACCTTTGAAGATGATCAGGGTGCCTACGACCAGAAGGATGCGGGCGGTTTTATCAAGCTTAATGCACTGCGCCTGCGTATGAGCGCGCTGGCTCGCAAGTAAATAGAGTCCGATGTAAATGGGTGATAAAGGGAGGCTTTTGCCTCCCTTTATCCTTTGAGGCCATAGTCAATTGATCATAAACGTGCTATCAATAGGTTATCCACCCATGCAGGAGGGAAGTCATGATCAATAATGGAACGATAGTTGTGCCGACCGATTTTTCGGAGCAGTCCAGCGAAGCGCTCAGGCGCGCATGTGTGCTGGCAAAGCAGTTTGATGCAGAGGTGCATCTGCTGCACGTGATTGACCCCTCCCTCTACTTTGAAACAGACATGGTTTCGATCTCTCCACTGGATGAGATCAGTAAAGCACAGCATGAAGGTGCGACCAAACGGCTTGTCGAACAGGCTGGAAGCGTTGATCTTCCCATCACTACACACCTGGAAGATGCGGTGAGCGACCCGGCACGGGCGATCTGCGATATTGCCGAGAGACTTTCTGCCGACCTGATCGTGGTTGGCCGCCATGGCCGTCAAGGAGTGCTGGAGCATATGCTACTCGGTTCTACTGCTGAGCGCGTTGTTCGCCATGCCTCCTGTTCTGTGCTGGTTGCGATGCCACACGGACTGGTTGGGGATGTGCAGGAGTGATCGCTGTAAAATGCTAGAAATCTTTTATTTTAAAAACTGCTGATGCGCTTGAATCAGATATTCAAGGCGCTGGGTGAACCTGTGCGTTTACGTCTGGTTTCGCTGCTTGCCACATCAGGGGAGCAGTGCGTCTGTCATCTGACTGAAGCGCTGTTGCTTCCGCAGAGTACGGTTTCACGCCATCTGGGAGTCTTGCGCCAGGCTGGGCTGATAAGTGCACGGCGAGATGGCAAATGGATGTACTACCAACTGATGGATGATACACCCACCGAACTGATCACCCTGCTGACGCGCTCCAGTTTGACCGAAGTCCTGCTGCTGCAGGATGCAGAGCGGCTGAATAGATCATGCTCCTGCTGAATTTAAGGTGATAGACAATAAGCTGAAGCTTACCTCCACCATCACCTGCCCCTCCTGTGGCTTTTGCTGTGAAGAGCGTATGTCTGCGTGCCAGTGGTTTTATGAATGTAAGCAGTGCCATGCCCTGTTAAGAGCCAAGCTGGGAGACTGCTGCGTATTCTGTTCTTACGGTGATGTGCCATGTTCTCCCATTCAGCAGGGGGCTGGCTGCTGTAAGTCTACCTAGCATTGTGATTTACATATCCGGATAAGCGGATATCATATTCCTGTTCAGGAGTTATTATGTCTGATTCAAAATCTATGGGGCTGTTTGCGCGCTATCTAACGCTCTGGGTGTTTCTCTCTATTGTTGTCGGCATTATTCTGGGTTCATTTTTTCCAGGCCTGTTCCAGATTCTGGGTGTAATGGAAGTTGCTCATATCAATCTGCCGGTAGCAATCCTGATCTGGGCCATGATTCTGCCGATGCTGCTCAAGATCGATTATTCATCACTGCATAAGGTATGGGATCACCGGCGCGGCATTGCAGTTACCCTTGGCATTAACTGGTTGTTCAAGCCATTTTTCATGGCCCTGCTGGGATACATCTCTATTTATCATCTATTTTCTTCTTTTCTTGATGCGCAGATGTTGGACGATTATTTCGCGGGTTTAGTGATTTTATCCGCAGCACCGTGTACGGCAATGGTGTTTGTCTGGTCGAAATTGACCCATGGAGATGCCCAATTCACACTTTCTCAAGTGGCGCTCAATGATGTGGTAATGGTCTTTGCCTTCGCCCCTATCGTTGCGTTGCTACTTGGGGTTGCTTCGGTAACTGTTCCCTGGGATACCTTGTTACTTTCAGTTTTACTCTACATTGTAGTTCCGGTGATGGTGGCATATATCTGGAGAATGCAGCTTCTTAAGCGGGGAGTGCTTGATGTTGTTTTGCAGCGCCTGGACCCTCTGTCCATGGCTGCGTTACTTCTTACCGTGGTGCTGCTCTTCGCTTTTCAGGGAAAGGAAATTCTACAACAACCGCTGGTGATTGCCATTCTGGCTGTGCCTATTGTGATTCAAGTCTATGCAACTTTCAGCTTTGCCTATCTGTTGAACCGCAGGCTTGGAGTACGTCATAATATTGCAGCGCCATCAGCATTGATTGGTGCCTCTAACTTTTTCGAACTGGCAGTAGCAACGGCAATTGCACTGTTTGGTTTTGAATCCGGAGCTGCATTGGCGACTGTTGTTGGGGTACTGGTTGAGGTGCCGGTGATGTTAACACTGGTCTCAATCGTGAATCGCAGCAGAGGCTGGTATGAACGGCCGATTACAAAATAAAAAGGAAACTGAAATGACAATAAAAGTTGGCATTAACGGACTTGGACGCATGGGGCGCCTGGGACTCAGGGCCGGTTGGCAGATGCAGGGTTTTGACATTGTGCAGGTCAACGAAACTGCTTGTGGCGCCGAGTGTTCCGCCCACCTGCTGAAATTCGATTCAGTGCATGGTACATGGCCTTATGATTGCGAGGCTGATGGCGAAACCATGCTGATTGATGGGAGGCAGATTGCTCACTCAGGCAACCAGGCGATTGGAGAAACCGACTGGTCGGGTTGTGATATCGTTATTGAGGCAACTGGCAAGTTTCGCAAGGTGGAAGAGTTGCAGGCCTATTTCGATCAGGGTGTGAAGAAGGTTATTGTTGCGGCACCGGTCGATGGCGCACTGAATATCGTATATGGTATTAACGATCACCTTTATGATCCTGAGCAGAATCATCTGCTGACCGCTGCATCATGTACCACCAACTGTCTGGCCCCAGTGATCAAGGTGATGCATGAGAAGGTCGGCATCAAACACGGCTGCATGACAACCATTCACGATATCACCAATACCCAGACCATTGTCGACAGAGGGCATAAGGATCTGCGCCGGGCTCGCTCCTGCGGCCAGTCACTGATTCCGACCAGTACCGGTTCTGCCAAGGCAATTACGAAAATTTTCCCGGAACTTGAAGGCAAACTGAACGGTCTTGCCGTGCGCGTGCCGCTGTTGAATGCGTCACTGACCGACCTTGTGCTTGAAGTGGAGCGTGAGGTGACAGCCGAAGAGATCAATGAGCTGTTTCGAGAGGCATCTGAGAATGCGTTGAAAGGTATTCTCGGATATGAGGAGCGCCCCCTAGTTTCGGTTGATTATACCAATGATGCCCGTTCATCGATCATTGATGCGCCGAGTACCATGGTGATCAATGGTACGCAGGTGAAACTCTACATCTGGTACGATAACGAGTGGGGATATGTGAACCGCATGATGGAGTTGACCGCTAAGGTGGCTGACTCACTTTGATTAGGCCCCTGTCGTGAATCAGGGTTTTCGCCATTACCTGACCGTCACAGGTGGCTACTGGGCATTCACCATTACCGATGGTGCGATACGCATGCTGGTGGTGCTCTATTTCCATCAACTGGGTTATAGCCCGCTTGAGATTGCGATGCTGTTTCTCTTCTATGAGTTCTTCGGCATTGTCACCAATCTCATTGGCGGCTGGCTAGGTGCTCGCATCGGTCTGAATCGCTGCATGAATATTGGCATGATCATGCAGATCGGTGCCTTGATGGCACTTGCCGTGCCCGAGGCATGGCTGTCGGTGGGTTATGTGATGGCGGCACAGGCATTTTCAGGTATTGCCAAAGATCTGAACAAGATGAGTGCGAAGGCAGGCGTGAAACTGTTCCTACCTGATAAGTCGGAGAAGAAGCTGTTCCGTTGGGTGGCTGTCCTGACTGGCTCGAAGAATGCGCTGAAAGGTGCCGGCTTCTTTATCGGTGCGCTGCTGTTGGCATGGCTTGAGTTCCGCGGTGCACTCTTCGCACTCTCGGCACTGCTTCTGCTGGCGTTGGTTATCACCTGGAGTCTGTTACCGGGTGAGTTGGGCAAATCCTCATCCAAGCCGAAGTTCTCGCAGGTCTTTTCCAAGTCTCCTCAGGTGAACCGCTTATCTGCGGCCCGCTTTTTCCTTTTCGGGGCACGTGATGTCTGGTTTGTGGTTGGTCTTCCCGTTTTCCTCTACGCCGAGCTTGGCTGGAGCTTTACTGAGGTGGGGTCCTTCTTTGCTTTGTGGGTAATCGGCTACGGCTTTGTGCAGGGCAGTGCGCCATCCATTCTACGCAGAGTAACATCATCAAATCCGGATGGAGGTATGGTGGCAGGCACAGCCTTTACTCTGGCAGCGGTTCCAATAGCCATCGCGCTGGCCATGGGGCAGGAGTGGGATCTTCAGAGTGTGATTGTCGTTGGTCTGGCCTTGTTCGGAATTGTTTTTGCTATCAATTCAGCGGTTCACTCCTATCTGATCGTCTCATGGTCGGAACGTGAGCATGTTTCGATGAATGTCGGCTTCTACTATATGGCTAATGCCGGAGGACGGCTGGCAGGTACGGTGTTATCCGGCTGGGTCTACCAGAGTCAGGGGTTAAGCGGCTGCTTGTGGTGGTCAGCTGGATTTGTGCTGGTCGCGGCACTGATTTCACTGCTGCTTCCGAAGCAGGCGAAACGACGCAAGGAACTGTGAAACATTACGACTGATCTGCATCTAATGGTAGCTCTGGGTTATGCAAAAAAGTTCTTATTCTCTTACAGGTAATGCATGTCGCTTTCAGCTCGCTTAAGGCTTAAGTCCAAAGCAGTACATCTCTTTTTCAGCAAGCATCATTTGCTATAGGCATGGTTTAAACGACAAGGTTACTGCTGGGTGTCGTTAACGTGCTGTTTGCACTATGATAAGAAGTAGGCAGCCGCCATGAGCAAATGGCCTCCTATGCTGACTGGATAGACCCCTGGAAGAGGAGATGATCGCTTTGAATGTGAGAAATAAGAACTGGTCACTTTCAGTGAAAACAGCTCGATGAAACATGCGATGGTAGGGGAAAAATAGCCGTGGAAGCGAGTGACTTTTTCCTCTCACTGGTTCTGATCCTTATCGTAGCCAGAACCTTTGGCGAACTGGCTGCGTGGCTGAAGATACCTCCGGTAATGGGGGAGATGCTGGCCGGCATTGTTCTCGGTCCCAGCCTGCTGGGCTGGGTAGGGCTCAATGATATCATTCAGACACTGGCCGAGATTGGGCTGATTCTCTTGCTCTTTGAGGTGGGGCTTGATACCGATATCTCCCGGTTGGCGAACCGTGGAAGCAAGGCGGTGGTTGTGGCGCTCGGTGGTTTTGTCGCTCCATTTGTCGGCGGTTTTATCCTTGCCTATCTGGTTTTTGACCTCTCTATGCTTCTCTCTCTATTTGTTGGTGGCACCCTTACAGCTACCAGTATCGGCGTGACGGTGCGCGTACTTCGCGACCTTAATCGGCAACATTCCCAGGAGGCACAGGTAGTGCTGGGGGCAGCAGTGCTTGATGATGTAATGGGCGTAGTACTATTGGCACTGCTTTACGAATTCTCAGTTTATGGCGGCATCAGCTTGGCGAATGCCAGTAAGGTTCTTGCATTTATCGCCATCTTCATGATTCTCGCGCCAGTGGTGGCCAAGATCATGGCGGAAACGATCGGTCGCTTCGACAGCCAGAGCCGCATTACAGGATTAATCCCAACCACCATCGTATCACTGGTGCTATTTTTTGCCTGGCTCGCCCATCTTGTCGGGGCACCTGCGCTGCTTGGCGGTTTTGCAGCGGGCCTTGCCCTCTCTCGCCGTTTCTTCCTCCCTTTTGGCGTTGCCCTTTCCAAGGTGTTCCAGTCCGATGGAAAATTTGTTCGCCGCATTGATGAGTCGATGAAGCCGATTATCCAGCTATTTACGCCGATCTTCTTTGTTACTGTGGGGTTGTCGCTCAACCTGCAGGAGGTCGACTGGGGTTCAGCCTCTGTATTAATGATGAGTTTCGTGTTTATCGTGCTGGCAATGGCCAGCAAGCTTGCCGGCGCATTTATGATCGATGAACCGCTCCATTTCCGATGGGTAGTTGGCCTTGCAATGATTCCGCGTGCCGAGGTGGGGTTGATATTTGCCGAGTTGGGCCGTGTCTCCGGAGTCTTCGATAACACCCTCTATGCGGTCATGATTATTACCATTGCTGCCACTACCATACTTCCGCCGTTTATTCTGAAGTGGTACTACAGTCGCTTTGGCCACCTTATGCCAGAAGATCAGGGTCAGGGCTGACGAATGACTGGGTTTAGTTAAGTATTCCGACAGTGTTTAAATTCTACCGCCACTTTCTTGATGGCATGCCCATCTACCTGGTGCGCCACTACTGGTGGGCCTACCTCTGGCCAAAATCGGTATGGCTCTTCGATCACCAGCCAATCATCAATGCGATTCTCTTCGGCCAGTACAAAAATCTGATGAACGCTACGCTGGAGCGGTTAAAAGAGGCTCCGCTGGATCGCGTGCTGCAGCTTACCTGTGTTTACGGCTCCTTAACGCCCAACCTGATTCGGCAGGTGCAGCCATCGTCGCTGCACATCACCGATGTGGCCGACGTGCAGCTTTCGCTGGCGGCCAGTAAGGTTGAAACCGGACAGAAACTCGGCATTACCCGCATGAATGCCGAAGCGCTGGGTTATAAAACGAACAGCTTTTCAACCATAGTGCTCTTTTTTCTGTTGCATGAGATGCCGCCTGAGGCGAGAAGAAACACGCTCGCCGAATGTATGCGTGTGCTCGGCGATGGCGGGGTGCTATTGGTGACCGAGTATGGAGCTTTGCCAAAGCATCACTGGCTCTATCGCTTTCTCCCCATCCGTTGGCTGACGACCCAACTTGAGCCTTTCCTGGAGAGTTTCTGGCACGAGGATATCGGGGCTCTTCTCAATGAACTGGGGGAGGCGTACGAAAAAGAGGTGAGGGTTACGTCGCACACGGATATCTTTTCGGCTTTCTATCGCGTAACCGAATTTACCATTTCAAAGCGGGGCGGTTAAGGAGAAATATGGAAGAGCTGATTACACAAGGAAAGGCGTTCTTCGATGCCTACGGCCTCTGGATTGCGGTTGGCTCGATCGCGATGTTTGTCATCAGTCTGGCCTCGATTCCGTTTATCGTCGCCAGAATACCTGCCGACTATTTTCACCATCATAACCGCCACAAGCTGGACGGTGACCTGCGCCATCCACTGGTGAAGCTGATGCTGGTGATTCTTAAGAATATGCTCGGTGCGATTCTGCTTGTGGCAGGCTTTATCATGCTGTTCACGCCTGGGCAGGGGCTGCTTTGCATCCTGTTTGGCCTGATGATCATGAACTATCCCGGAAAATACAGACTGGAGTGCTGGATTATCGGGCGCCCACTGATTCTTAATGCAGTCAATAAAATGCGAGAAAAACATGGTCAACCACCCTTGCTGCCACCTGAACTCAATTAATACATGAATGGGCTATGCTGTCGGCGGAGTCTGTTTAGAGAAGGTTTTCGATTCCGCTTAGGGAGAGTCGGACAACCACTGCGGTGATCAGAGCAACGCCGATAGAGAGGGCGATAGAGAAGAGCGCCTCCTTTCTGCCAATCACCTTCAGCATCACCGCGAAGGTGGAGATGCAGGGAATATAAAAGAGCAGGAAGACGAGGAAGGTGGTGATCTGGATCCAGTCCATCGCCAGCCCCACTTCGAAGGTGCCGAGCGCCTGATAGATCATCACCAGGGAGAGCTCTTTTCGCAGAACGCCAAACAGGATCGGAACACCGAGAACAACCGGCAGCCCCAGCATCCAGTAGGTAATCGGAGCAAGTGCAGTATTGATCCAGGCATCGGCGCCGAAATACTGCAGCAGGGCAAGGATTACGCTGCCGCCGACGAGAAGCGGCGTGACGATGGTAAGAATGTCGCTGGAACGGTTCCATGTGGAGTGCAGCAGTGGACGCCACTTCGGCCATGCATAACTTGGGATCTCCTGAATAATACCGGGGCTGATCTCAGGGTAACGGTGCGAGAGCAGGCGGCCGAGAATCGCAATTACCAGCAAGCTCAGTGCGAACAGTAGGAAAACCCCCATGACACCAAGATATTTTGCCCCCAGTGCCAGCACGATTGCTGAACGGGCCGAGCAGGGGACGAAGGTGATGAGCAAGGATGAGACGACGCGATCGCGACCGCTGGTCAGTCCCTTGGTGGCAGCAATACCGGGCACGTTGCAGCCAAGCCCCAGTAGGAATGGTACAGCCACTTTGCCGTGCAGGCCGATAGCATGAAAAAAGCGGTCCACGACAAAGGCAATGCGATGCATGATGCCGGACTCCTCCAGTGCGACGAGCATCAGCAGCAGCGGTAGCATGTAGGGGACAACAATGCCGACCAGTCCGATCAGGCCATCAATGACTGCCCGACCAACCACACCTGCAGCTGTATCCGGCTGCCAGCTGGATACCATATCGGCGAGTCGGGCAGCCGACATCGCATCCAGTGTGGTGCTGACCTCAAACACCATGAACAGCACCGCCGCAAAAACGGTGAGTGACCCGACCAGCCCCCAACTGGGGTGTAGGAAGAGCATGTCCAGTCGCTCCTCCCAGCTGACCTTCGGCTTGTGCATAAGTTTGGCAACGCTTTCAAACAGGCAGGCGGCACGGTGATGCCGGTCTGCCTCAACCTCTTCAGAAAGGGCGCGGGGAAGTTCCTCCAGCGCCTCATTCTGCAGCGCCTTGACCTTGGCAAGCGCATCCGGGAAATGGCTTTCCAGTTCATGCATGAAGTAGCTGTCCGCCTCCAGCAGGTGCATTGTCAGCTGGTTTTTAGGCATAGCGAAAGCATTCTGGATTTCGGGCAGATCCACATTGTGCTGCATCTTTGAGGCCCACTCCATGATATGGGGATTGGGCGATTGCGGCAGCGGACAGCTGCGTTTGCGGGCACAGTTTAACACCTTGTTAAACAGCTCGGTCAGGCCGTGGCCCTTGAGGGCAACAGTAGGAATGACAGGTACTCCGAGCTTTTCTGCAAGCCCCTCAATGTCGATCTCGACACCTTTACGGTGTGCTTCATCCATCATATTTAGCGCCACGACTACCGGCAGTCCCAGCTCCGGTAATTCAAGCGCGAGTTCAAGGCTCTGCTGTAGAGCACTGGCATCAATGACATAGACCAGCACATCCGGTCTGGAAAATGGGACCGGCGGTTCAGAGCGCTCATGCCGTGATACCAGGGGACGCGCATCTCCCCATAGAAGGTACTTCAGTGCCTCAAGATCATCGCCGGACAGATTGCGCAGCGATTGTAGGTCGGGCAGGTCAACCAGGTGTATCTCATCTACACCGATCTGAACCGGACATTCGGCATAGGGTTTATGGGTGCCGGCCAGCTTGCCTGTGCGATAGCTGGTACTGGCAACGGCATGGAAGATAGTGCTCTTGCCGCTGTTGTGCTGGCCGACCAGAGCGACGCGCAGACGGTTGGCTCCACGGAAGACGTGGTTATGCAGGGTCACTGGATGGCTTATATCGGAATCGTGTGTGTTCAAAACGGGATTGAGACTGAGATCGATAAACAGCAAGTCAAGAATATCCTTTTATAAACTTGCAGTTTTGTCGATTCTGCAATACGTTAAAGATAGGGGTGTATCATTTCGATTACGAGGGGTGGGAAGGCACAGGCAAGACAAACCGCAAGGAGGAGTCGTGGATTACAGCTATCTTAATGAAGCCCTAATGATCCTGTTTGCGACGGTTTCTATTCTCGTTCTCTTCCTGCGTTTCGGCTTGCCTCCAATTCTCGGTTATCTGGCGGCAGGGCTGCTGGTTGGTCCCTACGGGTTCGCATTGATCACCGATGTTGAGCATATCAAAACATTTGCCGAATTTGGTGTGGTTTTCCTGCTCTTTACGATTGGTCTTGAGTTCTCTGTTTCACTGCTGATTCGCATGAAGGGGGCGGTGCTGGGGCTTGGTGGGGCGCAGGTGTTTGTCACATCCGCGGCTACCACGGCTGTGGCCTATTATATTGGCATTTCCTTTGAGAGTGCGCTGGTGCTTGGCGGCGTGGTCGCCATGTCCTCAACCGCACTAGTGACGAAACAGCTGGTAGATCAGGTCGAGCTGCATACCCGTCACGGTCGCAACAGTCTTGGTATCCTGCTGTTTCAGGATATGATGGTGGTTCCATTCCTTATCCTTGTTGCCACTATGAGTGGGGATGGCATAGAGCCCTCCCCTTTCACCGTGATTATCATCTTTGCAGAAGGGTTGCTGGTGCTGGGGCTGATTTTTGTGCTCGGGCGCTGGGTGCTGCAGCCGCTGTTTCGCGAGGTGGCACGTTTCCGCTCTGCTGAGGTATTCACGCTGACGGTGTTGCTGGTTGTACTCTGCTCTTCATGGCTCACTCATCAGATCGGCCTGACGTTCGCTCTCGGGGCCTTTCTTGCCGGCGTGATGTTGAGCGAAACCGAGTTTCGCCATCAGGTGGAGTCGGAGATCAGGCCGTTTCGCGATGTGCTTCTGGGGCTGTTTTTCATTACCGTAGGCATGATGCTGAATATCAGGATGCTGCCCGAGATATGGCCAGCTGTTCTTCTGGTCCTTGTCGGACTCATGCTGTTCAAGCAGCTGCTGGTCGCTGCCCTGTGTCGTGTCTCTGGCTGGAACAGTGCGGTAGCGATGCGTACGGGATTAATTCTGGCCCATGGCGGCGAGTTCGGGTTCGCTATTCTTATTCTGGCTATGGATGGAGGGCTGCTTGATACGGTTGAGGGGCAGACCATGTTGGCGGCGATGCTCTTCAGCATGGCGCTGGCCCCCCTCATTATTCGCAACAATGGCAGTATCACAGCTCAACTGCTGCCGGGTGCAGCCTCCCGTAGCCGTCAGGAGATCAAGGAGCGGATCAGGAATCAGTCGCGCGGTCTTAATCATCACGTGGTCATCTGCGGTTACGGCAGGGTAGGGCAGCATACCGCAAAGATGCTGCGCGAAGAGGGTATCCGATATATGGCGATAGATCTGGATCTGGATCTGGTCGGGGAAGGTGCCGGCAGAGAGCCGTCGGTCTCTTATGGCGATGCCGGCAGCCTTGAGTTGTTGCATGCATGTGGCCTGGCGCGGGCATCGGCGCTGGTGGTAAGCATGATCGATTTCAACACGGCGATGAAGATTATCTCGCGTGTTCGCGTGCTGTACCGTGACCTGCCGATCATTGTGCGTACCCGTAAGGAGATGCACCTCTACCAGCTTTATCAGGTCGGTGCCACGGAGGTGGTCGCCGATACCTTTGGCAGTGACCAGATGCTGACTGACGAGATGCTGAGCCGTTTCAGACTGAAGGAGCCGCCATTCGACGAAGAGGATCAGGCCTGAAGGTAGAGCAGGTAGAGATAAGCGAAAAAACCGGCCGTTAGCAGGCCACCCTCAAGCCGGTTGATCTTTCCGCCCACCTTGAAGCCGAGAGAGACAATTAGTAGGGCAACAGTGAAGCCGAGCATAATCGGGAAGTCGCGCAGCAGCGCCTCTTGCGCAAAAATGCCCGGATGAATCAGTCCTGGCATGGCCAGCACGGCCAGCAGATTGAACATGTTGGAGCCGATAACGTTGCCGAGTGCTATATCGGCTTCGCCTTTAAGGGCGCTTGCAACCGATGCAACCAGCTCAGGCAGGCTGGTGCCGATCGCGACAATAGTCAGGCCGATGATTAAGTCGCTGACGCCAAGGTAGTGGGCGATCTCAACCGCGCCCCAGACCACCATGCGGGAGCTGATAATCAGCAGGATCAGGCCAACGATAAACCAGAGGATGGAGCTCTTCATGCTCATCTGCTCGGGGATCGATTCGGTAAATTCTTCGACCATTGGATCATGACGATCCTTCATGCCGATGCGGGTAATCCATGCCAGCATGAGCACCAGTCCAATCAATAGGACAATGCCGTCTATCCGGCTCAGTTCACCATCGGCAAACAGGGCAAAGGCAAGAAAGGTGACCAGCAGCAGCACCGGAATTTCGCGCCTTAAGGTCATCGATTGAACAGCCAACGGCATGATCAGGGCTGTAATGCCAAGTACCAGTCCGATGTTGGCGATATTGGAGCCGAGCACATTACCGATGCCGAGGTCGCGGTTGCCATCGAGGGCCGCCATGGCCGCCACAATCATCTCCGGCAGGCTGGTGCCGAGGCTGACAATGGTCAGGCCGATCACCATCGGTGGCACACGCAGGTTTTTGGCCACCGAAGCGGCACCATCCACAAATCGGTCTGCTCCCCAGATCAAAAGTGCTACGCCGATGACTATGGCTGCAGTTGCCAGTAACATAAAAAACTATCCTCTCACCAGTTTGTCCCGCTATGACTGCGCAACGGCGGCACTCACGATGATGCCGAATAAAGGGCGTTTACGACCTTAGAGACTCAGGTCGTAAGTGTGTTGAGTGCTTCGAGATATTTTTCAGCAGTTTTATTTTTGATCGCATCCGGAATCTCGGGTCCAGGTGCGCTCTTATCCCAATCCAGTGTCTCCAGCCAGTCGCGTACAATCTGTTTGTCGAAGCTCGGCGGGCTAATGCCGGGCTGATACTCGGATACTGGCCAGAAGCGTGAGGAGTCGGGGGTCAGCACCTCATCAATCAATGCCAGGGTGCCATTGTGGTCAAGGCCGAATTCAAACTTGGTGTCGGCAATAATGATGCCCTTCTCCAGTGCGAAGGCGGCAGCTTCCCTGTAGAGCTGGAGGCTTACATCGCGAACCTGAGTCGCCAGATCGGTGCCGATAATTGCGCACATGCTTTCGAAATCGATGTTTTCATCGTGATCGCCAACTGCGGCTTTGGTGGACGGGGTGAAAATCGGCTCCGGCAGCTGATCGGCGAGAATCAGTCCATCCGGCAGGTCAATGCCACAGACCGAACCCTGTTTCTGGTACTCCTTCCAGCCTGAGCCGATCAGATAACCGCGTACAATTGCTTCGATAGGCAGTGGCTTCAGGCGCTTCACGATAATGGCATGGGAGCGGACGCGTTCACGCTCTTCGGCATCGGGGATCGCCTCTTCCAGCGTCATGGTTGCAGCATGATTCGGCACGATATGGGCGAGCTTTTTAAACCAGAAATCGGAAACTGCGTTGAGTACCACGCCTTTGCCCGGAATAGGGGTTGGCAAAATAACGTCGAAAGCGGAGAGGCGATCGGTGGTGACGATGAGAAGGTGATTGTCATCAATCTCATACATATCGCGGACCTTGCCGCTGTGCAGTAGTTTCAGGTTTTTGATGTCGGCATGCATCATGGCTTCCATGGTTGGTTCTCCTGAGGGTGTCTTGTTTATGAAAGCGGCGAAAAATGCCCGAACAGTGTAAAACAGACAAGGTAAACTAGGTGAAGTCTGCCACAGGGAGAGTCGATATGTTATCTGTTTCAACATGAGGCCTGCTCGTATTGCGAACCAGAGACTGGCAGGGCAGGCTTGGAAAATAGGCTGATTAATAAAGGATAATGCTATGCACTTGGACCCCATGATGATGAATATCACGATTGTCCTCTCGCTTGCACTGGCGATGGGGTACCTCACCGTGCGAATGGGGCTGCCGATTGTGGTGGCCTATATTATCACCGGCATCATGCTCGGCCCGTCGGTGCTGGGGGTTATCGATGACCAGCAGGTGGTGATTCGGGTCGGTGAGATCGGTGTGGTGATGCTGCTGTTCTTCGTAGGCATGGAGGTTTCTGTCCCGAGGTTGATGGAGCGCTGGCGAATCGCTGTCATCGGAACAGCCGTGCAGGTATTGGTGAGTGTAGTGGCCTGCGTAGCTCTTGTATGGGTTTTTTCAATGCCGGTCAGCCTTGGCATCCTGTTCGGTTTTGTCATTTCATTATCCAGTACGGCCGTGGTTCTCAAGGAGTTGCAGGACTCAGGTGAGATGGATGAGCCATTCGGCCAGAATGCCGTGGGTGTCTTGCTGGTACAGGATATGGCGATCGTACCGATGATGATTGTCCTTAGCCTGATGGGTGATGCAGAGCTGCATGCGGCAGAACTGGTCAAGCAGGTGGTTGGCGGAATTGCTGTCCTGGGGCTGGTGGTTTTGCTGATGCGGACCGGAAGTTTTCATATCCCGGAGTACCTGAAGGGGAGTCTGGAAAAACGTGTATTGCTCGGGCTCTTTCTCTGCCTGGGGGCGGCCACCCTGACCTCGTGGCTGGGGCTTTCTCCAGGCCTGGGTGCATTTCTTGCAGGCATGTTGCTGGCATCCAGTGACCAGTCCGAATGGGTACATGAGCACCTGGAGTCGGTTTATGTGATTTTTGTGATGATCTTTTTCCTCTCTGTAGGAATGATGGTGAATGTCGACTACCTTCAGTCGCACCTGCTTCTGGTTGTTGGTGCAACGATGCTGGTGTTTCTCTTCAACTCGGGCGTGAATGTTTTTGTAATGCGGGCGCTGGGAGAAGATTGGGCGCACGCACTAATTACCGGCGGGCTCTTGAGCCAGATTGGTGAGTTCTCATTCCTGCTGGCAACTGTAGGTGCTTTTGCCGGCATTCTGTCACCCGAGTTGCATGAGCTGACAGTGATTGTGATTGCCATGACGCTGCTGTTCAGCCCGGTCTGGATGGTTATGGTTAAGTGGCTTGCACGCAGGGATGGTATGTTGCCGAAAGCTGGATAGGGGTAGTTGGCACCCTAGTTGCCGCTGTATAGGGCCATCTCAGTGAGGAGCGGTCACTCAGAAAGGTTCAAATTGTAATCACTCTTGTCTAATATGCTGCCAAAGGAATCTAAATTATGAAACGAATCATATTGTTGTTATCAACGCTGGCTGCGTTGCTGCTGCCAAGTGCGGTATTTGCATCGGGAGATATTGTAAATCCAGTGGACTTTACGACCACCTGGCTTGGCATTTCAGCCCTAATTATTTTTGTCTTTGCCTATGCGCTGGTAATCGGCGAAGAGTCCCTGCACCTGCGTAAATCCAAGCCGGTGATGGTTGCTGCGGGATTAATCTGGATTTTGGTAGCCATCGCATTTAATGGTAATGGTGATACAACCAGTGCCCATAAGCTGGTTCAGCACAATATACTTGAGTATGCGGAGCTTTTGCTGTTCCTGCTTGCTGCCATGACCTATGTAAATACGATGGAAGAGCGCAATGTGTTCTCGGCACTAAGGGCATTTCTGGTTTCAAAGGGGCTCTCGCTGAGGGCAATCTTCTGGCTGACAGGCCTGCTGGCTTTCTTTATCTCCCCGATCGCTGACAACCTGACCACTGCCCTTGTGATGGCTGCTGTTGTGATGGCTGTCGCCAAGGACAATGTGAAATTTGTTACGCTCGGCTGCATTAATATCGTGATTGCGGCCAATGCCGGAGGCGCATTCAGTCCGTTCGGTGATATCACCACCCTGATGGTGTGGCAGAAGGGAATGGTTTCTTTTCAGGGGTTCTTTGTGCTGTTTGTCCCTTCGTTGGTGAACTGGCTCGTGCCCGCTGCGATTATGGTGATGTTCCTGCCTAATTCAGTGCCGCCTAAGGTGAGCGAAGATGTTTATGTGAAGCAGGGTGGTTACATTATTATCGCAATGTTCCTGGCTACCATTGCACTTGCTGTCTCTTTCCACAGTGTGCTTCACCTGCCATCGATGCTCGGCATGATGACTGGCCTTGGCGTTCTGAAGTTCTATGGTTACTGGTTGAAGAAGTCCGCTATCAACTTCGAAGAGCCGTTTTCCGGAAATACCCAGCTCGACAGCTCACCTCAGGGTGCGCCCTTCGATATCTTCCATCAACTGCAGCGCTCGGAGTGGGATACGCTGATGTTTTTCTATGGCGTGATTCTCTGCGTGGGTGGCCTGGGAGCGCTCGGTTACCTGAACCTCACCTCGCATCTGATGTATGATCAGCTGGGCGCGAGCTGGGCGAACATTCTGGTTGGATTCCTTTCGGCCATCGTCGATAATATTCCGGTGATGTTTGCCGTGTTGAGCATGGCGCCGGATATGGATGTGAACCAGTGGCTGCTGGTGACGCTGACGGCCGGCGTTGGCGGTTCCCTGCTCTCCATCGGTTCCGCTGCAGGTGTTGCACTGATGGGGCAGGCGCGCGGTATTTACACATTCTTTAGCCACCTGAAATGGACATGGGCGATTTTCCTGGGGTACGCCGCATCTATCGGAACCCACTACTGGATATCGGGAATGGCA
Organism: Mariprofundus aestuarium; assembly: GCF_002795805.1. Classification (NCBI taxonomy): domain Bacteria; kingdom Pseudomonadati; phylum Pseudomonadota; class Candidatius Mariprofundia; order Mariprofundales; family Mariprofundaceae; genus Mariprofundus; species Mariprofundus aestuarium. The sequence continues at coordinate 2,470,383 of NZ_CP018799.1, read as the reverse complement.
TTTTAAAGGCCCAAGTTCGGGCCGCTGTATCTATATATAGTACTGTTGTTCAGGAGGGAGCCTCATGCGGCTATTGCACACCATGATCCGGGTCGGTGATCTGGACCGATCGATCGACTTCTATACCCGCGTGCTGGGCATGCGACTTCTTCGTCGCAAGGATTACCCTCAAGGAAAGTTTACACTCGCCTTTGTCGGTTATGGCGATGAGACCGAGACATCTGTAATCGAGCTGACCCACAACTGGGGTACTGAAACTTACGATCTGGGTAATGGTTTTGGCCATATGGCTATCGGAGTGGGTGATATCTACAGGGTATGTGATAGTATTCGCGCCGCTGGTGGTTCGGTGACACGTGAACCGGGTCCCATGAAGCACAGCACAACGGTGATCGCTTTCATTAAAGATCCGGACGGCTATGCCATTGAGTTGATTGAAACGGGCATATAGGACATCCGTTTGGCATATATTTGATCAATCAGAGAAAAACCGTGTTTTAGTACTTGATTAACCGGGGGAAGGACGCTAGAAATCGCGCCCCTTAAAAATTGACGGAGAAATGACGTGAAAGCAGACATTCATCCAGAATATCTCGCATCCAAGGTAACTTGTTCTTGCGGAAACACATTTGAGACGCGTTCGACTAAAGGCGATATCCACGTGGAAATCTGTTCTTCCTGCCACCCGTTCTATACTGGTAAGCAGAAGATCATGGACACGGAAGGTCGTGTTGAGCGCTTCTATAAGAAATACGGCAAGCCTGCGAAAGCTGCGTAAGGCTATTGGAGTTTTAGATGTACGCTGTAATCAAAACTGGTGGCAAACAGTACCGTGTTCAGGAAGGTGATGTCCTGCGCGTTGAGAAACTGGATGCTGAGACCGGTAATAAAGTAAAATTTGACGATGTTCTGATGGTTGGCGAAGGCGATTCCATCAAGGCTGGCGCTGATGCTGCAAAAGCAACTGTGACAGGCGTAGTAACTGAGTCCGGCCGTGGTCAGAAGATTGTTGTCTTCAAGAAACGTCGCCGTAAAAACTATCGTTTGACCCAGGGTCATCGCCAGAGTTTCACCTCTGTGCGTATCGAAAAGATCAAGGAGTAAACCATGGCACATAAGAAAGCAGGTGGTTCCAGTCGCAATGGACGCGATTCCAATTCCAAGCGCCTTGGCGTTAAAAAGTACGGTGGCGAAGCTGTCATTGCTGGCAACATCATTGTGCGTCAGCGCGGCACTAAAATCCGCCCGGGCGATAATGTAGGTTGTGGTCGCGACTACACCCTGTTCGCTCTGACCGACGGCAAGGTTGAATATTATAAGAGTGCTGGACGCACAACTGTCCGCATTACTGCCTAAGGGTAGTTAGCTCTTAATGTTTAAAGGGGTGCGCTTGTCGCACCCCTTTTTTTTTGGAAATTTTACTGCAAAGGCATCAGGCGATGCTCTCGTTTTCGAGACTTCTCTCCTGATGCCTTTGTGGTTCAGGTTAAATATGGTGTAATACAGCATGCGTTTTATTGATGAAGTAAAGGTTGAAGTGCGCGCCGGTAACGGTGGCAAAGGTTGCAGCTCATTTCGGCGAGAAAAATACGTTCCCAGGGGCGGCCCCGATGGGGGTGATGGTGGTCGCGGTGGCCATGTTATCTTTGTCGCCTCTGAGCGGAAAAACACCCTTCAGGAGCTCTATCTTCGCAAGCGACTGATCGCCAAAAACGGCCAGTCGGGCATGGGTTCTGACTGTCATGGTAAATACGGTGCCGATGTGGTCATCGAGGTTCCGATTGGCACCATCGTGAAGGATGAGGATGGCCATATTCTGGCTGACTTGTCAGAGGATGGTGAAGAGTTCTTTGTTGCCCGTGGTGGCGCAGGCGGCATGGGTAATGCCCGTTTTGCCACCAGCACCAACCGTGCGCCACGTTATTGTCAGCCAGGCATGGAGGGCGAACAGGGTATTCGCTACCTCGAGCTGAAGCTGATGGCCGACGTTGGTCTGGTAGGGCTTCCCAATGCGGGGAAATCCACGCTACTTGCACGCATCTCTAACGCCCGCCCTAAAATCGCCGATTACCCCTTTACAACGATCAAGCCGATGCTGGGTCAGGTGTTCATGGACGATGGCGATGGCTTTGTCGTTGCTGATATTCCGGGGTTGATTGAAGGCGCCCATGAGGGCAAAGGGCTGGGGCATCGCTTTCTGCGTCACATTGAGCGCACCGCCGTGCTGCTGCATATGGTGGATGCGGCCTGTGAGGATGGTAAGTCAGTTCGCGAGCAGATTGAGGAGATCAACGGTGAGCTGGAAGGTTATGGTAAGACGCTGGTTGAGAAGCCACGACTGCTGGTGTTCAATAAGTGTGATGCACTGCTCGATGAAGAGCGCACAGCCATCGAAGAAGAGATTGCAACGATGGGGCTTGAGACCTATTTTATCTCGGCAGTAAGTGGTGAGGGCGTTAAGCAACTTCTTCACCGTATTTATGATCAGGTGCTACAGCTTCGTGCGAAGCTGGCGAAAGAAGCTGCAGATAAGGAAGTAGAGAAAGCAGACATGATTGAGGAGTTAAATGATTCGTTCGAGAAGTGATCTGAGCCATGCCCGCCGCGTGGTGGTGAAGATCGGTAGCTCTCTGCTGGCTGATGTCGATCACGGTATTCGTCAGGATGTAATCGATCATCTGGTGGATGAGCTACAAGGTGTAATGAAAGCAGGCATGGATGTGGTGATTGTGACCTCCGGATCAGTGGCACTCGGACGTGTGCAGCTGGGTTGGCTGAATCGCACCCTCTCGGTTCATGAAAAACAGGCTGCGGCTGCCATTGGCCAGCCGGTACTGATGAGTGCATACGCCAGAGCCTTTGCCCGGCATGGGCGGACAGTGGCGCAGATGCTGCTTACCAAGGACGACCTCAGGAACAGGCGCCGTTACCTCAATGCCAGCAATACCAGTGAAACACTCTTCTCCGCAGGTGTCGTGCCGATTGTGAACGAGAACGACACGGTGGTGGTGGCCGAGATAAAATTCGGTGACAATGACTCCCTCGGCGCACTTGTCAGTCTGGTTGTTGATGCCGACCTGTTGGTGATGTTGACCGATGTTGAAGGCCTCTACGATAAAAACCCAACAAAACATGCCGATGCCAAGCGTATCGGTGTGGTTGAACATCTGAACGAGGAGCATGTGGAGATGGCTGGTGATGCCGGCTCCGCATTCGGTACCGGGGGCATGGCCAGTAAGCTTTCGGCGGCTCGCGTAGCGACCAGCGGCGGCGTATCCGCCGCAATAATCAGCGGTAAAGAGAGCGGCAGGCTTAGTCGATTGCTGGCTGGAGAGGATGAGGGCACGCTGTTTCTTTGCGGTGTAGACAGGCAGACGCGGCGCAAGCACTGGATTCTGGAGGTGCTCTCGCCCAAGGGGGAGATTCATGTCGATGTAGGAGCACAAAGAGCTATTGTGAACCAGGGAAGCAGCCTGCTTCCCATTGGTGTGAAAGATGTTATCGGCGTATTCGATAAAGGTGCCTGTGTTGAGATTGTAGGGCCTGATGGCGTGATTGCGCGCGGCCTCTGTAATTATACTGCTGAAGAGATGCGCCGGATTATGGGGCATGGTAGCGGTGATGTCGCAGAAATACTGGGCTATCTCGATTTTTCATCGGTGATTCATCGCGACAATCTTGTACTGTGTAAAGAGGAGTAGAGAAGCATGGAAGTAGATGCGGCAACCATCATGAATACCCTGGGCAGGCAGGCTAGAGCTGCGGCCAAAGCGATGCGCATGGCCAATACCCGCTCCAAGGATGAAGCACTGGTTCTGGCCGCGGCAGTGATGCGCCGTGAAATGAATGAGATTCTCGCTGCCAATGCGCTTGATATGAAGGCGGCGGATGAGAATGGGCTTGATGATGCGATGAAGGATCGCCTGATGCTCAATGGCGACCGCATTGAGGCGATGGCTGATGGGCTGGAGCAGATTGCCGCTCTTCCTGACCCGGTCGGTGCAATTGATGGTTTGCGTTATCGCCCTTCAGGAATTCAGGTAGGTCATATGCGGGTACCCCTCGGTGTGATCGGCATTATCTATGAGTCCCGTCCCAACGTGACTGCGGATGCGGCGGGCCTCTGTCTGAAATCAGGCAATGCGGTGATTCTGCGCGGTGGTTCCGAGGCAATACACTCCAACCGTGCGATTGCAGCCTGTCTGCGGCGAGCGCTGGTAGATAAAGGGCTTTCTCAGGATGCAGTGCAGCTGGTGGATTCAACTGATCGTGCGCTGGTCGGAGCGCTGCTGAAGAGTGAGCAGTATGTTGATGTGATTATTCCGCGAGGTGGAAAATCACTGATTGAGCGCGTCTCCGCCGAGTCGCGTGTGCCGGTGATCAAACATCTGGATGGCATCTGCCATGTCTATATTGATGCGGCAGCCAATAGCGAGATGGCGCTCAAGATTGCGGTGAACGCCAAGACCCATCGTTATGGGGTCTGCAATGCAATGGAAACACTGCTGATTCACTGTGATGTTGCGGTTGAAGTTGTACAGGTAATCGTTCAGGCGATGCTTGATAAGGGTGTCGAGGTGCGCGGCTGTGACGTCACGCGCCAGCGCTGCAACGGCATGGATGTGAAGCTGGCGAGTGAAGAGGACTGGGCGACAGAGTATCTGGCGCCGGTACTCTCGGTACGCATTGTCGATTCATTGGATGCGGCAGTGGATCACATCGCCACCTACAGCTCTGATCATACCGAGACGATTGTGACCGAGGATTACGAGGCGGGCAGTCGCTTCCTGCGCGAGGTGGATTCATCCTCGGTGATGTGGAATGCAAGTACCCGCTTTGCTGATGGTTTTGAATACGGATTGGGTGCTGAAATTGGTATCTCAACGGACCGCTTGCATGTGCGTGGACCGGTTGGGCTTGAAGGTTTGACCACGCAGAAGTGGATTGTATACGGCCACGGCGAGGTGCGGGGATAACTCTGTGTCGTTTGGGTGTGCGGTATGAGTGTGCATTCTGGCAGTAAGAAGATTGGATTGTTCGGCGGAACGTTTGATCCACCGCACAACGGTCATGTGGCGCTGGTAGAGGCGGGGTTGAAGGTGATGGGGCTGGATGAGGTGTGGGTGATTCCGGCAGAACCGGTGCACCGAAATCTCTCGGGGAATGCTGATGGGAAGACTCGGTTCGACTGGTTACAGGCGGTTTTCGAGAAGCAGCAGGATGTACAGGTTCTCGACTGGGAGATTGGTCATGGCAGGCCAGTTGCAGCGGTGGAGACACTGCGTGACTTCCATCAGCACTATCCGGATGTTGTGCCTTGGCTGATGCTGGGGGCCGATGCCTGGATGGGGCTTGAAAGCTGGCGCGAATACCCGGCACACAGGGAGCTCTGCAACGTGGCAGTCTTTGCCCGTACGGGGTCGCACGCTACGCAGCTTCCAGAGCATGAAGGCTGGCAGAAAGTGGATGAAAAACGCTGGCGTGAATACGATAGTTCCGGTCACTGGTGCTATTTCCCGGTGAGTTTGCCGGATATCTCAGCCTCCGGACTGCGGCAGGATGCGGGGATGGGAAGGTCGCTTGCAGGCAGGGTGCCGGAGCAGGTGCAAAGCCAGATTGAGATGAATTATCAGAAAGTTGATTGAGGAATACTGACAAAGTCAGGATTTCTATTAAGGAGAAGTTGTGGTTGATGTAGTTGCTAAAGATAACGAAAGGTTTGAGAAGATGACTGAAGCGCTGGTTACGGCGCTGGAAGATAAAAAGGCACAGGATATCCTGGTGATTGATGTGCGTGGACGTTGCGACTTTACCGATCGCTTTATCGTGGCCAGCGGCCGATCAGACCGCCAGATCAAGGCATTGTCCCAGTCGATTTCCGAAGTGGCACATGAGTACGACCTGCCAGCCAAGGTTGAAGGGTTGGAGGCGATGGAGTGGCTGTTGGTTGATCTGGGTGATATTGTGGTGCACCTCTTTCTTCCAGAAATACGCGAGAGCTTCCAGCTTGAGCGCCTGTGGCGTGTTCCTCACCAGGGAGCGGACGCGACGTCGTGAAGCTAAGGCTGCTGGTGGTCGGGCGGGGTTCGCGAGAGCTCTCCGACTTCGAGGATCGTTTTATCGAACGGCTGAAACCGTTTGCGCCCTGTCAGGTTGTCGAGTTGCCAGAGGGGCGTGGCAAGCAGGTCTCCCAGCGTAAGCAGGAGGAGGCAAAGCAGATTCTCAAGCATGCGGCTGCCGGCTTTGTACTGTTCGACGAGCGTGGATCGCTCAACAGCAGTAAGCAATGGGCTGGCTTTCTCTCCACGTTGTCCGGTGATGCGCAGCAGGACTTTGTCATCGGCGGCGCTGATGGTATCTCCGATGAGGTCCGCAGGGCCGCCGGAGCATGTTGGAGCCTCTCCAAATTGACACTGCCTCATCAGTTGGTGCGCGCTGTAGTGCTGGAGCAGCTGTATCGTGGTTTCACCATTATTCAGGGACACCCTTACCATCGCGTATGAGATTCAGTAGTCATTTGCGACCTCTTCTCCTGCTGCTGTTTGTTGCACTTCTGTCGTGGGGCGCTCCTGAGGCGATAGCTGCGAATCCGGATACCCAGATCAGAATAGATAAAATCAAGGCTGAACGTCAGCGCTTGAGCAAGGTGCGCGGCCAGCTCGAAGGGCAGATGGGCGAGCTCGGTAAAGAACTTCGGAAGCTCGATTCTGCTTTGATTACGGCGCGCAAGGCGAGCAGGGCTGCGACACAACAGGCTCGGGAAGCGGACAGGCGCCTTGCTGAGTTGCAGCGCCAACGCGTTCGTTTGCAGTCGCGCATCAAGGCGCTGAAAAAGCAGATGGTGGATGAGGCTGTTGCCGCATGGCAGCGCAGCAGCCACTCATCCGAGTGGATGGGGATATTCACCGGTGTTCCGGTTAGTGACATTCCACACCGTCGCCATCTTTTGAACGTGGTGATGCGCTCTCAGGAGGAGGACCGTCACCTCTATGCCAAGTCTGTGCAGGATCTGGAGCGCGTGGAAACGGAGTTGCGGGAGCAGCGTGATCGACTCGAGGTGGTGCGCAAGGAGAAGCAGCAGGCAGAACGGGAGCTTTCATCCCGCGTCAACGACAAGCAGGGAATGATTAATCGAGTGCGCAAGCAGGTTACCTCCAAGAAGGGGCGTGACCTGCAGCTGGCCCGGGAAGAGAAGGCGCTTCTGCGGCTGTTGAATGATATGAGCGAGGGGCTGCTTGCTACCGACAAATCGAGCGTGGGTCAGAATGTACGCAAGCGCAAAGGGCGACTGCAATGGCCGCTTCCGGGTACTGTTGTGGCAAGTTTCGGTTCACGGCCATCACCATCGATGCCGACCCTGCAGGGTGTTCAGCTAAAACCGAAAGCGAATTTTCGCGAGGTGCGAGCCATGGCTTCGGGGCAGGTGCGTTATGCCGACTGGTTCGGTGGTTTCGGGCTGATGACCATCGTTGATTACGGTGATGGTGTGCTTGGTGTCTACGCCCATAACAATGTTCTATTCAAGCAGGTGGGCGACTGGGTAGAAGAGAATGAGACGATTGCCGAGGCCGGAAGTACCGGCTGGATTAATCGTGTTGCAGTCTATTTTGAAATCAGGGACCGTGGCAAAGCGGTAAACCCGAAACGCTGGTGTCGGCGCTGATGCGCTGGCATGCTGCAGGAGCTGAATAAAGGGTTGCAGGCATGTGGTCCTGAAGAAGTCACTTAACCTTTGCGAGTGTTATGCCTCGGTTGTTCATGAATCTGGCAGCCCACCCTCGAACGGGTTTATGGAGAAAGGTATGTCTTTAAAGTTTCGTCGAGTCTTATTGGGAGCAGGCGCTGTTGCCCTGCTGAGTGCGGGCGTGATGGCCTGGCAGCCGGGCACAGGTTACCGGCAGGCCGATGCAGCCACCGACTATCAGCAGCTGCAGAAGTTTTCGCAGGTGATGGAGATGGTACGCCAGGCTTATGTTGAAGAGGTCAGCGATGAGAAGCTAATCGGGGGCGCGCTTTCCGGCATGCTCTCAAGCCTTGATCCCCACTCCACCTATCTCGACAAGGATATGTACAAGCAGATGAACGTGGACACCAAGGGTGAGTTCGGTGGCCTGGGAATTGAGATTCAGGCGGCTGAGGGGGGTATCCGAATTGTCTCTCCTATCGAGGATACACCTGCTGATCGAGCTGGCATCAAAGCTGGCGACCTGATCATTAAGATCGATGACGAACTGGCACGCGATATGTCGCTGTTTGAAGCAGTGAAGTTAATGCGCGGCAAGCCAGGCACAAGCATTGTGCTGACTATTTTCCGCGAAGGTGAAAATGCGCCCATGGAGGTGAAGATCACCCGCGCGATCATCGAAGTGAAGTCGGTGAAGGGCGATATGCTGGCTCCCGGTTACGCCTACCTGCGCGTAACACAGTTTCAGCAGCCAACGGTAACCCTGCTCTCCAAGAAGATCAGGGAGTTGAAGAAGCGTGCGGGTGGAAACCTTTCCGGCGCAGTACTGGATCTTCGCAACAATCCGGGTGGCCTGCTTAATCAGGCGGTGGCCGTCTCCGACCTCTTCCTTGAAAAGGGCAATATTGTCAGCACCAAGTCCCGGGCAGGCAAAAGCCTCTCATTTGACGCCCAGCCGGGTGATATTCTGCAAGGCCTGCCGCTGATCGTACTGATGAACAATGGTTCAGCTTCTGCGTCGGAAATTGTTGGTGGCGCACTGCAGGATCATCACCGCGCGATTGTTATGGGCACCAAAAGTTTCGGTAAGGGTTCAGTGCAGTCGGTGGTACCGCTTAATGATGGAACCGCGATCAAGGTGACAACTGCACTCTATTACACGCCAAGTGGGCGCTCCATCCAGGCTACCGGCATCGACCCCGACATTCTGGTAGAGCAGGTGGCGTTGAAGAAGGATGATCAGGCGAAAAGTAGCCTGCCTTCAGTTTCAGAGCGCAACCTGAAAGGGCATCTGGAAAACGGTAATGGCAAGAAAGGCAATAAGAGTAAAAAGGCTGAAGCTGGTGAAGGGCCGAGCGATGCCATGAAAGAGCGCCTTGAACTGGATACCCAGCTGCAGCGGGCACTGGATCTGCTCAGGGGACTACATGCCCTGCGCGGCTAATGCGCTTACATTGATCAAATCATGATTCGAAAAAAACAACTGCCGCCGTGGCTGGCGCTGCTCTTTCTGCTGCTGTTATGCCTGTTGCTGGTGATCGCAACACTCACCAAACCTTCGCAGCAGAGGGGGCATGTTGAAAAGATGGTGGAGAAGAGTATTCCGCCAGTAGCTCCAGAGGTGGCCAAGCCGGGGGATCAGCATGAAACGCAACCCGATGCGCTGCCACGTGTGGCGTCGGGGCTTGCTCTGGTTCTTGATGATGTTGGTTACGATCTGCCAGCCTTGAAGCGCATCCTCGCGCTCTCCATTCCTGTGGCAATCGCTGTGATACCGGATGCACCATATGCACAGGCATCTGCAACGATGGCGCATGAGCAGGGGCAGATGGTTATGCTGCACCTGCCTATGGAGCCGACTTCGGAGAAATATCGCAATAAGATGACCCCCTATTTTCTGCATGAAAAGATGGGCAGGGAAGAGTTGCGGGAAACATTCCAGCGCGGCCTGGACAAGGTTCCCTTTGTCGAAGGGGTGAACAATCATATGGGCTCCCACCTGAGTGAACAGATGGAGCCTATGCGCTGGGTGATGCAGGTCTGCCGGGAGCAGGGATTCTTTTTTGTCGACTCCAAAACGAGCCATAAGAGTGTGGCGGCAGAGGCTGCTGAGTTGATGGATGTGCCGTGGGCCTCCAGAGAGGTGTTCCTCGATCATGACCTTAATCCTGAGGCGATGCAGCGGGCATGGAAGAGTGCAGAGCGCTGCCTGGAGAAGGGCTACCGCTGTGTGGTGATTGCTCATCCGCACAAGGAGACAGTAGCATTTCTGGAGAAGCAGCTGAGCAAGCAGAAGTCAGCCACGCTTGTTCCTGTTCAGCAGTTACTGCGTGGCGGTGATTCTGTGCGTCATGCGAAGATAAAACCGGAGGTGCTTTTGTAGTGGTATCGTTACGTAAATACCTGCTGGCAGGGATCGTTGCCCTGGCACCATTTCTTGTCACGGTAGCGCTGATCAACTGGCTGATTGAGCTCTCCGACAGTGCCGTAGGTTTGTTGCCGCCACAATACAGGCCGGAGATACTGTTCGGTGTCGATATTCCCGGACTGGGTATCATTCTGGCCCTGCTGCTGATCATTGTGATCGGCATGCTGACCACCCACTTTATCGGCAATTACCTGATGCGCCTGGTGGATCGGGTTATGGAGCGCATTCCACTGGTGCGTACGATTTACAAAGCGACTCGCCAGCTTCTCGAGGCCACACTAAGTGACAGTTCCAAGGCATTTCAGAAAGTGGTAATGGTTCCGTTTCCCAATAAAGGAACAATGGTGATCGGGTTTGTTACAGGTGAAACTGCTGTTGCAATTCATGGCTCGGATGAAATAAGGATTTCCGTATTTGTGCCCTCTACGCCTATGCCTACGACCGGTTGGCTGCTGTTTATCGAACCATCGGAAATCGTCTATATGGATATGAGTGTGGAAGAGGGTATGAAGCTGGTTCTATCCGGCGGCACTCTGCTTGCCGGGAATAGAGAAAAACCGGAGTAGAGATGGATATTGTCCCTCTCTTCAATCCCGTTACGATGGTTACGTGGGATCGACCTATTGGGCTCACGAGGATCAAGCTGTGCTGGAGGGGAGACAGAAGTGATGAGTAAGAAAGAAAAAGCCTCAAAGGTGGAGGATCTCTCCAGTCGACGCTTTCAGCAGATGGCAGATGAGAACCGGGAACTAAAAGTTTATGTCGCTGATGTGATGCAGCGTCTGCGCCAGAACGAACGGCTCTTCTCGCGCATGTTTGACCTGGAGTCGCAGGTGCTTAAATCCACCGATCCTGAGGATCTCTGTTTTACCCTGTTGCGCGGCCTGCGTTCAAGCTTTGAACTCGATTTTGTCCGCTTCTGGCTGGATCGTTCCAGTTTTATTGGCGGGCATAAGCTGGGCTCACTTTCCGAACGCGACCTGGTCTGGGTGGAGAAGGATGAGATCAGGGAGATGGGGATTTCACGCAAACAGGCGTGGCTGATTCAGCTCTCACCCGAGCATGCGTTCGACTGGCTTGGATCGCAGGATCAGCACCTTGGTTCGATTGCGTTACTGACACTGGGTGACCTGGATAGGCCCTTCGGCGTACTCGGTGTGGGTTCGATTGACCGTGACCGCTTCGCGCCCGATCAAAGCAGCGATTTTCTTCAGCACCTGGCACAGGTGGTTGGGCTAACCCTTGAACATGCTGTGGCCCGTGAACACCTAGCCCGCCTTTCAGTTACAGATACATTAACAGGCAGCCAGAACCGGCGCTTTTTACAGCCACACAGTCATCACCCGTTGTCACAGTGGTTTGGTAACGTAACACAGGTCTCATGTCTGTATGCTGATGTGGATCAGTTCAAGGGACTGAGTGAGCGCTTGGGAGAAGAGGTCGGTGATAATGTCTTGAACATGGTTAGCAAGGCGTTGCATAAGCATGTCCGGTCCAGCGATCCATTGATTCGCATGGGAGGCGATGAATTCGTATTGCTTCTGCCTGGCTGTGGGGAGGAGAAGGCTCGTGATATCGCAGCGCTTACCATCCAGGCCATTGCCGAGAGCGGTGTGGTTGAAGGTGAGCAGATCACAGCCAGTGTCGGTGTGGCATTCTCGTCTGCTAATCGGGACCTGGCGGTGAAAGAGCTGATCGCATTGGCCGATCAGGCGATGTATGTTGCCAAAGCACTGGGAGGAAACCGATTCGAGGTGGCCGACTCAGGTGAAGACAGCGGCCACTGATCTGGGCCTTGGCGAGGCTGTCGGACGATTTCTTCATGAGCTTGCCGATGTGCGCCTGGCCTCTGAACATACGGTTGCCGCATATCGCCGTGACCTCGCTCGTTTTGTGGAGTTCTGCGGAGATAAACCGCTGCAGCAGGTAACACGCCTGCAGGTGCAGGACTGGCTGGTCAGTTGCCACGCCTCTGGTCTTGCCGCCTCCACACTGGCAAGGCGACTCTCTGCTCTCTCAAGCTTTTTCGATGCCGCTGTTCAGGCTCACTGGTGCAGTGCCAATGTCGCTGCTGGCGTGCGCCCACCCAGGCAGTCGAAGCGGTTGCCTCGCACCATGCCACCGGAACAGACAGCAGCCCTGATGAACAGTACTGATCGAGCCAGTGAGCTTCGTGATATGGCATTGGTGGCCGTGATGTATGGTTGTGGCCTGCGTGTTTCAGAGGTCGTGGGGCTGGATCTTCATGACATCGATCTGCAGCAGTTTGAACTTCGCGTGTTCGGAAAAGGGCGCAAGGAGCGTATCGTGCCACTGCCGCAAGGTGCTGTGCACTGTTTGCAGGCTTACCTGGCCGAACGCGTTTCGGCGATGGAGGAGAAGGCGGTATTTCTCAACCGGTTCGGCAAGCGTTTAACTGCCCGCAGCGTGCAGCGAATGCTCAAAGAGCGGGCGTTGGAGAATGGTGCCGATGTATCGGTCACTCCGCATAGGCTCCGCCACTCCTTCGCCACCCATCTGCTGGCAGGCGGTGTTGATCTGCGTGCTATTCAGGAGCTTCTTGGCCATGCATCGCTGGCTACCACCGAACGCTACACCCACCTCGACATCGCCAAGCTCACCGAGGTTTACGATAAAACCCACCCAAGAGCGAAAAAGAAAAGCGGTTGAATGACGGCTAAAAGCAGATACTCAGAGAGCCTGCTATACTCATACTAAGAGGCGAGAAGGAGGGGCACTATGGATTCATTACCCTGGAAAATTGAGTGGTCAGATGAGCTCAGTATGTCGAATGCAGAGATTGATGCCGAGCATCAGCATTTCATCAAACTGGTCAACGAGCTAAATTAACGAAATCATGAGTCAGCAACGGGATAAAGCAGTTGTTGAGCGTATCATGAACCTTATATTGGATGATGCCATTGCCCATTTCGCACATGAGGAGCGGCTATTTATCGAAAAATCTTATCCCGACAGACAGGAACATGCTCAAATCCACTCGGAACTTATCGATAAGTTTAAGCTGGTTTTGAAAGAGATCCGAGGCAGTGAGTTCAGCCGTGAATGGATTGAAATGGGGATGACAATCAGGGAGTTATTGGTAAGCCATGTTTTGTGCGAGGACACTCGCTACATCGAATATTTGCGGAGTGAGTAAAAGGGTGTGGATAAGCGTTAGAAATAAGTTATTTCAGTTCATCCTCAAGCTTCGTGATAAGCATATTGATCAGTTCTTCATTGGCATCCGGCATGGGATAGTTGGATAGTTGATCGAATTCAGCCCAGGCATGGGTAGACTCACATACGAGTGATTCGATGTTGTCACACAGGCAACTGAACAGCAGGAAGTGAAGCAGGCGATCCGGATACTCGAAAGTGGAGTCGCCGAGAAACTTCCAGTCACAGCCTTCAAGCCCTGTCTCCTCTGTAAGTTCGCGTTTGGCAGCTACTTTGGGTGTTTCGCCAGCTTTGATTTTACCGCCAGGGAATGACCAGAGGTCACCGCAGTGCAGATCGGCACTGCGTTTTAGCAGCAGCACCTTGCCATCGCCATCGAATGGGACAACAAGTGCGATGGCAGTGTTCTTCAGGTGCGGTACTCGGCGTTGATGGTGATGTATTCGTGAGTCAGATCGCCGGTCCAGATGGTGGCTGATGATTCACCCATACCGAGATCAAGCGAGATAGTGAATTCATCATTACCAAAGATCGCCATGCCCTCCTCATCCCTGTAGTCCGGGTGCAGGTTGCCCTTCTCGAACATCAGCAGGTCATCGGCGGAGAGGGTGATGCGGTTGGTATCGATCGCCACACCGGAGTTGCCGACTGCAGAGAGAATGCGGCCCCAGTTGGCATCGCTTCCGGCAAAGGCGGTTTTAACCAGTGGGGATACGGCAATGGCGCGACCCACCGTGCGTGCATCGCTTTCCGTTGCACCACCGCTTACTTCGATGGTGACAAACTTCGAGACGCCTTCGCCATCGCGCACAATCTGCTGAGCCAACTCAATACAGAGTTCTGTAAGTGCCTGCTCAAAAAGTGCCGTGTCGGAGAGCGGTGCATGGCCAAGGCCGAGACCGGAGGAGAGCACGTATAGGGTATCGTTGGTCGAGGTGTCGCCATCAACGCTGATGCAGTTGAAAGAGCGGTTGGCAACGCGCTTAAGCATGACCTGCAGCTCTGGGGCGCTGATCGGAGCGTCTGTAGCGACGAAGCCGAGCATGGTTGCCATGTTGGGGTGAATCATGCCGCTGCCCTTGGAGATGCCGGTCAGGGTGTAGGTGGTGCCATCCATCTCGATTTGCGCCGATGACCACTTGGCAAAGGTATCAGTGGTGCGGATGGCATGGGCAGCAGCCTCCCAGTTGTCGGCTGCGAGTGAATCGGCAGCTTCATGCATGTTGGCCTGAATGCGTTCGATGGGGAAAGGCGTGCCGATTACGCCGGTGGAGGCAGAGAGTACAGAGTCGGCACCAACACATGCTGCAGAGGCGCCGGACTCAATAAGTTGTTTTGCCCAGATCGTTTCCATCTCTCCGAGACCGGCATTGGCATTGCCGGCATTTGCGACGATGGCGCGGATTTTGTCAGCATGGGTAACCAGTGTCTGTTCACCCCAGCGCACGCAGGCGGCACGAAAGCGGTTCTGGGTGAATACGCCTGCAGCATGGCAATCGACATCGGAGAGGATCAACGTCAGATCCTGACGTTTACCTTTCAGGGCCGGTGATTTGACGCCGCAGGATGCCGTTCCGACTTTAAAGCCGGGTACTGCAAGAGGTGGTGAAAGCTCAGGCTGATTTACTGGCATAAGCGCTGTTTCCTCGTCCATGGATGGACCTTTTTAATAAGCCAGACCAAGTTTGTCTGGCGTGAAGGGTAGAGGGCGGGAAGGCCCGATACCCCGTTAGCATGGATTAACCGTGTTTACCGTGGCACTGCTTGTATTTCTTTCCTGAACCGCATGGGCAGGGCTCATTCCGCCCAACCTTTGGGTGATCCCGTTTGTAGGTATGCTGTGCTTCAACCTCTTCCTCTTCACCAAGATTATAGGTGACAGGTGCAGCCTCGCGCGGTGCTTCCTCCACAACTGGAGTTTGCATCTCTACTTCCACGCTGTGCAGCGCGATCATGGTCTGCTCACGCACCTTGTTGAGCATAGCCTCGAACAGTTCGAACGACTCGCGTTTGTACTCCTGAATCGGCTGTTTCTGGGCATAACCACGCAGGCCTACGCTCTGGCGCAGGTGATCCATGGCCAGCAGGTGCTCTTTCCAGTGGTGGTCAAGGATCTGCAGTACCAGATACTTTTCAAAGCCACGCATCTGTTCAGCGCCTGTGATGGCCTCCTTGGCAGCCATATGCTCCTTCAGCGCATCCTTGATCTTCTCGATCATATCCTCGGCGGTTTCAACATCATCGGCCTCAAACCAAGCTTTAGGATCGCTTTCAATGGAGAGGCGCTCCTTCAGCGCATCACGCAGCTCATCCATATGCCACGCTTCTGGGTGACCATCGAGAAATTCGGCACCAATGTGGACAGAAAAATCTGCCTGCATGTCCTCAATGACATCGTGCACATCATCAGCACTTAGCAGTTCGCGACGCTGAGAGTAGACTACATCGCGCTGCTGGTTCATGACATCATCATACTCAAGCAGCTGTTTGCGAATATCGAAGTTGCGGCCCTCTACCTTCTTCTGCGAGTTCTCGATCGCCTTGGTCACCCACGGGTGTTCGATAGCCTCACCTTTCTCGAAGCCCATTTTGGTCAGCATGGCCTGCATCTTTTCACCGCCGAAGATGCGCATCAGGTCATCTTCAAGCGAGAGATAGAAACGGGTTGTGCCCGGATCACCCTGGCGGCCTGAACGGCCGCGCAGCTGATTGTCGATACGGCGTGACTCGTGACGTTCAGTGCCGAGAATATGCAGACCACCGAGTGCGACTACCTCGATATGTTCGGCAAGGCATATTGCCCTGATCTCTTCTGCTTTGGTTTCACGTTCAGCATCGGAAAGCTTGGCTGGAAGCTGTGCAATCAGCATGTCCGGGTTACCACCGAGCATGATATCGGTTCCGCGACCTGCCATGTTTGTAGCGATGGTTACAGCACCCTTACGCCCTGCTTGGGAGACGATCTCCGCCTCGCGCTCGTGGTGTTTGGCGTTAAGTACCTCATGCTTGATGCCTTTTTTCTTCAGCTGTTCAGAGAGGTATTCTGATTTCTCGATAGAGATGGTGCCGACCAGCAGCGGTGCGCCCTCTTTGTGTACGACCTCAATATCATTGACGATCGCCTCGAACTTATCCTCTTCATCACGATAGATGACATCGGCAACATCGTTTCGGATCATATCCTTATTGGTTGGAACGATGACCACTTCCAGTTTGTAGATCTTCTCGAACTCTTCGGCCTCGGTATCAGCTGTGCCGGTCATGCCTGCCAATTTACTGTACATGCGGAAGTAGTTCTGGAAGGTGATGGAAGCCAGCGTCTGGTTTTCCGGCTGGACAGTAACCCCTTCCTTGGCTTCGAGGGCCTGATGCAGGCCATCGGAGTAACGGCGTCCCGGCATCATGCGGCCGGTGAACTCGTCGATGATGATCACTTCGTCGTCGCGCACGATGTAGTCATGTTCGCGGGTAAACAGGGTATTGGCGCGCAGTGCCTGCGTAGCTGCATGCATCAGGTTCACGTTTTCAGGGTCGTAGAGGGTGCCGCTGGTCAGCAGGCCTGCCTCACGGAAAAGTTCTTCGACATGATCATTGCCGATCTCTGTATAGGAGACTGCACGGTCCTTCTCGTCTTTCTCGAAATCTTCCGGGTTAAGCTGCTTGATCAGGGCATCACCCTGGGTGTAGAGCTCGCCAGCCTGCTCGGCCGGACCAGAGATAATCAGTGGCGTACGCGCCTCATCAATCAGGATGGAGTCCACCTCATCGACAATGGCGTAGTGGTGGCCGCGCTGCACCAGCTCCTCAGCGCTAAAAGCCATATTGTCGCGCAGGTAGTCAAAACCGAATTCGTTGTTGGTGCCGTAGGTAATGTCAGCTGCATAAGCGGCCTGACGCTCCTCATTACTGATGCCATGCACGATGACACCGGTGGAGAGGCCAAGGAAACCATAGAGTTTACCCATCATCTCGGCATCACGCTTGGCCAGATAGTCGTTGACGGTGATGACATGTGCTCCTTTGCCCGGCAGGGCGTTGAGATAGACAGAGAGTGTTGCGGTCAGGGTTTTACCTTCACCGGTCTTCATCTCGGCAATCTTGCCCTGATGCAGAATGATACCGCCGATCAACTGGGCATCGAAATGGCGAAGTCCGAGTGTGCGCACGGAGGCCTCACGAACTACCGCAAAGGCTTCAAAAAGAAGGTCGTCGACGCTGGCGCCATCAGCGATGCGCTGTTGGAACTCCACGGTTTTGGCGGCCAGCTCCTCATCGGAGAGTGCCTGCATATCGGCTTCCAGCGCATTGATCTGCTCGGCCATAGGCCACAACTCTTTTAATAAACGGTCATTGCGGCTACCAAACAGCTTGGTCAGGACTTTAAACATGATGGTGTGTACTCCGATAGAATCTCGATACTGCACCCGATGCTTCACCAGCTTTACCAGTGGGCATTGAGGATGCGCAGCATAACACTGACAACAGAAAAGACGAAGAAAATCGGGCTAAAAAGGCATCTGTCAGCGTAACCGGAATGAACGATGCAGCCATAGCAGGGCGCAAATAAAGATGGAACAGGGTCAATTGCCGCTTTTGCCGGTGAGTCAGGCGCTTTCCAGGTGCTTCCGGATCCGCGCGATACCTTCGCGGATATCATCCAGGCTTGTGGCATAAGAGAAGCGCAGATGCTGATTGGATTTGTAACGTCCGAAATCCTCACCCGGCGTGATGGCCACGCCGGATTTTTCGAGCATATCCCAGCAGAAACGGCGTGAATCACCGGTAATCCTGCTGACATCGGCATAGATATAGAATGCCCCCTGTGGCTCTACGACAATATCAAAACCGAGTTTCGGCAGCTCACTCAGCAGGTAGTTACGCCGCTCGCCATATGCTTTGCGCATGACTTCGATCTCATCGGTCGCAGCAATTGCCGCGAGCGCCGCGTTCTGGGAGAGGGTGGGGGCTGCAATAAAGATGTTCTGCATCACACGCCGGCAGGCATCGATCAGCTCATCGGGAACGATGATCCAGCCGATGCGCCAGCCGGTCATGGCCCAGCGTTTGGAGAAGCCGTTGACGACAATGGCATGATCGTCGAACTCCAGTGCACTACGGGCTTTAGTGCCGTAGGTGAGACCGTGGTAGATCTCATCCGAGATCAGATAACCACCCAGCCTGCGACAGGCTGCAGCAACCTTTTTGAGTTCATCATCTGCAATCAGGGTGCCGGTTGGATTTGATGGGTTAATCACCAGGGCGGCACGTGTGCCCAGCCGCCAGTTCTTCTCAATCAGGTCGGCAGAGAGGTGATAGCGCGTTTCAGGCCCAACCGGGATATTGAGTGGCTCAGCGCCTGAAAGGCGAATAAAATTGCGCTGGCAGGGGTAGCCGGGATCGGAGAGAAGCACCGACTCCCCATCTTCGAGAAGGGCGGCATAGATCAGGCTAAAAGCACCGGATGTGCCGGGGGTGATCAGGATGCGTTCGGCTGCAATACTCACGCCGTATTCATCCGCATACCAACGGCTTAAAGCTTTTTGCAGCTCGGGATTGCCGGTGGAGGGGGTATAGAAATTGTCGCCGCTATCAAGCGCAGCTTTAGCTGCTTCAATTACCGAGGCCGGTGTTGGGAAATCGGGTTCGCCGATCTCCATGTGGATAATCTTGCGACCTTCGGCCTCCAGCTCCTTAGCTCGCTCCAGCAGCTGCATGACGCGGAATGGTTCGATCTGGTCAATTCTTCGCATCCCGGCAGCTTAAACGATGCATTCCTGTTTGTCCTGACGCTTTGCGTTGGCCTGTCAGTGCAATTGACCTAGAGTCCCGGCATGAGTGAAAGATACGATCTTATTGTGATTGGGGCAGGCATCTCAGGCCTTGCGATGGCATTTGAAGCAAAGCAGGCCGGAATGAAAGTGCTAGTGCTAGAGAAGGAGGAGCGGGCCGGCGGCTGCTTCGATTCGCCTACGATCGAAGGCGATGAACCGTTCTGGCTGGAGATGGGCACGCACACCTGCTTTAACTCCTATGGGCGCCTTCTCAGGATTCTCAAAAAAGTCGGCCTGATGGATCGGATGGGGGCGCGCCAGAAGCTGCGCTACAAGATGCTGGCCGACGGCAAGCTTGTGTCGATCCCGTCGCGCCTGAAATTCGTCGAGCTCTTCGCCAACGCGTGGCGAATTTTCTCGACCACAAAGGACGGCAAGTCGGTGCAGGAGTACTACCGCGCCATTGTTGGCCCGAACAACTATGCCAATGTATTCAGTCACGCCTTTAACGCCGTGCTCTGCCAGCAGGCGGATGATGTGCCTGCTGGGATGCTGTTTCGCAAGCGTCCCCGTGACAAAAACGTTATGCGCAGCTACACCTTCCCCGAAGGGTTGAATAACATTATTGCCGAGCTGGAAAAGCGCGTGGAGTGCAGGAAGGGGCAGGCCATTGAGCTTGTCGCATATGATGAGAACAATGGTTTCTCGGTGACACTTGCCGATAGCTCCGTGCATGCCGATCAGCTGGTTGTCGCTACACCGGTGCTGGCGGCATCGCGCCTGTTGAAGGGCGCGTTCCCTGAGCTCGCAGAGCAGCTTGGCTGGGTGAATGAGGTGGAGATTGAGACAGTAGGTATCGTGGTGAGTAAAGATGACCTGCCGCTTGAACCGGTAGCAGGCATTATTGCGGCCGATGGCGATTTCTATTCGTCTGTGTCACGCGATATCGTTGAGCATGCGCAGTTTCGCGGCATGGCATTCCATTTCAAGCCGGGTCTCCTGGATGAAAACCAGAAGATTGAGCGCATCTGCACGCTGCTGCAGCTTCAGCGCCACCAGCTTATTCAGATCTATCACAAGACCAATCGCCTGCCGAGCCCGGACATGGGACATCATGTGCTGATGCATAAGGTGGATGAGTTGCTGGCAGAGAAACCGCTGGCATTGATCGGCAACTACTTCGAAGGGGTTGCCGTCGAGGACTGTCTGGCACGCGTGGAGAGTGAGTTTAAGCGCCTTTCTCAAATCAGATGAAACTGAAACAGCTTCTGGCAGGGGCATCACTACTGTTCGTTACAGCCTGCGGGGGTGAGAAAACCGATCTGCTGTTCGAATGTCCGTCACCCGATGGCAGTAAAGTTGCCACCCTTTACCGCGTTTCCGATGGTGACAGGGCTATTGATAGGGAGACAAAGCTCAACGTGCGCCCTGTATCCGCTTCATTTGACGGTGATATGTTTAGCTTCTCCATGCGCCATGGCTACGATGCGATTATTCAATGGTCTGCCGATGATCAACTGGAGGTTACCTATCCTGAGGACTCCGTTCTGACCCATATTGAGAATGTCATATTCGGTACCAGCCAGACCTTCAGTTCAAACGAGCGGATTCGCGTGATTTACCGGGAGAAAGGCTCTACCCATGGCTACTTTATGGTTGAAAAGCGCTGTTTTAATGCACTACCTGAATAGATAATCCTTTTGCTGCACTCTGTTCTACGGCCTCTAGAAGCTGCTGGATATTTTCTGAAAGGTCGCTGATGCCAAGCCATTGAGTCGCTGACTCTAAGCCATCACCATGCAGCACTCGAACCTCGCTGGGGTCAATCTTTTCAGTCGCCATCTGGTACATCTTGGCAAGGCCAAAGCCCACCCTGCTTCTCGCGAAAATGGCCAGTTTTCCACGGTGTTGCCTCAACCTTCCCTGGCGCATCCTTTTTCCAGCGGCGCATATTGTCTGATATCTTAGCAGGGAGGCGGATGCGCCTTCACTCAGGATGGCCAATCGCACCTTCCCCTCGTTGTCATACTTATCCAGAAGTAGCTCATCTACGAAGCTTTCCAATTCATGAGGCTTCACTGGGCCATGAAATATGGCGAGAACAAAGTTCCGACTTGAATGAAGAGTGATGTGAATGCCCATATGTTTCCGCCCTGTTAATGATGATGAAGCAAAAGCTGCAACACCCTTATTAATAGCAGGCATTCACGTTTACGCTACAGGTGCTTCTCCTGATCTATGGTTACTGCTCCTGCCACACCAGCACAGGGGATCTTGCTGCCTTGGTCTCATCGAGCCTGCGGCGGAACGGCTTGACCGGGGCTTCGTGAAGCATATCGGTGTCTCCCGCTTCGCATGCATCGGCAATCTCCAGCATCGCATCACAGAAGGCATCCAGGGTTTCACGGGATTCGGTTTCTGTCGGTTCGATCAGCATTGCACCATGTACAATCAGCGGGAAGTAGACGGTCATCGGATGGAAGCCGAGATCAATCAGTCGCTTGGCGATATCGAGCGTTTTGACACCGTGGCTGTTCTGATACTCATCGGTGAGCAGGCACTCATGTTTGCACAGGCCTGCAAACGGCACGTGATAACGATCCTTCAGGCGGTGCAGTACATAGTTGGCATTGAGTACCGCATCCTCGGCAATCTGGTGTAGATGTTCACGGCCAAAGGCGGAGATGTAGGCATTGGCACGCAACAGCACACCAATCTGGCCTGCTGATCCGAGCACAGGGCCGATAGAGTTGTCATCGCTATGTACCAGCGCGTAACGGTCTTCATGCTTTTCAATGCGCGGCACCGGCAGATAAGGGGCCAGCGTTTCATTGACAGCCACAGGGCCACCACCAGGGCCGCCACCACCATGCGGGGTGGAGAAGGTTTTATGCACATTGATATGCAGGCAGTCGATGCCCATATCGCCGGGGCGCGCCACGCCGACCAGTGCATTGAGATTGGCACCATCTCCATAAACCATGCCGCCGGCATCGTGAACCAACTGGCAGATCTCCTTGATATCGGATTCAAAGGCGCCGGCGGTGTTCGGGTTGGTCATCATCAGAGCTGCGGTATCACCATCCAGATGTGCTTTCAGCTCATCCAGATCGATGCGTCCATCCGCTCCTGACTTCAGTTCTACCGTCTGCATGCCGCAGAGTGCGGCGGATGCAGGGTTGGTGCCGTGGGCGGAATCGGGAACCAGTACCTTACGGCGATTGGTTTCTCCTCGCGCGTCCAGACAGGCGCGAATCATCATCAGTCCAACCAGCTCGCCGTGGGCACCGGCTGCAGGCTGTAGGGTAACATGCGGCAGGCCTGAAATGTCACCCAGCCACTGTTGCGTCTCATAAAGCAGTTCAAGTACACCCTGCGTTGTGTCCTCGGGCTGATCCGGGTGGATGTGAGCCAGACCAGGCAGGCGAACCACCTGCTCGTTAACGCGCGGGTTATATTTCATCGTGCAGGAGCCCAGTGGATAGAAGCCGGTCTCGATGCCGTGATTCCACTGCGACATGCGCACGAAATGACGAACCGTTTCCGGTTCGGAAAGGCCTGGAATATTGGCAGGTTTTTTACGCGCAAAGCTCTTCAACGCATCTGAAATCGGACCTACTACACCCGGAAGGTTGAGCGACTCAGGTGCTTCGTGGGCGTGTTCAAAGAGAAGTGGCTCCTCATGCTGGATGCCGTTGGTGCCCGAGTATCTGTAGTCTGGGTTGCTCATTTTGCTACCTCCAAAGCTGACAGGAAGCCGGTGATATCGGCCTCTTCCACCATTTCGGTGGTGGCGACCAGTAGGTGGTTGGTTTCTGCGGCCGGGTCAACCTGCTCCAGCGGAATGCCGGCAAAGATATCCTTTTCACGAGCTGCAGCGAGGAAGCGGTCGCGCGCCGCATTATCGACAAAGCTTAATACGGTTTCGTTGTAACGTGCGCCACTGGCCGCACTCACATGTGCAGGCAGTTGTGAGATCAACGATTGCAGGGCAGCGGCCGAGTGCATAGCTACCTTTTCAAGACCCGCATCCCCCATCAGTGCCATGTATGTAGCCGCTGCCGTACACATAAGTCCCTGATTAGAGCAGATGTTGCTGGTCGCCTTTTCACGGCGGATATGCTGTTCACGGGTGGAGAGGGTGAGTACGAAACCGCGCTTGCCATTCACATCAGTGGTCAGGCCACAGACACGTCCGGGCATCTGCCGAAGGTACTTCTGTTTGCAGGTGAACAGTCCCAGGTGTGGGCCACCGAATCCCATCGGGATCCCGAGCGACTGGCCGGAGCCGACCGCAATGTCGGCACCCATGGCGCCGGGGGACTCGATCAGTGCGAAGGCGGAGATGTCGGAGAAGGCGACCACCATCAGGCACTTGGCGGCATCACATGCAGCACGTAGTGGAGCCAGATCATAAACTGATCCGTAGAAGTCCGGGTACTGTACGATCACACAGGCGGTAGTTGCATCAATGGCGGCAATCACCTTTTCCAGGTCGGTGCCGAAGGCGCCCATGTCGACTTCGACATATTCACCGTCCAGGCGGGATAGATAGTTAGCCGTGACGCTGCGGTAGCGCGGATTTACCGATCCGGCCATTACCACGCGTGTTTTGCGGGTCACGCGGCGCGCCATAAGGGCCGCTTCTGCTGTTGCCGTAGCAGCCTCATACATCGAGGCGTTGGATACATCCATGCCGGTCAGTCGTGCGATCATGGTCTGGAATTCAAACAGTGCCTGCAGCGTGCCCTGTGAGATCTCCGGCTGGTAGGGGGTGTAGGCGGTCAGGAACTCGCCGCGCGAGATGACATAATCAACGACTGCAGGGACGAAGTGGTGATAGGTGCCGCCACCGAGAAAATAGGCGCTATTGGTGGCGTTGCGATTCTTCTCGGAAGCCCGGGTGAACTTGCGCACGATGCCCGCTTCGGAGAGTGTACTGGCAATCTCTAGGCTGCCCTTGTCAATCTGGAACTCAGCTGGAATATCAGTAAAAAGATCGCGGAGGGTGGAAACTCCCATCGTCTCCAGCATCGCTTTTCTATCGGTATCCGTATGCGGCAAAAATCTCATTTTATTCCCGGTTTATCTATTGAATTAAAAGTAAAAAGCCCGGAAAGCGGTGTGGCCTTCCGAGCTTTTTCTATCACAGCAGCTGATGGTTACTCTTCAAGGAAGGTGTTGTACTCATCATCACTCATCAACTCGAGTGTGGCGCCGCTCATTTTAACCTTGGCGATCCAGCCTGCACCGTAGGCATCACTGTTGACCTTTTCGGGCTCGCCTTCGAGCTCTTCATTTACCTCGATCACTTCGCCCGCTACCGGTGCGTAGACGTCGGAAACGGCTTTGACCGATTCAACCACGGCATAGGCTTCACCGGCATCAACGCTGCGGCCAACCTCCGGCAGTTCAACGAATACGATGTCACCCAGTGCTTCCTGCGCATGGTCACTAATGCCGAAAGTGGCGATATCGCCATCAATACGTACCCACTCATGGTCTTTGGTATATTTCAGGTCAGCAGGAATAGTCATGGTCTCTCCTCAATTGTTTGAAAAAACTTCGGCGTTAAATTTAGCGCCGGACGTTGCTGCGCACAAACGGTAAAGTTGTACGCTCGGCAGGAACGGCTTTGCCGCGAATCTCAACACTCAACGCGCCAGCATCGGCGTGTTCCGGTTTGACATAGGCCAGCGCAACACCGCCAGCCATGGGGCTGAACATGCCCGAGGTGATCTTGCCGGTTTCGACACCATCGGCAAACACCTTGTAGTGCTCACGCGGAATGCCGCGGCCGGTCAGCTTGATGGCGATCAGACGCTGTTCTGGACCTTCGGCCCGACGCATTTCAACAGCAGCCTTGCCGATAAAGTCACCCTTATCGAGCTTGGTAATCCACATCAGCTTCGCCTCTACGGGCGTGACGCTGTCCGATATTTCATGGCCGTAGAGCGCATAGCCCATCTCGGTGCGAAGCATGTCGCGGGCGGCAAGGCCAATCGGCTCAGCGCCGTTGGCCAGCAGCTGTTTCCAGACGGCCACCGCAATGGCATTCGGAATATAGATCTCGAAGCCATCTTCGCCGGTGTAGCCGGTGCGCGACACAATGCCGTTTGTACCTGCTACTTTCACCTGCGCAAATTTGTAGTAGCCGATCTTCTCAAGGTCGGTATCAACCAAGGGTTGCAGAGCAGTCTGTGCGGCGCCCCCCTGCAGTGCCAGCAGCGTGGTGTCATCCGACTCATCGGACACATTCACATCGAAGGATTTTGCTTCGTTCTGAAGGTGCGCCACATCCTTAAAGCGGTTGGCGGCATTGATGCAGAGGTAGTATTCGCTATCTGAAATCTTGTAAGTAGTGATATCATCGATGAAGGTGCCTGAATCATTGAGAAGGGCGGAGTAGTGCACCTGCCCACAGGCGAGTTTTGCCAGATCATTGGTGGTAACATACTGCAGGAAAGGTCGAGCATCAGACCCTGATACGCGCACCTGTCCCATATGGGTGATGTCAAATATGCCTGCGCCACCTTCGCGCACAAAGGTGTACTCTTTCAGAGCGCCATTTTTGTACTGCACCGGCATCTCAAAGCCGGCGAAGGGAACCATCTTGCCGCCGAGGCTCACGTGTTCATCAAACATCGGTGTTTTTGCCAGCTCTGACATTACTCGTCCCCTACGTGTATTTTGAATGCCTGCACGGTGTTAGCCAGTAGCATGGTGATCGTCATAGGTCCGACACCGCCCGGTACCGGCGTAATCCAGCCGGCCTTCTTGCTTGCCTCATCAAATTCGACATCGCCAGTCAGCGAGCCATCCTCAAGCCGGTGGATGCCAACATCGATAACGATGGCCCCTTGTTTAATCCATTCACCTTTGATCAGGCCGCGTTTGCCTGCTGCGGCAATAACAATCTCAGCGCGCTCAATATGGCTCTGCAGGTTTTCAGTGAAGCGGTGGCAGATAGTAACGGTTGCTCCGGCCAGCAGCAGCTCGAGCGCCATCGGACGACCGACGATATTGGAGGCGCCGACAATCACGCACTCCATGCCGTGCAGGTCAAGGCCGGTTTCAGCCAGCAGCTTCATGCAGCCGTATGGCGTACAGGAGCGCAGTGAGGGTTGACGTGCAGCAAGTCGTCCGACGTTATACGGATGAAAGCCGTCGACATCCTTGCCCGGATCAATCGCTTCAATGATCGTCTCAGGGTCAATGTGTTTGGGAGCTGGAAGCTGTACCAGAATGCCATCCACCTTTGGATTCTGATTAAGTTCAGAGATCAGTCCGAGCAGGTGCTGCTGGGAGGTATCGGCAGGAAGCTCGTGCGAGAAGGAGTGAATCCCTGCCTTTTCGCAGCCCAGTTTCTTGTTTTTGACATAGACGTGCGAAGCGGGGTCATTGCCGACAATAATCACGGCAAGGCCCGGAGCCCGGCCATGTTTTTGTGTCAGTTCGGCAGCCTCTTTACCGATTTCGCCACGCAGGCGATCGGAAAGGGCTTTGCCGTCGAGGATGTTTGCAGTATGTGTGTCCATATGGCTGCGCATTGTTGCAGTAAGCCTCGGAACAGACAATGATAAGCTGCATGAACAACGTTTCTGAAACCGGTGTGCGCATAGGGATCGATCTTGGCGGCACTAAAATCGAACTGATTGCCCTGGATGCAACGGGGCATGAGTTGCTCCGTTTCCGGCGTTCTACACCGGCCGGGGATTACCGGGCAATCGGTGCGCTGATCGGGAGCATGGTTGCAGAAGCAGAGGCAAGCCTAGGACTGCAGGCAACGGTTGGTGTCGGTACGCCCGGCGCGATTTCGCTGAAAAGCGGTTTGATGAAAAACTGTAACTCCACCTGTCTGAACGGGCAGCCTCTGAAAGAGGATCTGGAGAGGCTGCTTGGACAGCAGGTGAAGATGAGCAACGATGCCAACTGTTTTGCGCTCTCAGAGGCGATGGATGGCGCAGCTGCCGGAGCAGGTGTTGTGTTTGGCGTGATTCTTGGTACCGGGGTTGGCGGTGGTATCGTTGCAAACGGACATGTGATTAGCGGTGTGAACAGTATCGCAGGTGAATGGGGACATAATCCGCTGCCATCGCCATTCGGCAGCGAGCTCTCCGGGCATGACTGTTACTGTGGCCGCAAAGGGTGTATCGAGACTTGGCTTTCTGGGCCTGCCATGGCCGATGATCACCTGCGCTCAGGCGGCGGGCTGATGACAGCGGAGGAGATCTTTGCCGGAGTCGAGAAAGGTGACTCTCTCTGCCGGTTTACGCTGGAGCGCTACTCTGACCGATTGGCACGTGCGCTGGCGGGAGTAATCAATATCCTTGATCCGGACGTCATTGTATTGGGGGGCGGCATGTCGAATATCAAGCGGCTTTATGATGAAGTGCCGAAGCTGTGGGGCTCCTATATCTTTTCTGACGAGGTGCGTACGCGCCTGCTGCCTCCGAAGCACGGTGACTCGTCCGGTGTTCGTGGGGCTGCGTGGTTATGGGGGCACGAATGAGGATAGTACATGCAGGCTTGATAGTTTCTGATCTGGAACGAGCAGCGCTTTATTACGAGAACATTCTGGGCCTGAAAAGGGTTGCGCGGCCAGACCTTGGCTTTGACGGGTTGTGGTACGGGCTGGAAGAGGGGCAGCAAATCCACCTGATGCAACTTGAGAATCCCTATGCCGGATGTGAAAGGCCTGCCCACGGCGGACGCGATAACCATATCGCCCTGCAAAGTGAAGAATTTGATCAGGTTCGCCAGAGGCTAGATGCTGCGAAGATCCCATTCACCCTGAGCAGATCAGGCAGGCAGGCACTCTTCTGCCGAGATCCGGATGGCAATACCATCGAGATTACAGCTTAACTTCGGCAAATTCAGGTGGAACGAATTCGTAAGCGTAGCAAGGGCACGCCTTGCGGAGTGTTTATTAGGCCAGAGAGTAAGCCCGCAGCCATATGAATCAAATATGCATTGCCTCGAAGAAGACGCGGTCGATATTTTTATTCCAGGCGCCGTTATAGAGCTTCAGCCAGAACTCAGCCTGCGTCTGGCCTGATGCGACTGCGCTTTCGAGCGGCTTGAGGAAGATGGTTTCATTCTCTCCGGCACTGTTGCTGGCATCAATACGTTCAAGGCCACTTCGGCTGATCTGAAGCATCTGTTTGCAAAGCTGCAGGACGGTTGTCTTCCTGAAAGGAGTTGCCAAGGCGCTTTTTGGAACCTCTTCCCTGAGCTGAACCACCTCGGCATGAGACCAGTCGGCAATCATCTCCCATGCCTTTTGCTGGGCCTGTTCATCGTAAAGAAGCCCTTTCCAGAGGGCGGAGAGTGAGCAGATCCATGGCCAGGGGCCCGCATCTGCACCGCGCATCTCCATGTACTGTTTCAGGCGAACGTCGGGGAATAGGGTGGATATATGCAGCTCCCAATCTTCGATGCCCGGGAACTCACCGGGCAGCTGCTCAAGCTTGCCATCCATAAAGTCGCGGAAGCTGGCGCCGGCACAATCTATATATATATGATCGCGAATAACGAAGTACATCGGTGCATCCAGCGCCCATTCAGTGTAAGCCGCGAAGCCGAAGTCATTTTCAAAGGCGCAAGCCGGGATACCGGTGCGTTTTGTGTCGGTGTCGAGCCAGCAGGCCCCGCGACGGGAAAGGAAACCGGATGGTTTGCCGTTTTCAAACGGGCTTGCGGCATAGAGGGAGGTGACCAGTGGCTGCAGGCAGAGGGCGATGCGCATCTTTTGCGCCATGTCCGCTTCGGAGCCGTAATCGAGGTTAGCCTGTACCGTAGCTGTGCGCATCATCATATCCAGTCCGCCACTGCCGACCTGCGGCATGTAGTTGCGCATGATGTTGTAACGCGCTTTCGGCATTAGCGGGATATCACTGCGTTGCCACTTCGGCTGGAAACCCATGGCAAGAAAACCGATACGAAGTTCGTCAGTGATCGTTTTGAGGATTCTGTGATAGCTGGTGGTCTCCTCGCAGGTCTGGTGGATGGTTTCAAGGGGCGCGCCGGAGAGTTCGAGCTGGCCTCCAGGCTCAAGTGTGATCGAAGCCATTCCCTTTTTCAGGGCGATGATTTTTCCACTCTCCTCTACCGGTTGCCAGTCCTTGTCTGCCAGAAGGGTCAGCAGGCTCTGGATGCTTCTCTCCCCCTCATAAGGGATAGGCCTGAGCGTATCCATGCAGAAGCCGATTTTCTCATGTTCAGTGCCGATGTGCCATTGGTCGCGAGGTTTATTGCCTTCGGCAAACCAGTTGGTCAGATCATCCAGGGTAAGGTGTGAAGTCATAGCGACAGGTTATCCTATTATATATAGATAGAGTAGATGATAGATGAACCGATTACTCAGGCTATAGTAGCGCTATCACGCCAGAAGGTGCTGTTTGATAGGTTCTAGTTGTTTTTCGTAGTGCTTCCAACGCGCCACTGATTTTTGATGAATCGGTTTGCGTACTTGGACGAGGCTGGCGGTGGCTACCGAACCTGTAGCCTTATGCGTAGCTATGCACTCCTCGTACCACTCTAGGTTGCAACCTTCGAGCAGTCGACGCAGTTCGCTTTCAGGATTAGTCACAAGATCCTCATAGCTCACTTCCAGCATGACTCCCTCCGGAAGAACTTCGCGCCAATGCTGCATCAGTCGCTGATAACGTGCGTATTGGCGCCCGAGCTCGCCAATTTCAAGGGAGTAAGGCACGGCATCGGCAAAATCCTCCTGAAACATGGAGAGACAGGAGGCCATTGCCTCACGCCTGACATGGATGATGCGTGCTTGGGGCAGGGCTTTGGCAATAGCGCCAGCATACAGATAGTTGTTCAGGGTTTTATCAATTACCCGCCCATCAAGGAGATATTCCTGTTGCAGTCTTCGTGAGTACTCCTGTCCGACAGTCAGGAGTTCTGCATTATTCAGAGATGCCAATCTTTCGATGAGCAGCGGATTACTCACCTTGCGCTTGCGACCAGCGATGGATTGCTGCATGGCATCAGTTTCTCCGGACGGTTTCAATGCAGGGTGGCGTGACAACGCCTGTTCCAATAATGTTGAACCGCACCGGGGCATTCCAATAATAAATATCGGGGCTGCTGCATTGGCCTCTGTGCTGACCGGGTCAATAAAACGCGTGGCAGGGAACGAACCTGAAGCGGTCTGATGCAAGTTCTCCTGCTCGCTTTCATCATAGTTTACAAACTCTCGCCGCAAGCGGTTTCCCTTGGCATAACAGGTAAAAGCCTGTTCGTATTGTGAGTTTCTGTCAGCCGCCCGTCCCAGCGCAAAGGCGGCTGTAATTTGCGATTCAATGGTTGAGCCTGCTTGATCGTAAATCTCACGCATGGTGGCAAGGTTTGTTTCCCATTCAGCATCGGGATCGTTGCGCAGTAACATGCTGAGTGCCTTTGCATGATGCTGGTTAAGGGACAGTGCTTCCTTGAAGCGTGCTTTCGCAGATTCCATATTCCCCTCGCGGACAAGACATACGCCAATGCTGAAGAGTAGATCGGCATTGCTGGGATCAACTGCATGTAAACCTTCAAGCATAGGCAGTACTGTTTTGCTTTCCTGCAAGTTGTTACGCAGTGAGATGAGTTTCTGGAGCAGTGCTAAATTGTTTGGGTTGATGTTTAGACCTTTTTCAAAAAGTTGAATGGCGTGCCTGAATTCTCCGATGGCCTCAAGTGCTGAACCATATGACTCATATCCATTGGCAGATTCGAACAGGCGTGGTGAGTGTGCGAGTATCTTCGAATAAAGTTTGGCCGCATCCTCTTCCTGATGATTTAAAAGCAGACAGCTGGCATAATTGATCTGAAATTGCTGGGATTTCGGCGCGGCCTGACAGGCTTGCCCCATCCATGTGATAGCAGTGACATAATCCTGTTGTAAGGCGGCAATCAAACCGCGGGCATACATGATGTCGGGAAAGTTCTTGTGTTCGCGATCCGCCCGATCACAGATCCGCAGGGCCATTTCCAGCTTCCCTTTTTTGGCCAAATCTATGGCCTGGCTGGTGAGGGTTATCAGCTTCCGTTTCTTGTTGTTGGAAATTTTCATTGCTGCCATGTTGCTCCTCTCTTCGCCTACGTTACTGCTTGATTGCAATCGCATCAATCTTAATTCTTAAGGGTAGGTAGCTTAACGAGCATGTTAATCATGGCTGCGAAATAACGATGACTATATGCCCCGACATGTTGCCATCTTTGCCCCTAGCGTCATATGGGTCATCTGAGTCCAGAAGGCTGTTAGCAAGGTATCTGGCGGTTTGAATCGGGTGAATATCAGAATTTGTATTACTACCCGTTAATAAGTTTTCTGAGTGGTGCCAGCTGCTTTTCATAGTGCTTCCAGCGCGCCACAGATTTCTGATGCATAGGCTTACGTACCTGGAATATGCTAGCTGTGGTTACCACGCCTTTGGATTTATGTGAACTCAGGCAATCCTCATGCCATTCCAGACCACACCCTTCCAGCAGGCGGCGCAGTTCTGCTTCTGGTGTGCTTACCAGATCTTCATAGCTTGTCTCCAGCATCACCCCGGCAGGCAATACCTCGCGCCAGTGCTGCATCAGTTTTTGATATCGAATGTACTGACGTCCCAATTCATCGAGATCAAATGCATATGGTAAAGAGCCTGCGAAGTTCTCTTGGTACATGGAGAGGCAGGCGGCCATGGGTTCTCGCTTGATGTGGATAATGCGAGCCCGTGGCAGGGCTCTGGCAATCAGACCTGCATACATATAATTGTTCAGTGTTTTGTCGAGCACTCTCCCTTGGAGTCCGTACTCGTGTAATATTCGCCGCTCGTACTCTTTGCCTACATCCGCCATTTCCTTATCATCCAATGTTTTCAGTTTTTTGATAAGATCGGCATTGCATACTTTACGTTTTCGACCGACGATGGATTGCTGCATGGCATACATTTCACCTGAAGCCTGTAATGCCGGATGGCGAGATAGTGCTTGTTCCAGCAAAGTGGAGCCACAGCGAGGCGTGCCAGCGATAAATATTGGGGCCGCTTTACTTGTCTCTATACTGACGGGTTCGCTGAAACGTTGGGCAGTGAATGCTTCCATGGCCGCTTGGTGCATGGTTTCCTGTTCTGCTTCATCATAGCGTATAAACTGTCTATGCAGATGATTGGCTTCCGCCCAATAGGCAAAGGCTTGATCGTACTCCTTGGCGCTATCGGCTGCTTTGCCGAGTACAAAGGCAGAAATTGCCTGTTGTTCACTCATGTGCTCTGACTGACTATAGAGTTTACGCATCTGTGCTAGGTCTTCATCCCGCTGGTCATAACGACCGCTGTTGATCAGAACTCCCAATGCTTTAACGTACTCAGGATCGAGAGTCAGTGCTTTGCGAAAATGAATCCGGGCTGCTTTAAGCTCACCCTGCTGAACAAGATATATACCCATATCATACAGTATTTGGGCATTGTCTGGTGCTATAGAGTGCGCTTTTTCAAGCAATGTCATTGTGTCTTTGGTTTCAGCGAAGTCATTGCGCATGTCTGCCACTTTTTGAATCAGCTTAATATTTCGTGGGTCCAGGCTCAGTGCCTTTTCAAATACCTGTAAAGCATGCTGGAATTCCCCAATGGCCTCGAGTGCCACGCCATATCCGTAGACTGCCTCAAACAGGCGCGGTGATTTAGCCAGTATCTTAGGGTAAATCTCGGCTGCTTGTTCTTCCTGCTCATTCATTAACAAACAGCCGGCGTAATTTACCATAAATTCCAGTCGTTTTGGCGCGGCGTGACAGGCACGCTCAAACCACTCGATGGCTTTGGTGTTGTCGCGTTGCAGGGCGGCGATTAATCCACGTGCATACATGGTGTCTGGATGATCCCTGTACAGCACATCGGCCTTGGCGCAAATTTTGAGGGCGGCAGGATGATGGCCATTTTTTGCAAGGCCAACCGCCTGTTCGGCTAAAGCAGTCAGTTGCCGCTTCTTGTTATTTGAAAGTTTGATTGTTACAGCCATGTTGTCCCTCGCGTTGGTAACTTTACTGCTTGTTTCAAACGCATCAACTAATTAACAGAGAGGACCCGAATGCGTAACAGAGTACTTATTAGATGCTCCCAATCAAAGTGCTCCATTTATATATACAAGGCACTAAATCGCCCCAGTGAATGCGCACCCATGGTTTTTTTCCATGTTTGAGAAGGCATAACGCACAAGCCCAGATATCTGAACTTGATTGTTTGTGTCAAAATGACACACGTTGGGTGTGCCGTGTTGACCCAGTGACCTGGATCACGCAATGTTCGCAACATCATCCCGTGGGGGGAAGCGGATAACACTGCTTCTACACTAAAGGATGGAAACATTTGCACTGGCTCCACGGGGTCAAATAATTTTTTACGAGGATATCACAACATGAAGAAGATGCTTCTTTCTGCTGCTGCTTTCGCTGTTGTTGCTGTTTCTGCTGTTGCAGTTGCTCCAACCACTTCTGAAGCAATTCCGGCGTTTGCACGCCAGACTGGTGCTGCTTGCTTGGC
This sequence comes from Mariprofundus aestuarium, assembly GCF_002795805.1. NCBI lineage: Bacteria > Pseudomonadati > Pseudomonadota > Candidatius Mariprofundia > Mariprofundales > Mariprofundaceae > Mariprofundus > Mariprofundus aestuarium. The sequence continues at coordinate 2,436,801 of NZ_CP018799.1, read as the reverse complement.
ATGTCACCACCTTAGCTTCCCAGCGCTGAACGCGTTCGGTCGCTCATTCAAACAGGGCGCACTGACTGACGTTGGTGAGCAGGCTCTGGTTGAAGATGACCACATGTCTATCACTTCATCAGTAAACATGACTCTGGTTCTGCGTCCTAACTTCGTATCTAGCACCACTTCCACTACTGGTGGCGCATCTACTACGACTAAGACTGCAACCATCCCAGCTGATGCTGTACTGATCTTCGGTGGCCGTGTTGGCACCAACACTGGTACTTTCGTAGAATACGACGGAACTTTCGCTAACTTCAAGCTGTCTCACGCTATCGATGCTGGTGGCGGTAAAGTTGGTGTTTCTATCTTTAACTCTGGCTTCGGCGAAACTTATGCTCTGGAAGGTGGTTCTACTTTCGGTCAGCACGGTGGCCTTCTGGGCGGCAAGTCTATCTCAGCTTCTAACCAGCTTTCTGGTAACGCTGGCGGTACTGGCGGCGTAGGCTTCTACTATGGTAACGAACTGGTTAACGCTTCTGTTTCCCTGATCACTGGTACTGCAGCTGCAGTCGGTGGTGTTGGTAACGGTTGGAAACTGGCTCCATCTGCACGTGTGTTCGTAACTCCTGAAGTTGGCGGCATGGAAGCAGGTATTGGTTTCGGCATCACTAGCGGTAATACCGGTAACCTGCAGACTACTACTGCACTGGCCGCACCTGGTAATACCCTAGCTATGAAGAAATGGATGATTGATGGACAGCTTCAGGGCGAAATCGGCGACATCGGTATCGGTGTTTATGCTGACTATGCAAACGCTGCTGCGTCTACTGCAACTAAGCTTAACCTGTTCAACCCAGCTCTGACTGCTGATAAGGGTTACTCTTTCCGTGCACACGTTAAGCCTACCCACACAATCGTTGCTATGGCTGGTATTGGTCAGCTGAAAAACGGCGCTCGTAAACTGGCGCAGTGGACTGTTGGTGCTGAATATGAAGTTTATCAGAACTTCGTACTGGCTCTGATCTACAAGAATGCTAAGACTACTCTCGTAGCTGGTGGTTCTTCTACTACGAAGACTACTACTATCGACATCGAAGCACTGCTGTAATAGCGGACTTCAAAGTCTAGTGTCTAGAGAGGGAGGCTTCGGCCTCCCTCTTTTTTTCTCTAAGAGAGGGGGGCTTCGGCCCTCCTCTTTTTTTTTTATTTCAAAATGCCGATGAGGCCATGCTTGACCTATCGCAAGCCATGGGCTGGAATCCCGCTCCATGAAAAACATCGTTCGCCCCCTTCTTATCATTTCGCTGCTATTTTCAATGGCAGGCTGCGACAGCATGCCCAAGCTATTCTGGAGCCATGATGAAGGGACAGGCCGGCCCGATTATGCATCGGGTGATGATCTCCCTCTCGATGTGCCGCCGACACTGATAGAAGCAACCAGTACGGATACAAGCCAGATACCGGATGGTTATAGTCAGGCTGTGGCGGGTAATGCGGTTGCAGTTCACGCACGTCAATACAATGTAGATGCTCGTCATCTCTTCTCAGTAGCAGATAAGGCGATGGCATCATTGAATATTCCAGTAACCTCAGCTGATTTGCCTAGTGGTACTATTATCTCGGGCTGGATCAGGAAGATGCCGGAAGGTAAAGGCATTTTAGAGAATCTTCTGGGTGACTCTTCACCGAAGGCGACGCGCCACCGCTATATTCTGCGAATCTTTAGTCTGCAGGGGGGGCAGCAGAAAAGCCGGCTTGAGGTGCGTATACTCAACCAGGCGTATCAAGGCCAGAGCTGGGTTAATACGCGAACACATATGTCGGATGGGGCAGGCCTGTTTGGCGAGGTTGAACTACAGCTTGGCCGCATGCATGGCAAAACAGGGCGGATCTCCCCCAGATAGCCGGATATGATGCTCTAAGTCATGATTGACTGCTGTCAATGCAATGTGTCGCTTGACCCGGAGGCGACGAATGGATGGAATCCGAATTTATGAGACATTTTGATCGCTACCTCCTGTTATGTTCTATGCTTATCTCCCTTTCTGCATGCAGCAGTATGCCCAAGATGTTCTGGGATACTGATGAGAGCAGCGGCGTAGCCACCACATCCGGAAAGGTTGCAACTCGCGCTCCACTTGAACTTCCTCCTGAGCTTAAGGGTGAGCTTGACTTGCCCGTGGCCGAGAAGGGTGTCGAGTTGACTGCAAGTGCTGCTCCGCTTCCTGAGAGGTATGCTGAGGCGGTAGCTGGCAAGCCAGTAGCGCTGAGTGCACGCCTTTATAAAATACAACCGGGGCAGCTGCTATCGTCGGTAGTCGATGCGATGACCCTGCTGAACCTGCCGGTCAATTCGGTAGATTCACCAAGCGGAATTATCACCACGGACTGGGTCAGGAAGGGTCAGGAAGGCTTTTCGGACGTGATGATGGGCTCTATTGGGATGAGTGGTGCTATCAAGGTGATCCGATACCGATTTATTGTGCGTGTCTTCAAGTTGAAAGGGGGGGAGGCATACCGCAGCAGGCTTGAGGTGCGCCTGCTTACCCAAGGATATCAGAACAGTCATTGGGTCAATAAGCGAAGTCTCCCTAATAGAAGTGATGAGCTCTTCGGTGCAGTCGAGAAGCAGGTCGGCCGAATTCCGCCTCCGACAGTCTCTGCTGAGGCAGAGCCAGCCAGGTAACTGGAGTATGGTTTTCTCATTACTACAGCATGGTGCCACTCTGGTATTTGTTCTCCAACATGCTTTTGCTTGTTATGCGCCCCTTGACCCGGAGGCTATGAGTGGATGGAATCCACAGCTATGAGATATACAGTTCACGGCCTTCTATTATCACTAATTGTTTTGACGCTCACTGCGTGCAGCAGTATGCCGAAACTGCTGTGGGAGACTGGCGGTGGCCAGACTCAACAGGATCATGCTTTAGAGGTGTCGGACACCGAAGCTGTAAAGCCTCAAAAGGTGTCGCAGGTAGCTAAGACTGAGTATGAAATACCTATGGCTGGGAGAGTTGGAGCCCGTGCAGGAGCACTTCCAGATAAGTTTAGCCGGATGCTGGAGGGCAGAGCGGTAACTCTGGAGAACCGTTTTTACTCTGCACAACCGGGTCAACTTTTTTCGGCATCCGCGGATGCGATGTATTCGCTGAACATTCCTGTTGATATAGTGGATTCACCCAATGGCATTATCACATCAGACTGGGTTCGTGCAGGAGACAATAACCCGAGCCTCGTACCCTCCATCGTAGGTTATACGCGCCACAGGTTCCTCTTGCGTGTTCTGGTTGATTCTGGAGACAAGGCTGGGCTTGAGGTGCGTGTCATTGGGCAGGAGTATGAAAACAGCCAGTGGGTGGACAGGAAGCTCAAGCGTAATGTATCAGAAGAGTTGTTTGCGGCTGTTGGTGAACAACTGATGCGGAATCCAGCTGGCAACCCATAAGGGAAGCCCGCAGCTGATCCCTCCTCATTGGCCTGTAAAAATAGTTATGCGATAAGAGTTGCGAGTGCCTTGCCTGGATCAGTCTGGCGCATCAGTGACTCGCCGATCAGAAATCCGTAGACACTGTTTTCATTCATCAGTCGGATGTCATTCGGTGTGAAGATGCCGGATTCGGTAATGACTGTTCTCTCCCCATCAATCTGATCCAGCAGTGAGATAGTCGTATCCAGTGTGGTGTCGAAGGTGTGCAGGTTGCGGTTATTGATGCCGATCAGCTGTGTATCAAGTTTCAGGGCGCGTTCAAGCTCTTCACCATTGTGTACTTCCGGCAGCACACTTAGTCCCAATTCATGCGCACAGGCAGTCAGTTCTGCAGCCAGTGCATCATCGAGCATGGCCAGAATCACCAGAATCGCATCGGCACCCATCGCCTTGGCTTCGATGACCTGGTAGGTATCAAGCATGAAGTCCTTGCGCAGGATCGGTATTGACACCGCATTCCGAATGGCCGTCACATAGGCATCATCACCCTGGAAATATTTCACATCGGTGAGTACGGAGAGGCAGGTTGCACCACCATCATCATAGCTTCTGGCAATGGCAACCGGATCGAAGTCGGGGCGGATGATGCCCTTGGAGGGACTCGCTTTTTTCACCTCGGCGATTACGGCGTTATTATGCGCTGAAATCTTGTCTACTAGCGCGCCGGCAAAGTCGATGGGTTTACGAGCAGCAGCCAGCTGCAAAAGCTCTGTTTCGGAGCGCTGCTGTTTGCATGCGGATACCCAGCCGCGTTTGTATTCGGCGATTTCGTTAAGGATTGAGCTCATGTTGCGCTCTGGGTGAAGGCGATCAGTTTGTTCAGTGTTTCAGTGACGCGGCCAGAATCAATGGCGTTAGCAGCCATGGCGATGCCATCGCCGATGCCATCTACTTTGCCCGCCACCCAGAGGGCTGCTGCCGCATTGAGCAGTACGATGTCGCGGCCGGCACCGGCCTGGCCTGCAAAAATATGTTTCAAAATCGCGGCATTGGTTTCTGCATCGTCACCGGCCAGTGCTTCAGGCGTGCTATAAGGCATGCCAAAGGCGGCCGGATCGATCTCAAAACGGATTGGCTCCTGGCCAGCCTGAATCAGGACCGCATCGGTAATATTTGTCGTGGTGATCTCATCCAGTCCGTCGCGGCCATGTACGACCAGTGCGCGGTAACTGCCAAGCTCATTGAGGGCGCCTGCAACCAGCTCCAGCTTCTCTTTGGCAAAGACACCAAGCACCTGGTATTCGGCACCGGCAGGGTTGGTCAGGGGGCCAAGGATGTTGAAAACGGTGCGTACGCCAAGTTCGCGGCGAACCGGCCCCGCATATTTCATCGCCGGGTGCAGCTGCTGGGCAAAGAGAAAGCCGATACCGGTTTCATCAATGCATTCAGCCACCTTTTCGGGGCTGATGTTCAGGTTTACACCCAAAGCTTCAAGGACGTCTGCAGCACCGGATTTGGAGGACATGGCACGATTGCCATGCTTGGCGACCGGCACACCGCAGGCAGCTACCACAAACGACACGGCAGTAGAGATATTGAATGTTTTGGCACCATCGCCACCGGTTCCGCAGGTGTCGATCAGGCCGGTTGATTTCGGGGTAATCTTTGTGGCCGCGGCCCGCATCGCCCTGGCCGCACCTGCAACCACCTCCGCAGATTCACCACGGATGGAAAGTCCCATAAGTACCGCGCTGATCTGAGCCGGGGTGGCTTCACCAGCCATAATCTCGGAAAATACCAGTTCGGCAAGCCTGCCGCAGATGTGTTCATCGTCCTGCAGTTGCTGGATCATCCGTTCTATACCTGAGCTCATCGTATGCTCCTCGTCGCTACAGAGATCATACCTGCACCTCAAGAAAGTTCTTCAACATATCGTGGCCGTGTTCGGTAAGGATCGATTCCGGGTGAAACTGGAGGCCGAAGGTAGGGTGTTCGCGGTGACGGAGTCCCATCAACTCACCCTCTTGCGTCCATGCTGTTTTAACCAGGCAGTCGGGCAGTGGCTCGGGCACAATTAAGGAGTGGTAGCGTGTGGCGATGAACGGTGACGGCAGCCCTTTGAAAACGCCTTCACCATTGTGTTCGATCGGGCTTGTTTTACCGTGCATCAGGCGAGGAGCGCGGATCACCTCGCCGCCGAAGACAGCAGATATCGACTGATGGCCAAGGCAGACGCCGAGGATCGGGATCTGCCCGGAGAAGCGCTTGATCAGCTCCATCGAAATGCCTGCTTCATATGGTGTGCGTGGGCCGGGTGATACGAGAATGTGGTCAGGCGCAAGCTCGGCGATCTCATCAAGGGTGATTTTATCATTACGGTACACCAGCGGGGTTTCACCCAGTTCGCCGAGATACTGCACCAGATTGAAGGTGAATGAATCGTAGTTGTCGATAACGAGGATCATGATTCCTTTCCTTGTTGCGCTTCAGCCAGGGCTACGGCACGGAACATAGCTGTCGCCTTATTGACGCACTCTACATGTTCCCGTTCGGGCACTGAATCGGCCACAATGCCTGCGCCTGCTTGAATATGAACCTCTCCGCCATGAATCACCGCAGTACGGATCGCAATGGCTGTATCAAGGCGTTGGCCACCAAAACCGATATAGCCGACTGTGCCAGCATAGGGGCCGCGTGCTACCGGCTCCAGTTCGTGGATGATCTCCATAGCGCGCACCTTCGGAGCGCCTGAAACTGTACCTGCCGGGAATGTGGCAGCCAGCAGATCAAGGCTGTCGGCATCCTTTCTCAAGTCGCCTTCCACCTGTGAAACGATATGCATCACATGGCTGTAGCGCTCGATGGTCATCGATTCGGTGAGGCGTACAGACCCGTAATCACAAACACGGCCAAGGTCATTGCGGCCGAGATCAACCAGCATCACATGCTCAGCCAGCTCCTTGGCATCGGCCAGAAGATCGGTTTCCAGAGCCTTGTCCTCTTCGGTTGTTTTACCGCGTGGGCGCGTGCCGGCGATCGGGCGCACCACGGCTTTCTCCATCTCCCGGCGAACCAGAATTTCAGGGGAGGAACCGACCAGAATAGTATCGTCGATATGCAGGTAGAAGAGATAGGGCGACGGGTTGATATGACGTACAGCGCGATAGATATCGAATGGCGCACAATTCAGCGGTTTACTGAAGCGCTGAGAAAGTACCACCTGGAAGATGTCACCGGCCAGAATGTATTCACGTGCTTTACTGACGGATGCCTCAAAGTCGGCCTGTGTAGTCTGCGGTGTCGGAGGTGTGGAGTCTGATGTGTCTGCATCGAGCTTGAGCACCTGAGCCATCTCACCCTCATAGAGGCTGGCCTCCATGCGGTTGAGTTGCCTCTCTGCCTCTTCCGCTTCATCTTCAGGCAGGCGTATACAGCAGGTCAGTGTTCCCTTGAGATTGTCGAACACCATAAAGCGGTCGACCAGCAGGTAGGCAGACTCAGGGGCACCGACAGGGTCAGGCAGGTCGGCAGGGATATCCTCGAAATGTGAAACCAGCTGGTAACCGAAATAGCCGACGGCACCGCCTGCAAATGGCAGGTCGTTCTCAGGAATGAACTCCTGATCCAGTACCGCACTGCGCAGCCAGTCGAGGATGCCCCCATCGAAAGTCTCTTCGGTGCCGTCGCGGTGTTTCAGGTGGGTCGTGTCGCCATTTGATGTGGCGCGACAGGCCGGATTAATGCCGAGAATGCTGTAGCGGCCCCATTGCTCGCCGCCTTCGGCGGATTCAAACAGGAAGCAGTCGCCACGATTCACAAGTCGCGAAAAGACACCCGGTGGCGTCAAGCAGTCGGCGGAAAGGGTGCGCAGAAAGAGACAGACCGATGAACTCATATTGACAAGCTCACTTGGCTGTGGCGAAATGCGCCGCCTTCGCAGAACAGCGCTGAAGGATTGGGGCCATAGCTCAGCTGGGAGAGCGCCACACTGGCAGTGTGGAGGTCAGCGGTTCGATCCCGCTTGGCTCCACCAATTATAGATAAGCCCTTGCTTTGCAGGGGCTTTTTCTTTTTGGTAGTCAGGTCGGCAGCTGCCTGTACAGTGTAGTTGTACAAGAAACGGCCAAAGGCCTGCCCATAATGTCTCAAAACCAGCTCTATATTCATCGCAGCGAACAATATATTTATTACTATCGTCGGGCTATACCCGAATTCCTCCGATCAACATTTAATAACAAGTGGGGAATTAAAAAAACTATAAGAACTATAGGTAAAGCTCCGCCATTCAAGTCAGTGGTCCGTTTGATCCCAGACTTGAATGTATTCGCAGAGATGCGGGTGGGATTCGGATTCTACTTCGAGGTAGTTACGGATGCCTAGAATGGCGCGAGCATAAGCACCGTCGGAGATGGCTCCGCTGAAGAGCTGGTGGCGCAGGAAGATCAGCATGGTCGACAATACGTCGGTTTCGCAATAGTTACGGATCGCATCGATCTGGCCGCTCTCAAACATTTCACGCACATTATCACCTGCGGTCTCCAGTTTGCCCGGTACATTGAAGACAGCTGCCACCTCATCCATTGAGCAGCGGGCTGATGCGCCGAAGTCAGAGAGCAGCTCCAGCAGGTCGCAGTGGTAATCGTGCGAGTAGCGGGATTCGTAGTTGTTCCACTTGTCCCCCTCCTTGAACCAGCGAGGCGAGGAGAGGCCGTGCGCCATGGCGCGGTATTTCAATACCGGCATATCAAAGCCGCGGCCGTTGAAGCTGACCAGCTGCGGAGAACGCGTTTCAATCAGGTGGAAGAAGCCTTCCAGCAACTCTTTTTCGCTGCTGTTTTTATCGCCGCCGGAGGCAAGTCGGCGTATCACCAGCTCGTTTCCCTCCTCTCCCGGTTCACGAATCAGGTGGCCATAGGAGATGGCCACCACGCGGTGAAATGGCTGGCGTGGAAAATCATTGCGGCCATCGGTCCTTTCTAAAAAGTAGTCGGAGAGTGCATCGCGCGCCTCGAAATCAGAGAGCTCGGGGAGTCGAAGGATGCGGCGGGCACTATCAGCATCCACCACGGTTTCGATATCGAATACGATCACATCACGACGCATGCTTTCTCCTTTTCAGGAAGCGCATCAGCAACTCCCGCTCACCCAGTATTAAAGCAGAGACAAAGAAGAGTGCGATACCGCCACCGACCGCGGCGGCCATCCATGCAAAGCGGCTGACTTCCCCCTCAGCAGGAAAAGACCATATAAGGTTGTTTAGCACGTACAGGCCGAAAAGCATCATCAGGCTGGCGATCGCCGCAGTAGCCAGACGACGTGTGTTTTCGGCATTTAGCAGCGAACCGTAGGTTTTGGTGAGCCTGAGGTAGAGCAGGGCAACATTCACGAATGCGGCCAGTGAAGTGGCCAGCGCCAGTCCTACATAGGCCCAGAGCTGCATAAAGACCAACGCCAGCACGATGTTTACAGCCACACTGATAGCGGCATAGCGCATGGGTGCTTTGGCATCCTTACCTGCATAACAGGCGGAAGCGAGCAGCCGTGCCCAGCAGAAAGCGATCAGCCCCACGGCATAGGCCTGCAGAGTCATCGCGGTTGCAACACTGTCGGCATGGGTGAAAGCGCCGCGTTCGAACAACGTCACAATGATCGGTTCAGCCAGATAGATGATGCCGACCACGCACGGCAGCGTAATCCATGTCAGCCAGGCAAGGCCTGAACGAAGGTCCTCTCCCGCTGAAGCCTGATCACCTTTGGAGAGGTGGCCGGATAGGGTTGGAAGTAGTGCTGTGCCCATCGCAATGCCAAACAGCGCGAATGGCAGCTGCACAATACGGTCGGAGTAGTAGAGATAGGATACCGCACCACTATCCAGAAGGGTGGCGAGAATCGTGCCGACAAGAATATTGATCTGTACCGCAGCAATAGCGAGCACGGCCGGGCCGAACAGGCGTAGCGTTTCAGTGATCGCATCCTGCTTAAAGTCAAAGCTGATGCGAGGCACCCAGCCGATTCGCTTAAGGGCCGGAAACTGGATTGCCAGCTGCAGAAAGCCTCCCAGCAGTACACCTATGGCGAGAGCCACTGCCGGGTTTTCGAACGAGGGGGCGAGCACTATCGCAGCAAATATAATGGCCACATTGAGCAGGGCGGGACTGGCAGCAGGCACAGAGAACTGTTTGTGCGTGTTAAGTACCGCCCACGCCATGGCGGCCAGAGAGATCATGGCCAGATAGGGGAACATCCAGCGGGCCAGTTCCAGCGCCATATTCCAGCGGTCCGGCTCATCAGCAAAGCCGGGGGCGAAAAGATAAAGCAGCCACGGCATTAACAGCATGCCGAGCAGGGTGAACAGTGTGAGCACTATCAGCAGAAGTGTGGCCAGTGCATTGAGGAAACGGTGTGCTCCCTCCTCTGATTTCTGAAGCTCATCCGAGAGCACCGGCACCAGCGCTACGGTCAGTGTGCCCTCGGCAAACATGCGGCGGAAAAAGTTAGGTAGTTTGAAGGCAACAAAAAAAGCATCAGCCAGTGGCCCCGCACCGAGCGCACGCGCAAGAAAAATATCGCGTATAAAACCGAGAATACGGGAGAGCATGGTCCAGCCACCCACCTTGGATGCGGCCCGAATAAGACCGGAGGAACGGCTGCTTTCAGCCTGATTTGACTTGTCCTGTTCTATCGCCATAATCCGTCGCCCTTTTCTCTGCACCCGAAATGGTGCGCAGCGAGCCTAGCGCCGCAATGAGAGAAGGGCGAGCCTGACGCTAACCCGTCGTTAAAGGCCACAGTTTTTTGGGAATGAACCCAAGGGGGTGATGTTTTTACATGCCAGGAATTAGAGTTAATTCTGAAGAGCCTTTTGAGATCGCACTTAAGCGTTTTCGTAAACAGGTTGAAAAAGGTGGCGTCATTTCCGAGTGCCGTCGTCGCGAAGCCTATGAGAAGCCTTCTATCGCTAAAAAGCGTAAGGAAGCCGCTGCACGCAAGCGTTTGATGAAGCGCCTTCGCCGTGTACGTATGCGCGAGAACCGCGACTACTAAACACAGGCTTGTGTATGTAAAGCAATTAAAATGCCGGGCCTTAGGGACCGGCATTTTTTTTATAGTAAGTTTATTCTCTGGAGAATCCGATGCTGCAACAGCTAACCGATGATATGAAAGCCGCCATGAAATCAGGAGACAAGCTCAAACTCTCCTCAATCCGCATGTTGCGCGCGGCGATCAAGAACAGGGAGATCGAAGTCGGCCACCCGCTGGATGAAACAGAAGCGCTGGAGGTTGCAGGCAAAATTGTGAAGCAGCGTCTGGATGCCGCCAACCAGTATGAGACGGCGGGTCGCGAAGACTTGCGTGATAAAGAGCTGGCTGAAGCGGCTATCTTCCAGGCATATCTGCCGGAGCCACTTTCTGATGAAGCGCTTACAGATTTGATTGACCAGGCTATTGCCGACAGTGGTGCGACCAGCATGCGTGATATGGGCAAGGTGATGGGTATTGTAAAAGCCAAGGCACAGGGGCGCGCCGATATGGGGAAACTTTCCGGTATTGTGAAATCCCGCCTGAGCTGAATGGCTCTGTACTCCCTTGCAAATCAAGCCGTAACACACTACATAATAACCTATGGCTAACTTTCCACCTTCATTTCTTGATGAGGTGCTTTCGCGCACGGATATCGTTGAGATCATCGCGCGCCATGTCGAACTGAAAAAGTCCGGCTCCAACCTGATGGGGCTCTGTCCTTTCCACCACGAAAAATCACCCTCCTTCTCTGTCTCTGCCGATAAGCAGCTCTACTACTGCTTTGGCTGTGGCAAGGGCGGCGGCGCCTTCCAGTTCCTGATGGAGCATGATGGCTATCCTTTTCCCGAGGCAGTCGAATACCTGGCTGAAAAAGCGGGTCTGGAAGTACCTAGGGACACACAGCGGCAACCCGGTGATGAGGAACGCCAGAAAAAGGCGTATGACCTGTTGTCCCGTGCCGCTGATGCTTTTTCCCGCGCGCTGTATAATCAGGGTGGTGAAAAGGCGCTGGCCTATATCAAGCAGCGCGGCATGCCTGAATCTATCGTGCGCAGTTATGGTGTGGGTTACGCTCCCGCCGGCTACGGCTTTATGCAGAAGGTGATCGGCAACGATAACCGAACCAATGCCCAGCTTGAGGCGATCGGCCTGCTGTTCAAGGGTGACCATGGCTACGGTGATCGTTTTCGTGACCGACTGATGTTCACCATCCGTGATCGGCGTGGCCGGGTGGTTGGCTTTGGCGGACGCATTATTGGAGAGGGTGAACCCAAATACCTCAACTCCCCTGAAACCAACTGGTTCCACAAGTCTGACCTGCTTTACGGCTTTTCCGAACATCGGGACACGATCAGAAAAGAGAAGCAACTGATTGTAGTCGAAGGTTACATGGATGTGCTGGCACTGGCGGCCTATGGACTGAAGATCGGTCTGGCTCCACTGGGCACAGCTATCGGCGAACGTCAGATCAGTGAAATCTTCCGCCTCTGTGACTCTCCTGTATTCTGCTTTGATGGCGATCGCGCTGGTCGGCAGGCGGCATGGCGAGCATTGGAAAGGATGATGCCAATCCTGAAGTCGGAGCTTTCACCAAAGTTTTTGTACCTTCCCGACGGTGAGGACCCTGACTCCCTGCTCTCTAAAGAGGGGGAAGAACCATTCCGCAATAGAATGAACAGCGAGGCAAAGCCTGTACTTGAAACCTGGCTGATGGGGCTGAAGCTGCTTGCAGGCCAGGGAGCTGAAGGGCGGGCACGCATGGCCAAAAAGGCCGATACCATGCTGGCGACCATGACTGACACCTACCTCTCGCAGGCGTGGAGGCAGGAGGTTGAGCAGGCCACAGGGATTTCACTAAAACGGCATTTACGCCACGCTTCAGCCACACCATCATCTGCAGCCGAAAGTCGCAGTGTAAAGCTGAACACAATTGAAGAGCGATTCCTTGCCGGACTGATGCAAAAACCAGAGCGCTTTCGCCACCTTCCTGAAGTTGCAAAAAACTTTTTTATTGACAATGCCGGGGTAAAATCGTTATACATGCGGGCTTTTTCGATAATTACGGATGCCAAAGATAGTAATACCGACATCGCGAGACAGCTGGTACAGGAACTCCCTGATGACCAAGCAATGATTTCTCGCTGGGTGAATCAGGCAACCGTTCAGGATATTGAATACGAAAGTCTGCTGTTGGATATGGAAGCCAATGGTATTCGTTGGCGTTTAAAGCGCGGGCCGGATCTGAGTGAATCGGTACTGCTGCAGAAACGCTTAACAGAGCTGCAAAGCCAACAACGTAAACTCACTGAACAGTTGAACGAAACGGGAGCATAACCGTATGCCGAACAAAAGAGAGCAAATTACTATCCGCGAACTTGGTACACTTATGGCCAAGGGTAAACAGGCTGGATACATCACTTACGATGAGCTCAACAAACATCTGCCTGAAGAGCTGGTCTCTGCTGATCGTATTGAACAGCTCATCAATGTCTTCACCGAAATGGGTGTTGAGGTGGTTGACCCCGAACGCGCACCGACAGGCGCTTATGCCATGCGTAAGGATCGCCTGCGTAAGGAAGACTCTGCACTGCGTGCAGACACCTCACAGCTGGGAACCGTAGTCCGCATTGATGATCCGGTACGTATGTACCTGCGTGAGATGGGCACTGTTGAGCTGTTGACGCGCGAAGGTGAAATTGAAATTGCCCGGCGTATTGAAGAGGGCCGCATGCAGGTCCACGAGGCAATCTGTCTCTGCCCGTCAACCTTCCGTGAAATCATGCTGCTGGGTGAGCGCATCGTTGAAATTCGTGATGAAGCTATCGAGACAGGCGAAGAGCCTAATTTCCGCGACATCATCGATGTTGATGAAAAGGTGGTGAATGCGGCTGCGATCAAAGAATACGAAAATCGCATGAGCCGCAGCGAAGATGAAGACGATGAGCCGCTTGATGATGAGCCGAAGAAGCTCGATGGTGAACAGCTTTCACAGGCGATCAAAGCGCGAACCGCTACCCCAGATGGCACCCCGATGATGGAAACCATCATCACCAAGGAAGAGCAGCTGGAAGAGGCGCTCGTCCACTTTGCCAATGCCAAGCAGTTCCATGATGTATTCCTTGATGTGAAGAAGCAGCTGGCTAAGAAACCTGATGATGTCGCTCTGCTTCTCAAGAGTCGCGAAGCGCTCGATGGCATGTTGCTAGAGCTGGTCAGCATTCCGTTCTCGCCACGTCAGCTGGACCAGCTGGTGCAGCGCTTTAAGAATGCTGTTGAGCGTGTACGCAGGTTTGAACGTACCATCCGTGATTATGCACTTGCGGCCAAAATGCCGCGTAAGCTGTTTATCGAAACATTCACGCCGAACGAGACCGATGAGCGCTGGATTGATGGCATCATTAAAACCCATAAAGATGCCGCCTGGGCTGAAAACATCGAAGCCGTAACCGGCAAGATCAAGGAGAACCAGCGTCGCCTGAAACGTGTTGAGCAGGAAACCGAGATGGAGGTTGAAGAGCTCAAAGATGTGGCTCGTAAACTGACCATGGGTGAAGCCAAGATGCGTCAGGCCAAGAGGGAAATGATCGAGGCCAACCTGCGTCTGGTGATCTCTATTGCCAAGAAATACACCAACCGTGGCCTTGGCTTCCTCGACCTGATTCAGGAGGGCAATATCGGCCTGATGAAGGCGGTAGAAAAGTTCGAGTGGCGCCGTGGTTATAAATTCTCCACCTATGCGACCTGGTGGATTCGCCAGGCCATCACCCGTTCGATTGCAGATCAGGCACGCACCATCCGTATCCCTGTTCACATGATCGAAACGATCAACAAGATGATGCGCGTTTCACGCCAGATTGCTCAGGAGATCGGTCGTGAACCGACACCTGAAGAGCTGGCTGAACATCTGGAGCTTCCGGTAGAGAAGGTATTGCAGATTCTCGAGGTTGCAAAAGAACCTGTTTCACTTGAAACACCAATCGGTGATGATGAAGACTCCCAGTTGGGTGACTTCGTCGAGGATGACAATGCTGAGAATCCACTGGATGCGGCTGTCAGCGCGGCTCTTGCAGTGGCAACGCTTGAGGTATTGGAAAACCTTACCGACCGTGAGCAGAAGGTGCTGCGTATGCGTTTCGGTATCGGCATGAATACCGACCATACATTGGAAGAGGTTGGTAAGCAGTTCGGCGTTACGCGTGAGCGTATTCGTCAGATCGAGGCCAAGGCACTGCGCAAGCTGCGGCACCCGTCTCGGGCACAGAAGCTGAGAACCTTTGCAGATACACCTGAATCTGCACTGCAGGCAGAATCACTCCGCTAAAGTGAGACAAAATAAAAAGGGGCCTTTTCGGGCCCCTTTTTTTATGTCTGAATAAAGTCAGCTCGCTGGTACGTGTATCCTCTCAATGGAGGTCGCCTTGCCGCTTAAAGCATCAATAGAAACCAGTGTGGCAAAAATACTGCCGCCCTTCTCTACAGCCTCAAAACGCTGCGGCAGCCGCTGCACCATGCGATATAGAGCTCCCTCCACCTTCATGCCGATGATCGACTGATAAGAAGCGGTCATGCCAACATCAGTCTGATAGGCCGTGCCGCTGGCGTGTACCGTTTCATCACAGGTCGGGACGTGGGTATGGGTTCCGTAAACAAACGACGCGCGCCCATCAAGATGCCAGCCCATGCCCATCTTTTCACTGGTCGCTTCAGCATGCATATCCACCAGTACGATAGCGACATCTTCAGGGATCTCTTTCAATGCTCTATCGGCAGCTGCAAATGGACAGTCCCACGGTCCCATAAATACCTGGCCGATCAAATTGATGACGGCAATTTTATGCCCTGAGGCTGTCTGCTTAATCGTCCAGCCACGACCTGGTGCATATGTTGTGAAGTTCATGGGCCGCACATAACGATCATCCTGATCAATAAAGCTCATAAATTCACGCTGGTCCCAGCAGTGATTGCCGTTGGTCAGTACATCCACGCCGATCTTGAACATCTCATCAGCTACTTTTTTGGTCAGGCCAAAGCCATGGGCAAGGTTCTCGCCATTGGCCACGGTGAAATCAACCTGATGGCGGTCAATCAGGGCCGGCAGGTGGTTGGCGAGCGCGGTGCGCCCAGCCTTGCCAATAATATCACCGATAACCAGTACATTCAGCGTTTCGGACACCTGATAATCTCCTTCTCTGTAATAACAAAATCCATGGGCACATCATGCCCTTCTGCAGGTATTTCAGCGACCTCCTGGCAGGCAAAAGCCAGTCCGATCACCTGATAAATATCCTTGCGGTGGGAGGCAAGCCAGAAGTCGAAACATCCTTTGCCCATGCCGAGGCGATTCCCCATCCTGTCAAACGCACTCAACGGACAGAGCAGGGTGGTGATGCCATCTCCACCCTGCCATGTTCTCTCGCTATCGGGTTCGAGAATGCCGAAGACACCATGACTCCAGCCGGTGCCGGCAGCGACCTCTCGCCACTCCATGTGTTCGTGATGATGCGTGACCGGCGCAAAAAGCTGGAATTCAGGCAGTTCAAACAGAAGGTCGGCATTCACTTCCGAAGGCATGGCGCGATAAGCAAGCAGTGCCCCGGAAGGCTCCGCCTGCTCGCTCAGGTGGCTTTGTAGCCTCGCCATGATAGTTGCAGAGAACTCTTCTCGCTGCACAACAGAGAGTTGCTGTCGAGACGCAAGAGCCGAAGCCCTTAATGCCTGTTTGTTAATGGGATTGGATCTCATGGAGTTTGAGCCGGCGATTTCAGCGTATCAAAAAAAAGGGCGCCCCCGCGTTGGCGTAATAGCAGACAGTCGGCGAACCCTCTAACAAGAGGTGGGCGCTGCACCCTGACGTCAGGTATCCCGGTGAGGGGACGCGCACGGCCAGAGTAGGTAGGCTCCCATTCGACAAGTATCGGCTCAGGCAACATTACTGCCATTCGATCAACGCAGGGGCGCTTTTGCTAAACCTTCTGCTTGTGAGACTACTCCGTCCAGTGCCGAGAGCAAGCCATCTAGGCCGTCCACCTTGGCCTCATTGCCCTTAAGTAGTTCACCAGCCAGATTCAGAGCAACAAGGGTCAAAAGACGGTCTGAGCCGACGGTGACGCCCATCTGTCTGATCTCGTCAATATGTTCCTGCACAAGGTTTGCCGCAGCCGTTACCTGATCAGGGTCTTCATCGGTCATGATCGTAAAAGAGCGTCCCATCAGGTTGATCTCAACATGCTGGCTCACGATGCTTCTCCCTGGCTGGAAATCAGGTCATCCAGTTTTTCCATGGCATGTTCGACCCGCGCCTTGGCCTCAAGGCGACTGTTCTGTAGCCCTTCCAGTTCTCCCTCAAGCTTCTGCACCTGATCGCGGCGTTTGCGCAACTCGCTTTCGGCGATGCGCACCACTTCACGCATGCGATGATTGTCGGCAATGATTTTTTCCATATTGCGACGAATCACTGACAGGTGCTCTGTCAATTGCTCGATGCGGCTTTCAAGTGCTTGTTGGGGAGATTCCTGCATAACGCTGATATTGAATCACCAGAGTGAATCAGGGTCAACAGTTAGAAATTCTGAGCCTGAATAAATCATTGCGAAAATGTACCTTCGATGTCGGCAAGGGCCGGAAACCATTCGATCAGCCAGCCGGAAACAACACTGAAGCTGCCGAGGAATATCATGGCGCCCACCAGAATCAGCAGTAGCCCCGAAATCTTCTCAATCAGATCGAAGTGGTGTTTAAAGCTCTGTGACCAACGCAGGAAGCTATCGGTCGCAAGCGCAGCCAGAAGGAATGGAATCGCCAGGCCAAGGGAGTAGACCGCCAGCAGCGATACCCCGCGCATGAGTTCAGCCTGCGCGCCCGCCACAGCCAGAATCGCTCCGAGAATAGGGCCTATGCAGGGCGTCCAGCCAAAGGCAAAGGCGGCGCCAAGCACAAGGGCTCCGACACCATGTTTGGCATTCACGCCGCCGGCTTCAAAGCGCGCCTCCATCATCAGGAAGGAGATGCGAATAATGCCTGCATAGTGAAGGCCGAAAATAACGATGATAACACCGGCGATCTTTCCGAGAATCGCCATATTGGTCAGCATCCACTGGCCGATTAGCGATGCCGATGCGCCGAGCAGAATAAAGACCAGGCTGAAACCGGCAATGAACCATAGCGATTGTGCCAGCGCATGCCTGCGCACCGAAGCAGTCTGACCATCATGATGACGCAGCTCATTGACCGAAACCCCTGATATGTAGGAGAGGTAAGCTGGAACCAGTGGCAGTACGCAGGGGGAGAGAAAGGAGAGCAATCCCGCTATCAGTGCTCCAGCATATGTAACTTCAATCATTGATCACTCCTGTGTATCTGTCGCTGCTAGGCTAGCACCGACCTCACTGTAGACCCAACTGCCATAATCACCTGTCGTATCGAATTCAGACCATATGATCTCCGGAACCTCGTAAGGGTGAGAGCGGGCCAGCTGTGCAATTGCTGTTTCGCGAAGAGCCGGAGCTGTTTTGATGGAAAGGTAATACTCTTCCTCCATCTCGAGTTTTCCCTGCCAGTGATAAACCGATTTTCCCGGGCCACTGATCTGAATGCAGGCGGCCAAGTGTGTTTTAACAAGGTTTGCTGCCAGTTCCTCCGCCTCTTGCAGTGAGTTGACACTGGTTTTGATAAGACAAATTTTCTGCATTCGCTATCATAACGTATTCACACATCAGCGAAAGCGTGTTGTCGTCATATCTTTAGCCTGCTAGAAAGGTCACTGGAGGAGCCCATGTCTGAAGCGATCACCACTGTTCTGGATGAAACCCGTATATTTAATCCGCCACAAGGGCATCAGGGGCATATTGCTTCGATGCAGGAGTATCGCACTCTGAGGCAGCAGTTCGAGACGGACTTCGACACAACATGGAGGGAACTGGCCCGTGAGCATCTGTCTTGGCGCGAACCATTCACCCGCGTGCTCAACAGCGAGAATGCCCCTTTCTTCCGCTGGTTTGAGGATGGAAAACTCAATCTCTCTGAAAACTGCCTTGATCGTCATGTCGAGGCTGGCCTGGGCGAACGTACCGCCATTATCTGGGAATCCGAAGCCGGAGAGGTACGCCGCTACAGCTACAACAAACTTCTCTCGGAGGTGTGCCGTGCTGCCAATGCCATGCGGGAGCTTGGTGTTGAGTCTGGTGACCGTGTAATTATCTATATGCCGATGATCGTGGAGGCTGCCATTGCCATGCTTGCCTGCACCCGCATCGGTGCTGTGCACTCGGTAGTTTTCGGTGCCTTCTCACCGCTGGCACTGCGCGACCGTATCGAAGATGCGGGGGCAAAACTGGTAATCACTGCAGATGGCGGTGGCCGCCGGGGCGGTGTTCATGCGCTCAAGCCTAATGTTGACGAGGCGCTTTCTGAGGGCTGCCGCAGCGTCGCCCATGTGCTGGTCGTTCGCCATGCTGGCAATGAGGTGGAGTGGAGCCAGGGGCGTGATATCAACTGGCACGATGCTCTCAATGTACAGCCGGACCATTGTGAACCACTGGCCGTTGAGTCTGAGCACCCGCTGTTTATCCTTTATACCTCCGGCTCCACCGGCAAGCCCAAGGGTATCCTGCACTCAACTGCCGGCTACCTGCTCTGGGCAAGGGTAACCATGCGCTGGAGTTTCGACTTCCGGCCAGAGACCGACATCTTCTGGTGCACCGCTGATGTGGGCTGGATTACCGGCCATACCTATTCGGTTTACGGTCCTCTCGCCAATGGCGGCACCACTCTGATGTATGAGGGTGTGCCCACCTATCCCGATCCCGGGCGTTTGTGGAAAATCTGTGCCGATCACGGGGTTACCATCTTTTATACTGCACCGACCGCTATCCGGGCCCTGAATAAGGCAGGCGATGAGTGGCCGAACAAGCATGACCTCTCATCCCTGCGCGTGCTTGGCACGGTAGGTGAGCCGATCAATCCGGAGGCGTGGATGTGGTATCACGATGTGATTGGCAAAGGGCGTTGCCCGATTGTCGATACCTGGTGGCAGACTGAAACAGGCGGCCACATGCTTGCACCTCTACCCTTTGCGACCCCGACCAAGCCGGGGTCGGCCACATTTCCACTGCCCGGTATTGATGCGGATATCGTGGATGAAGCCGGTTTGCCGATCACCGAAGGTGGTGGCTTACTGATCATCCGTAAACCGTGGCCATCAATGCTGCGTGGCGTATGGGGTGATGATCAGCGTTACATTGATACCTACTGGAAAGAGTTTGATGGGCGCTATTACTTTGCCGGTGATGGCGCACGACGCGATGAAGATGGTTATTTCTGGGTTATGGGCCGTGTTGACGATGTGCTGAATGTATCCGGCCACAGGCTGGGAACGATGGAGCTCGAGTCCGCCCTGGTGTCGCACGAAGCAGTCGCTGAAGCAGCCGTGGTTGGCCGCCCTGATGCGATCAAGGGCGAAGCGATCTGTGCATTTGTCGTACTCAAGTGCGAACCCGATGATAGCCTGGTCGAAGAGCTGCGCGCCCATGTCTCAAAAGAGATCGGTGCCATAGCCAAGCCGGACGATATCCGTTTTGCCGACAGCCTGCCGAAGACACGCTCGGGTAAGATTATGCGCCGCCTGCTCAGGGACATTGCAGCCGGTCGCGAAATCACATCCGATATCTCAACGCTGGAAGATCAGTCCGTCGTTCAGAAGATACAGCAGGACAGGCCGTAGTATCAGACCGGCCACGGAGGGCATCTGAAGAGTTTACGCTTGTTTCGCCATCCGGTGGGAATATTCCCGCCGGGCGCACGCTGGTATCTGGCCTCAATCGCCATCCTCGCGCTGCTCTGCGTGGCGATGCATCTCTCGCTGCAGATTAAGGCCCAGAAACAGGCAGAGGCGGCGATTCATAACTGGGCGGATGCAGCAGAAGTTAAAATCGGCGATGTCCGCTACCACCTTCTAAGAAACGGCCTTATTCTCAAAAAGATAGAAATCAAACGCGGCAACGACTCGCTTAGTATCGACCACATACTTGTGAGCGCCAACCCAACCCTTCTTACCGGTGAAGCCCCGCGTCTCGGCAGTGTGGTGATTTCCGGACTGCAGGCTGAACTGCACCATTCAGGCCAACTCAATGCGTGGCAGCATGACAAGAAACTTCAGCGCATCTGGCAGGCTGCGAACACTCTGCAGGTCGATGACGGTACCCTGATGCTTTATCTGGCCGATGAGAGTGCCGCACCCCTGATTATCGATGCTATCCAGCTGAGACAGCAGGTTCAGGGGGAGGTAAGGACGATCTCCCTCTCATCGCAATTCCATGGCGCTCCTGTTCAGGCGCAGTGGATCAGGTCCGGAACGTCGCACTGGAGCAGCAAAGGTGAGGTGAGCTGGCAGGAGATTGATGCTTCGCTTCTCACAGCCACAATAGGGACAGGTCCAAGCTTCGGCTACCTTTCAGGAGAGGTGCAGTGGAGCAGTGGCAGCGAAGCAGAAAAACCTGAAGCACTTTCGCTGAGCGGAAAGGTCACCCTTGATCCCGAGGAGGAAGGTGATGCTTCTTATGTCTCCACCCTTAAGTTGAATGGCACGCAATCTGATGACAGCTGGGATGTCGCCATCAACAGCAGCGGCTGGCCGCTGGACTCCTGGGGTGCTTATCTGCCTGAGATTGAGGGTCGACAACTGCAAGGTGGAGTGCTGGATGGCGAGCTTCTCCTGCACAGAAGTGATGCTGGACTGCTGTTCAGCAGCAGCAAGGGAGTGCTGCACAATATTATCTATGCCCCCATCGCTGGTTCAGAGTCTGAAAACTGGGGGGTAGAAAGCCTGTATTATCGCGATGCAAAACTTGATTCCGAGCATCGCAAGCTCTCAGTCACAACCCTGAAGCTTTCAAGGCCAGCCATCACCCTTCAGCCGCTAATTCGGAAAAACAGGAGAAGTTCGCCAGCACCGTTATGGAGCATCCATGCCGAGGCGGTTGATATTGATGCTCTCAACGTGCTAATTGATCTTCCTGAGGGCGACATCCAGCTATCAGGGCTGAGTGGCACATGCACACTGACCTCCAAAGGGATGACAGATATTAAGCTGAAAAGCGTTGCAGGTAATGACAGCGATGACCCTGAATGGGCCATTCAGGGAGAGGTTCTGCGACAGGGCGGCACTCTTAATGCTGCGAAACTGGATGTTCAGGCCAAACATATCCCGTTAACCCAGCTTCGTCCGTTGCTCCCACTTAAGAGCTCTCAGAGTTCACCACTTATCCTTGATGGCACAACATCACTGTCGGTCAATGCACTCTTGAATAGAGGGGAGTGGTTACTGCACGGCAAGGCAACCAGTGAAAACCCATACCTTGCCCATGCCGGTAACCGCTGGATGGCAGAAAGCATCTCAACCAGATTCGGGCCGGTCGGAACCGGACTTAAAAAACAGCATGTTGATTCGCTTACTGCTGAGGGCTGGCACTACATTGCAACGCTTATACCTTTGTCGTTGCAAACAGCGGGTCAGGACGCTGCTGCGCGTAGCGACCAGGAAAAAACCTGGTGGACTGAGAGTCTGGTTGCCGGAAAGTGGGATATAGATGATATCCGCTGGAAGAACGGTAAAATCAGCGTCGGTCAGCCCGATTCGTATTGGGTAACGAATGCTGAGTTCGGCCTCTCTCCATTAGCCGCAAACAGACCATCCAGGGTCTCGCTGCGAGGCGAGATGGGAGGTGGAGTACTGATGCTGGATGGGAAGTGGAGCCCACTTTCTGAGCCAATGCGGTTTTTGGGGAAAATCAGCCTTGAGAGTGCAACCCCGCTTTTTCTCAGCGAATGGATGACGGCCTCAGGCATGCCCAAACCCGTTCGTGGTCGCATCTCAGCTTCATTGAATGTAGAAAATGGAGAAGAGCCCGGTCACTACACCGGCAAGGTATCACTCAACCTAGAGAGGCCACTGGCTGAGCATGAAGTGACCGCAAATGATCCAATGATCAGTCGTACCGGATTCAACACGATTGATCTGTTGAGCCGGCTGGCAGAAGGCAATGAGCAGATCAACCTGCAGTTTCCAGTCAGTGGCAACTGGAACGGTGAGCCGCTTGACCTGCAGCTCCTCGGTCTCTCGCTGCAGCAGGTGCTGCGCGACTCAGCCGAAAAGTCAGCAACCGTTATCTCAACCTCCAGAAGTGGTAAAAAAAGGGTCGAAACCCGCATTCGGCTTCATGAGAGGGGAGGCCTCTCCCTGAATGAGCGCATTCGCCTGCTCAAAGTAGTGAAAAAAATGAAGGCCAACCCAAAGCTGGTTGTTGATCTGGTTCCGAAATGGACGGGAGAGGCGATTGATTTTGAATCGATGCAGCGCATCCAGTATACGCACTATCTGATTGGACGTTTTTTCGATTATCGGGGCATCAGTAAACAGCGAGTCTTTCCGTCAGCGCCGACTGCCCAGGATCATGCCGGCGAAATTGCTTCGATCTGGGTTGTGCTCAGCACCAGAAAATAATTTAAAACATCAGCTCCGCGGCAATCTTGGCCTGTATGAACTGACTGTGATGCAAACCCATCAGTTCGGCCATACGTCGCAACAGCTGCTCTTCATAAGGATCTACACGGCCATCGGCCATCGCGACACACCAGAGCTCGGTCAGGATTTTTATCCGCTCATCCGTTGAGAAGGATTTAACTATTGCCGAGGTGAATTGATGCAGATCAAGCGCCTGCTCCACCTCGATGGCGGCAAGCTCAATCAGTTCATGCACCTCTGCCTGGGAGAGGCCGAATCGCTTCTCCACCGCCAGCACAATCTCACTGCGCTCGGCCTCATCAAGCTTTCCATCCATGCGCATCACTTCGACCATCAATGCTGTCACGGCAAGGGAGACCTCATGCTCGCGTTTTGCCTTCGGTGTCTCCGCTGCCTTTTTCCACAAAGTCTGAAGCTTTCTGATCATGTCTGCCCCTTGGGTGATTGATGCCGAGTAAGCCGGATACACTGAAAAGTTCAGGGTATTCGGGCGGGCTACGGAAAGCCCGCCGAAATCAATAACGTAAGTCATCGATTTCGTAAGTAAAGTCAAAATCACATTTTTGGCTTTATGTCCTGAAGAGATGCAGGAAGCACTGATTCAGATGTAACTTATCGCCGTCATCCGGCTTGGCAATGTAGCCATAGCGGTTAGCCTGCGCGGATGGTTCTTGCCCTCTTCCTTATATTCTCTATTCCGATCGGCTGTTTTGCAGCATGGTTTGGATGGAAGGCACATCAAGCTGGAAGGAAAAGCATTGTGTTAGCGATGGCCTGGGTTGCATTCCTCTGTTTCGGCTCTGCCCTGCTCTTCGGCGCCTGGGGCTACCTCTTCGTCACGGCTTAAAACCTCTCCCTGAAAAAAAGCAGCATATTTCCTGCTATAGTTGATCTATGCAGCACGCTGTTCAGTTATTTCTCGGCCCCGGGCTGGCCCGTTACGGATTCGGCGAAGGGCACCCCTTCGGCCCGGATCGCATGGATGCCTTCTGGCAGGAGGCGCTGCGGCAGGAGTTAGACAAAAGGGTATCAATTGGCGCTCCTGTTATGGCAGATCGCGAGGCCATCATGTGTTTTCATACGCCTGAATATATTGATCGCGTCATTGAACGCTCCGAATCAGGCAGTGGTTATCTCGACTACGGCGACACCCCTGCCTTCAAAGGCATCTATAAGGCGGCAGCCACGGTGGTGGGCACCGTACTGGCAGCAGCGGAAGAGGCCATCAACGGCAGCCATAGCCGCTGTTTCATCCCCATTGCAGGCCTGCATCACGCCCGCCGCAATATGGCCGCCGGTTTCTGCGTGTTTAACGATGCAGGTGTGCTGATTGAAACTCTGCGCAGCAGATATGGCATCAAACGTATCGCTTATGTCGATATCGATGCCCACCACTGTGATGGCGTATTCTATGCCTTCGAGACCGATCCTGATCTCTGCATTGTCGATATTCATGAGGATGGCGCCCACCTCTATCCCGGCACGGGTTTCACCGATGAAACGGGGAAAGGTGTAGCCAAAGGAACCAAGCTGAACCTGCCAATGCGCCCCGGTGCAAATGATGATGACTTCCTGCGCGCCTGGCCCGAGGCCGAATCCTTTATCCGCACATTATTCAAACCGGAGTTTATCATTTTCCAGTGCGGAGCCGATTCAATTGATGGCGATCCGATCACTGACATGCGATTCACTCCGCAGGCTCACGCCCATGCCGCAGCATCACTCTGTCGCATTGCCGATGAGTTCAGCAAAGGCCGTATCATCGCACTTGGTGGCGGCGGCTATAATCGCGCTAACCTTGCTAAAGGATGGTGTGCTGTGCTTTCAGCGTTTATCGACAGCTGACTATCTGGCGGTAGCCGAAACACCTTCGCCGCGTGCATCTGTAAGGCCGATGAGCTTGCCGGTCTCTCTATCAAGGAGTATCGCATGCATATTGCCGTACTGACGATTCATCGACTTGAATGTGTGGCCACGTTTCTGAAGTTCAGCGGCCACCTCAGGTGTGAAGGCATTTTGTTCGTGCTGGATGAGATCAGGCAGGAACTGGTGGTGAAAACGCGGAGCGTTTACCCACTCGGCGGGAGCTGACTCATCAAGCATGAAACCGAGCGAGGCGAGCAGTACCATCGAGATAATGCGCGAGCCGCCGGGGGTGCCGACGATAAAGGTGCGTTTGGGGCCAATCACGAATGTTGGCGACATGGAGCTGAGCATGCGTTTTCCCGGTGCAACCGCATTGGCTGAACCTTGCACCAGGCCGTAGGCATTGGGCTTGCCGGGGCGGGTGGCGAAATCATCCATCTCGTCATTGAGAAGTATGCCAGTGGACGGAGAAACATAACCTGAACCGAAGGCGTAGTTTATCGAGAGGGTGGCCGAAACCATATTGCCCTCATCATCAATCACTGAGAAGTGGGTGGTGTCGGTTCCTGCTCCGATGGATTCGGATGCACTACCAAGCTCGCTGCTCGGGGTAGCCTGATCCATGCGAACACTATTTCTTATCCCTTGTAGCCGCTCGGCATTGAGCAGGTCGGGGATATCAACGAAATCGCTGTCGCCCAGGTGGCCATTGCGATCCATGTAGGCCCGCTTCATCGTTTCAACCAGCAGGTGAACCCGATCAGCCCGATCCAATTTTTTAAGATCATCATCTTTCAGCTGCCCGAAGATATGGGCCAGTGTCATGCCGCCGGATGATGGCAACGGTGCGGAGATCAGACGGTAGTTCTGGTAGTCGAACACTACCGGTTCACGCTCGATCACTTGATAGGCTGCCATGTCCGATTCGCGGATCAGGCCGCCGTCGCGTTTCATGTCGGCAACCAGCCGCCCTGCAGTTTCACCGCGATAGAACTCCTCGCCTCCGCCACGCGCAAAACGAACCAGTGTATCGGCGAGCGCTTCCTGTTTGATGGTCTTGCTGTTGAGATAGGTACGGCGAGCTGAATCGCTGAACGCCTTGGCGCGCCAATTCAACATGGACTTCAGGCGTGCCCCGACTTCAAAACCATTGTTTGCCAGATTGATGGCAGGCTGAGTGATCTCTTTTCGGTTCAGTTTTCCGTAACGCGTGACAAGGTGGTCCACGCCTGCTGCTAATCCCGGCACCCCTGCCGATTGCGGCCCATCGACAGAGGATTGTGACTCATAGACCTCTCCCTTTCCGGCCAGCCTTGGCGAGGTTTCGCGTGCATCGAGCATCACATAACGCTTCTCTTTGGCGATATAGAGCAGGAAGAAGCCGCCACCGCCAATACCGGATGATCCCGGTTCCACCACGCCCAAGGCTAGAGCAGTAGCCGCGGCTGCATCAAAGGCGTTACCGCCTCGCCTCAACATCTCAATGCCTGCCTGGGCAGCGCTTCGTTGTGCTGCGACAACCATTCCCGACTCAATGTTTGCTGCATGTCCGGCTAGCGGTAGCAGCAGGGCAGAGATTAGAAGCAGGCGGACAATCATCAGATTACTTTCTCCAGCAGACGGTGGATACCTGTCGGCAGGGCGTACCCTTCAATGGAGGGGACCCAGCGGCCTTCGCCATTTGGTTCAGATTCAGATTGTAGCGGATAGAGGTGTAAACGCCTGTGCGTCAGTTGGTGGGTATGTGTCGGTTGCTCGTCGGGTTGATCGGCCAGTTCGCTGATCGGTGGTGACCAGAGGCCTCCCCAGATACCCGAATCGGGGCGCTGGGTGAGCCATATTCCTTTTTTCGGACAGGTATGCAGATGAACTCGCCAGTGAACATCAAGGACTTCAACCTTTTTGCGAATCTCTTTTGATACTTCGACCCGGAATGCGGAGAGGCAATTTTCATGCGTCGGACATTCACCACATTTTGGTGATTTGGCAGAACAGGCTGATGCACCCAACTCCATCATCGCCTGATTCCATGTGGCTGGATCAGCCGAATCGTTTATAGCCTTCTGCGCCAGCAGCCAGAGCGTTTTGTCGTTCGCTTCAGGCTTGGCGTGCCAGCGTTTGAGAACCCGCTTTACATTGCCATCCAATACAGGCGTTGCCGTGCCGAAACAGAATGATGAGATAGCCCCTGCGGTGGAGCGGCCAATGCCGGGCAACTTCATGATATCATCAAAGTCATTTGGAAACCGGCCAGCAAAATCAGAGGTGATCATCTGCGCAGCTTTATGAATGAATCGGGCGCGTCGGTAGTAGCCCAGTCCCTCCCATGCCTTGAGAACATCATCTGTAGATACCGATGCCAGGGCTTCAACCGTTGGAAATAACTCAAACCACTCAAGGTAACGCGGCAGTACGGTTTTCACCTGTGTTTGCTGCAGCATGACCTCAGAAACCCATATGTGATAAGGGAGCGTTGTTTCCCGCCACGGTAGTTGGCGGGCGTTATCCCCGTACCAGCCGAGCAGGGCTCTACATCGGTCGGAAGACAAACCTGTCCTCTATGACCTCAAAGGTCAGATAGAAATTGACACGATCCAGCCCCCAGGAGGATGGCAGCACTTTAAACGGGGCAGCGGCGTTGATCGCCTCGATCGCACTGTTGTTGATTTGCGGAATCGGGCTTGGGCGCAGTATCTCAATGCCAGCCAGGTCGCCATTCTTGTCGATCGTCAGCTTGATCATAGAACGACGCGCCTCCTCGGCAAACTGTTCATAGTTTGCCTGTCCCGGACGCCACTGCTCCTCAAGCGCACGAACCAGTGCCTGTGCATAAGGCGCATACTTGGCCTGACGGGTATTGATAGAAACATCGGCCTCTTTGGTCAGTTTCTGCTTCATGCGGCGCTCACGCTCGAAATCGCGTGAAAGTTGCGACAGCGCCATTGCCGATGGCATTAGATTGGACAGCGGAACAGTGGATGGGTCCTTCGGTTGAGTTTTATTTTTATCCGCTTTCGGCTGTTTCTTCAGCTGGCTGCTATCAGGGAAGTCGCCACGCTTGGCCATTAACCGGGTCCGGCTCTGCTGGTTAAGTGGTGGCGGCGTTTTCGGCTGCTGCGGAGGTGACGGTTGTGGGTGCTGCTGATTGCCTGACATCGGGGCTCTGGCCTGGCGTGTCATGCGGTCGTCGGCCTTGCTGCCGCCGGTGGCACTGCGGTTGGACATGGTCTTGGCATCTTTGGGCGCTTTTTTGGATGGGGTTTTCTTATCATCAAGCAGCACCACATCCATGATCTGCGGAATATCCTTTTTCGGCAGTGGTTTGTTGCCATCGACATAATCGATCAGCACCACCAGCAGAATATGCAGGGCGATTGAAGCGATAAAGGCGAAGCCGATACGACGCTGGTCGGTATTGATGTCAATTTTATTCATCAGGGAACTCGAGTCTCGCCGCAATATACCCCGCCAGCGCCCCATTTAGCCAGCCGGTAGTCGTGGAGAGCAGCAGAAGAGGGGGTAGAGCAAAATAGAGAACGCTCTGCTGGATAAAAAGGGTCTCCACTGTAACAAACTGGGCCACCATATGGGCAATTGCCCCCAGCAGGCTTACGCCGATCAGGCTGATACCCGGAATGAAACGCCAGGCCGCGATCATCACCGCTGCTGCAGCAAGGCCACCGGCCATGCTGATGACGAATGTCGGGGTGAAGAGGGTGCCGATAAAGAAGCTGCCGATAACCACACGCCCGATGGAGAGCAGTACTGCAGCCCTTGGCCCAAGCCATAGCAGGGCGAGAAGTGTCACCAGGTTGGCAAGCCCGGGTTTGAACCACGGTCCGAGGCTGGGAAGTGCTGCCTCGAAAACATGCAGGCCGATAGCCAGCAGCAAAAGCGCCAGCCAGTTCGCTTTTTGCTGCAGCTCGGCCAGAGGAGGGCGCAGAATCACAGGTCCCATGGCTTACTCAACAATGGCATCGAAGCGACGCTTGGCGCTGCCACGAATGGTGATCAGGATACGATTGGGGACGCAGGCAATCATGTCGCCGGCATGACGATGGGCACCTGAATAGACGCAGCGCTGAGCACTGCACGGCGAAGAGGTGATACGCACACCATCTTCATCCAGCAGGATTTCAGATGGGCCCAGTTCACCATCGATCTGGAAAGTCTTCGGTGTCTCACCAGCTTTTGGTAGCGGATAGGTCGCGAGTAGCCTTTTGCCGTGGTAAATCTCGGCAACGGCGGGGCCGGAGGCAACCAGCGCCTGAACAGTAAACCACGCAGCGGTAATGCCCAGCAGAGAAACCAGAAGCAGGATTCGGTCGGTTACGCTCCCCTTGAGCAGTGTTGACATGCCTTGGCGGGGAATTCGGGGGTTCACTGAAACGGCCATGCGCCCTATGGTAGCAGCAGCAGGTGGTACGACGCTAATCGGAGGCAATATGAACGTAGTCATTACTGGCGCAAACAGGGGCATCGGGCTGGGTTTTGTTCGCCACTATCTCGAGCAGGGCGATGAGGTTTGGGCCTGTTGCCGTAGCGATTCGGGTGCGCTTAGCGGGATTGTTTCTGAGAAGCTGCATGTGGTTCGCTGGGATGTGGGAAGCGATGAGCTACCGCAGGGTGAATTACCGGAAGCCATTGATCTGCTTATTAATAATGCCGGCATCTATGGGCCGGGTAAGGATGGGCAGTCGCTGAACAAGGTGACTGGCCGGACCATGCTGGATGTATTCAATATCGACTGTGTCGGCCCGTTGCGGGTGGTGCAGAGACTTGCCGGTCAGGTTATTGTAGCAAAGGGAATCATTGCCAATATCAGCTCGAAGATGGGCTCATCAGATGACAACAGCAGCGGTGGTGTCTATGCCTACCGCGCCGCCAAGGCAGGGTTGGTTATTGTTTCCAAATCGATGGCTGTTGATCTTGCGCCATCCGGCGTGCATGTGATCACCCTGCACCCAGGCTGGGTAGCTACCGACATGGTAGGCAACGTCGGCCTGATTGATGTTGAAACCTCAGTGGCAGGCATGAGCAGGGTGATTGCAGGTGCACGCAATTTCTCCCCCGGACAGTTTGTTGCCTTTGATGGTAAAGTCGTGCCATATTAACGGGTGTAACACCTGTTTATACTGATTATGGGAGAAATTTATGCTTGAAACATCAAATATCCAGGAGCTGATCAGCATCTATGTGGTTCCCTGGGCTATTAATATAGTCATGGCGTTGGCGATCTTCGTCATCGGGCGCTGGGTTGCCCGCATCCTGCTGAATGTTGTCGACAAAATGCTTAACAAGGCTGATATGGATCCGATACTGATCAACTTCGTCCACTCGATCCTTAATGCTCTGCTGCTGCTGGTCATTATTATCGCCTCACTCGACCAGCTCGGTGTCGATACGACCTCCTTTATCGCCCTGATCGGTGCTGCAGGCTTGGCAGTTGGCCTGGCCCTGCAGGGTTCTCTGCAGAATTTTGCCGCTGGCGTGCTGCTTATCGTGTTCCGCCCTTTCAGGGTTGGTGACTTTGTTGAGGCGGCTGGAACGTCCGGTGTGGTCGAGGTGATCGGCATCTTTACCACTACGATGAAAACTGGCGATAACCGCGAAATCATTGTCCCTAACGGTGCGATCTATAACGGCACAATCACCAATTACTCAGCACGTGAAACGCGCCGCGTCGATATGGTTTTTGGCATCGGCTACGATGATGATATCCGCAAGGCCAAGGAGCTTTTACAATCGATTCTTGATGCTGATGATCGTGTTCTGAAGGAACCTGCGCCATTGATCGCCGTAGCAGAACTAGCTGACTCAAGCGTGAACTTCAATGTGCGCCCGTGGGTCAAGTCGGCCGACTACTGGGGTGTGATGTTCGATGTGACTGAAAAGGTGAAACTGACATTTGATGACAACGGTATCTCGATTCCCTATCCGCAGATGGACCTGCATATTAATAAACCGGAATAAGGTAGGGCTCCTCAATCGACAAAAAAGGGACGGTAATTACCGTCCCTTTTTTATTGCCTAGTAAATTTGAGTGCCGACTGAGACTGCATGATTCGGGCCGTCCCTGGCCCTTACCCTTCGGGGGTCTAAAGCCCGTCCAAATCAGCATTCCTGCTGATTTGTGGCTCGCATGGCAAAGGAGAGCGCCTCACCGGGTTCATCACCAAGGCAGATCACTGAATGCCAGACGCAGCTGTCGAGATCCCGCTGCGGCATCAGCAACAGATCGCCAGCATTGAGGATGTAGCCATAGCCTTTATTAACCAGATATTCAGTAAACAGGGGAGAGCGATCCATGACCGCTTCAACCAGTTCGTGATCGAACTCATCCATATAGGTAGATAGGGTGGCGCGATCACTCAACAGCGCTGCCAGTTGCTCACGGTCAGCTGCTTCCGGTAGCAGCCGGGAAAGTTCACTGCTGTTTTCAGGGTTTTCCGCAAATGCAATCAGTGTATCAATCAGCTCAGGCTTGGAGAGCGCCAGCCAGAAGGTGGAACCTGAAAGCTGGGCGAACACAACACCGTCATGGCCACGTTCAACATCGTGGTGCATCTGCGCGCCACCATTTGGGGCATTAAAATAGACAATGCGCTCTACAAAGGCAGGCTCACCGCCAACAATCTTCTCAAGTAGGGGAAGGATCAGAGTGTTTTCCGTAATGGACTTCGATTCGGGGAATATCGCATCGCAGAGGCGGCCAGCCCAGAGCTGGCGCTCGGGGTCGGCTGCAACATCCTCAAGGCACTCCATGCCGAAGGAGAAGCGGAAGCGAAGCGAAGCATCCCCCTCGATAAAGGAGAGCCAGGAGGCCTTGCACCAGAGGCTTTCAGCAACAACATCGCCATCCTGCTCGACATCGAAGTAGACCTTTTCAATGCCCTGCTCGTCATGCTCCTCGAATGAAGAGGCAACCAGTGGAAAAAGTGATCCAAGGCGATCACTGTAAGGTGATTGCTCCAATAGCGGGGCTACCTCATCGGCATCAAGGGTCGCCTTCATCAGCTTGTGCGCTTCAGCGATCTCCTTCTGCCAGGCATCAACATCGATAATCCCTGGTAGCATCACCGCCTGATCATTGGACCAGCGGGCTACGGCATCGTCCGCACCAGGCATGACGGGGCGTTTGTCATCAGTCACCCAGCCGAGCTGGAAGTTGCGGCGTAGCAGGGGCAGCCATTGCTGCTCCTGTGATGTTGGAATCTGTCGAGAGTCAGTAAGATATCGCATAAGGCGAATTGTTCATGATCGGGCGCAGTTTGTATATCAGAGCCACTTCATAGTTTTAGCCAGGCAGGAAGCGTTCGCTGAACAGGCTGGTGTGCGGCAGGCCAAGCTCTTCAGCCACCTTTTCAGCGGCATCAATCAGACCCGGAGGGCCACAGAGATAAACATCGGGTTTAATGCCTTTGGCAAGGTCTGCTTCCAGGTCGCGTTTGAATGCATCAACAGGAGAGCCTCTGAATCCCTGCCAGGTTGCCGTCGGTTTCCAGATACATACTTCAGCAGTGAGGTTGGCAACGGATGCCTTTAGCTCTTCAATTTCATCAATTGCGAACAGGTCCTCTTCTGAGGTGAGGCCAAAATAGAGATGGGACTCATGTGTTTCCTGAAACTCCGCCATCTGCCGCAGCATGGAGAGCATCGGTGCGACACCTGTACCTCCGGCAACAAAGCGACGGGGGGCAATGCCCGCCTGATGCAGCAGGAAGCTTCCTTCAGGGCCTTTGGTGTTCAGTTGATCACCGACCTTGGCATCATTGAGCAGCCAGCTGGAGAATTTGCCATGCGGTTGCAGGCGAATCATAAACTCCAGTTCACCACTCCAGTTGGGCGCATTGGAGATCGAGTAGGCACGACGAATATCGGTGCCCGGAATTTCAAGCTCCATGAACTGTCCCGGTTCAAATTCCGCATTGATAGCGCCCTGCTCATCCGGCAAGACCTTCAGCAGCAGGCGACATACATTGCCTCCCATGTCGTCGACGGCCAGAACTTCACAAACCGGCTCAGGCACCGGGCCTGAGGTGATATGGGACAGGTCGGATGTTACCTCGACGATCATGTCGCCACGCGGGAAGGTGCGGCACATCAGGATACCGCCATGCTCTTCATCCTGTTCAGAGAGGGCGCCGGAACTATGTGATTTTTGTTCGTACTCACCGCTTTTGCAGTGGCCATGACATGCGCCGCAGTTTCCTTCATGGCAAACAGCAGGCAATGTGATATTGGCCTGGGCTGCTGCATCAATCAGGTTTTCATCTGCTGCGCAGTCAAAACTTATCTCTTTACCATCCTGCGTATTGAGGCAAATGGAATAGGTTTGGCTCATCGGATCATCCTTATATTCTGAATTGAAAAGAGAACTGGAGCGACATATGCCGCTCCAGTTTCTTAGGCCACACTGAAATTCAGTGCAGTCGTACGACCCATCCATGGGTCGCCTGAATTACTGTATGAGAACAGTTATTCAGTTCTTCCATCGGTCTCTTATGCAGCCAGGGCTGCAGCCAGATCGGCTTCCGGTGTGGTGTTAGCCTTGATATCAAAGCTATCTATCAGGGTGTTCAACACTGGTGGCGTGATGAACGCCGGCAATGTCGGTCCAAGAGTGATGCCTTTGATATTCAGCGCTAGAAGTGTCAGCAGTACTGCCGCAGCCTTCTGTTCGAACCATGAAACAAACAGTGAGAGAGGCAGTTCGTTTACTTCGCACTCAAATGCTTTGGACAATGCCACTGCAACCTGAATCGCTGAATAACTGTCATTGCACTGACCCATATCCAGCACGCGTGGGATACCGCCAATCGCACCGTAATCCTTTTTATTGAAACGGTATTTGGCACAACCAAGTGTAAGAATAACGGTGTCATCCGGTGTCTGGTCAACCAGGTCGGAGTAGTAGTTGCGGCCTGATGCCGCGCCGTCGCAGCCACCAACAAGGAAGAAGTGTTTGATCGCACCTGCTTTTACGGCATCGATAACTACATCAGCAACCCCCAGTACGGCATCTCGACCGAAACCAACAGTGATGGTTTTCTCTTCGGAATCAGCAGCAAATCCAGGCATGGCATTGGCAGCCTGAATCAGAACTGAGAAATCATGATTTTCAATATGACGCAGACCCGGCCAGCCAACAGGGCCGGCAGTGAAGATGCGACGGCGATAAGAGGCAGCAGGTTCGATGATGCAGTTGGAGGTCATCAGAATCGGGCCGGGGAAGTTGGCAAACTCACTCTGCTGATCCTGCCATGCGCCGCCGTAGTTGCCGGCTAGGTGTGCATATTTCTTCAGTTCAGGATAGCTGTGAGCTGGTAACATTTCACCGTGGGTGTAAACATTGATGCCCGTGCCTTCGGTCTGCTCCAGCAGAGCTGCCAGATCAGCCATGTCGTGGCCGCTGACCAGAATCGCTTTGCCTGCAACAGCAGAGATACGTGCAGCTGATGGCTCAGGTGTGCCGAACTTGCCGGTATTTCCTGCATCGAGCATGCCCATCACTGTCAGATTGGTATGGCCCAGAGCCAGGGCCTGAGCTACCAGTGCATCCACATCAGTCGGATCGCTGGCCAGGAAGTCCATGGTGCTTTCTAAGTTTGCATATACCTCATCACTCTGCTCATCGAGCATCAGTGCGTGATAAGCGTATGCGCAGACGCCTTTGGCACCATAAAGAATCAATGCGCGCAGGCCAACGATGTCTTCACCGACCTCTGCTTCACCGGCACGAACCGAAGCCATTGCAGCCTGAGCCAGCAACTCGTTGGTTTCTGTTGGGATATCCCAGACGGCAGCACCGCTGAGTTCTTCTACAACAACACCCTGTGCAGTTGCAGCCTCTTCATAAGCCTTTTTTACTCGCGCACGAATCTCTGCCGCTTCTGTCAGCATGCTGGTGAAACGGGCTGGATTAAAGTTCACATTGGTGAGCGTGGTAAACATGGAATAGAGAATGAATTTGCCGGCATCATTATCACCGGCGCCGAGGTCACGGGCACGCTTGGCATACTGGGCGATTCCTTTGACGGCATGGATCAACAGGTCCTGCAGATCAGATGTCTGTGCGTCCTTACCACAGTTTCCGACAGCCGAAGCACATCCCAAAACGCCATCGGCACGGGATGTTTGTTCACATTGATAACAAAACATAAGCAGCTAACTCCTCTATAATATATTAAGTGAATGCATCCCGCGTGATTGTCAGAAGCTAGAGTCTGTAACGCCGGGCCCACTTTTTACAAATGCCCTTTGCTTTTCTTAAAGATGCATTGGTGGTGCAAGTTAAGGATGGTTGGAATTGTTGTCAATAGAATATATGTTTCGATCATGCAGCTAACCTCATACACCGATTACTCACTCCGGGCCCTGCTTTATATCGCTAAAAATCAGGATCGTCTGGTCACTGTTTCCGAGATTACCGAGCATTATGGTGTGTCGCGCAATCATATGGTGAAGGTGGTGCATAACCTGGGGATGCACGGTTTCATCCAGACAGTGCGCGGCAAGTCCGGCGGCATGCGCATGGCAAAAAAACCGGAAGATATTTTTATTGCTGATGTGGTCCGTCTGACGGAGCCGCACATGAACATACAGGAGTGCTTCTCCCGTGAAACCAACACCTGCCCTCTGATTGATAACTGCCATCTGATGGGTGTGCTGTATAAAGCACGGCGTGCGTTCATGAAGGTGCTGGAAGAGCAGTCTCTGGCTGACATGCTTTAACAGTAACGAGCTACGGTAGAGATTACCTTTGGCCTGGGCCCGCCTGTAAATATAACGTGCAGAATCAAGCTGTCTGAATGCTAATGGGGTCAGGACTCTATTTGTTCCGTCGTTGCGGCAGTTGGACTAGTGTGCGCGATACCCATACATGGGTTTCGGGGTAGATGGTAGTGAGTACAAGCGATCTGATTTTCTTTGGCGTTTTCTTCTGGGTTCTGTTTATAACGGCTAGGCTTGCCGTGTTTGCGATCAATATCGATATTCAGCTTAAGAAAAAGCTGTGGCCCATGATTATCTTCGGACTGGCGGGCATCTTACTGGTGCTGGCCTATATGCTGGAGTTTCCACCGAAAGGTTATGCGGTTCTGCTACCGGCACTGTTCGTTATTGTTTATAGTAACCTCAAGGGTTTTTACTTCTGCGAATCGTGCAGGAAGATGCTGGCCAACAAGAAAATCCTGACAACCGTAGAGACCTGTGACAAGTGCGGTGGCAAGGTTAATCGCTGAGGATGCTCTGACTGAACCAGATTACCCTTGATGTGACGCCTTTTTAGCGGCGTCCTCTTGACGGGCCCCCGCGACCATTGCGGTTTCCACCGGGTCTGCCGCCGGGCCTTCCACCGGACTTTGGCTGATCATGTTTCTCAGCCTGATCCTCTTTTTTCAACCCTTCAGCCGTAGCCTCGGGAGTGGACGGTTTGCCGATCTGCAGCATCTCATGCTCGATATGGCATATCGGAACCTGGCGGCTGATGTAGGTCTCGATATCAGGCAGGCCAAAGCAGAAGCGCTCGCATGAGAAGGAGATGGCTGTGCCTTTTGCGCCGGCACGGGCGGTGCGGCCAATGCGGTGGACATAGTTCTCTGCATCTTCCGGAAGATCGTAATTGAATACGTGGGTTACCCCGTCAATGTGCAGGCCGCGGCTGGCAACATCGGTGGCAACCAGTAGTTGCAGCTTGCCGTTGGTGAAATCCTCAAGGATTCGGGTGCGTTTCTGCTGGCGCACATCACCGGAGAGAATGCCGACGGAAAAGCCGTAGCGGGCGAGGTTGCGGGCAACACGCTCACCAGTGCGCTTCTCGTTAATGAAAATCATGCCGCGTTTGACATCGCCTTCACGCAGCAGATGAACCAGTAGAGGGAACTTATCCTCCATGCTGGTGTGGTACATCGATTCGGTGATACCGGAAGCGGTGAGGTCACCCTCTTCGGCGCGCAGCTTCTCGGGTTCATTCATGTGCTCGTAGGCCATTTCCAGGACACGGTGGGAAAGGGTAGCCGAGAACATCAGCGACTGGCGTTGGTCGTACTTGGGCAGCCGGTGCAGCATAAAGCGTAGATCATTGATGAAGCCGAGATCGAACATGCGGTCGGCCTCGTCGATAATCAGCATGTCGGCCTTGGTAAGTGAATAGACCCGCTTTTTCAGGTAATCAATCAGGCGGCCCGGTGTGCCGATCAGGATGTCGACACCATTTTCAAAACCCAGTCGCTGCTTTTCATAATCAACACCGCCATACACGGTATGTAATTTCAGGTCGGTGTGTTTTGCCAGCTTTGCAGCATCATCGGAGATTTGCACTGCAAGCTCGCGCGTTGGTGCGATAATCAGGGCGCGTGGATGATGATTGGTGCGTCCTGGTTTAGGATCAGTGGTGAGCAGGCGATTGATTGCAGTAATCAGAAATGTGGCTGTTTTGCCTGTGCCGGTACGTCCCTGGCCCGCAACATCTTTGCCTGCCAGCGTTATCGGCAAGGCAATCTGCTGAACGTCGGTCATCTCCGTAAAGCCAAGCTCCTCAATGCCTTTTAGTAGCGATTCAGGAAGATTAAGCTCGGTAAATAGGGTCGGTTTGATGACTAGGGTCTGTTTCATGGGCGGGAACTGTACGCGCTGATCGGTTGCCTTGCCACAAATGTTGCTGGCACCACTTTCTGGAGCGGCCAATTTCATTCTCTTCTTGGGATTGCAGTCCGGGATTATACGTCCTAGTCTGCCCGCCTCGTGCGGAAACGACGGGCTCATGGCGCAATTGGTTAGCGCTACCGGCTCATAACCGGTTGGTTCCAGGTTCGAGTCCTGGTGAGCCCACCAGTTTCTGCTGAAATTTCAACCCCTACAACAGGACGTTTATGACACCGACACCTGAAGAAGTTGCAGAGCTGGTCCGGCAGGGAATTCCCGGTGCTGAGGTGGATGTACGCCTGTTTTCCGGCCATGACCATTTTGAGATGGAAGTTGTCTCCGCTGCCTTCAATGGCAAGTCACGCATTGCCCAGCATCAGATGGTGTACGCCACGCTGGGCGACAAAATGAAAGAGGCGATTCACGCATTGGCGTTGAAAACCTCGATCCCCAAGGAGTGAGCATGAGTGAAACCGTGTTGCAGCAGATCGATCAGGTAGTTAAAGGGAACGACATCGTTCTGTTCATGAAGGGAACCCCTGATTTCCCACAGTGTGGCTTTTCCCAGCGCGTTGCCGGGATACTCTCCAGTTACAACATTCCGTATGCTGCGGTGAATATATTGCTTGATGAAAATGTAAGGCAGGGCATTAAGGAGTACTCGGATTGGCCGACGATTCCACAGCTTTATATCAAAGGCGAGTTCATTGGCGGATGCGATATTGTGACGGAAATGCAGGAGAATGGTGAGTTGGCCGAACTTCTGGCGCCGCTGAAAAAAGAAGCGTAACATCTTCAGGCAAGCTGCAGTTCAGGAGATCTTTGGCTTGATATTCTGTGGTATTTGAGTTATAACAAGGATGTTGATGGTACTCTATTCGGATTTCAAAAACGACTCTTTGAGCGGACTTTCTCCGCAGCAGCAACTGTACAATCTGAACGACAATAACTTTCTAATGGCGCTGACTGACTTTTAATGGAAACCAGACTCTCCCATAAGCTTGGCCAACGGTTGGCTTTGACTCCACAATTGACCCAGAGCCTCAAGGTTCTGGCAATGAGCAGTATGGAGCTGGAGAGCTACCTTGAGGAGTCGATCGAATCCAATCCTTTGCTGGAGATGGATCAGGAGTCGTTTACTACGGCCGATTCGGCGACTCAGGATCGCGCCCGTGAAGCCGATGAGCGTGAGCAGTGGAAGGAGCAGGGTGATAATCGTTGGGAGACGATGTATTCCGCCTCCACCCGTGATGACATGCCTGATAGCGAACAGATGTGGCAGGGAGAGGTAAACCTTGGCGACTCACTGCATGAGCAGGTGGATCGTCAGCCCATGGAAGATAGCGAGCGGGAGCTTGCCCATGCCATGATCGATTCCCTCGATGATGATGGCTACTTCCGCAACGACCCGGCTGAGTTTGCCGCGGAGTTGAAAGGGCAGATCGATACCGATGGTGAAACCGTCGAGAGGGTCTTGATCGAGGTGATTCATCAGCTTGAGCCTGCAGGATTGGGCGCCCGTGATCTGACCGAATGCCTGCTGATGCAGCTTGATGGTGAATCAGAGATCGACCTCTGGGTGAAGCGTCTGCTGCTCCATTTCTCACAAGAGCTCTTTGGATCGGATGCGGAGCTTGCCAAAAAGGCAGAGTGCTCTGATGAGATGATTGCTCAGGCCCGTGCACGCATGCGCCGTCTTGACCCATTCCCCGGCCACGGCATGCGTGGCAATAACAACTACTATATCCGCCCCGAGATTATTTTCCGTCGTACCAGCGGCAACGAGATAGAGGTGGAGGTCCCCGCTTCGGGTTGGCGCGGCATTAAACTTGATGAGCGCTGGGAGGGGCATGAGTGGACCGGAAAGGATAAGGAGTTTATGAGTCAGGCGATGAAAGAGGCCAAATGGCTCCTGCACGCGCTGGATCAGCGTAGCGAAACGCTGATGAAGGTGGCAATATGCTTGGCTCAGCGCCAGCGCTCCTTTCTCGAGTACGGAGTGCTGGGGTTGAAGCCTTTGACGTTGCAGGATGTTGCTGAAGAGGTGGGGCTGCACGAGTCAACAATTTCACGCGTTACCAACGGCAAGTATGCTGACACACCGATCGGTATGATCGAGCTTCGGCGCTTCTTCTCGGCCGGTTTACCGACACGCGGTGGCGGTACCATTTCGGTTTACCGTGTGCAGCAGCGGGTCAAGGCGCTGATCGACTCAGAGCCACCGGGAAGGCCAATCTCGGATCAGGCGATTGCTGATCGCCTGCAGGCAGAGGGCATCGAGATAGCACGAAGAAC
Organism: Mariprofundus aestuarium; assembly: GCF_002795805.1. Taxonomy (NCBI): domain Bacteria; kingdom Pseudomonadati; phylum Pseudomonadota; class Candidatius Mariprofundia; order Mariprofundales; family Mariprofundaceae; genus Mariprofundus; species Mariprofundus aestuarium. The sequence goes on along the minus strand of NZ_CP018799.1, from coordinate 2,397,043 downwards.
AGTTGCGAAGTATCGCGAACAGTTGGGGCTGCCTCCGAGCAGCCAGCGGCGGCGTGCCGGAAGATCACGCTAAAGCTGATCTAAACATCAGCAGTCGATTGCCGAACTACTGGCTGTCGATGAAACCGGAAAGGCAACAGGAGTGCTTTTCCAAAAGTAGGGAGACCCGGATAAGAGTTTCTACTACTATTCAATCCAAGCGGAGGTAACAACTATGCAAGTATCCATCACCGGACGTCATGTAGAACTCACGGACCCGCTCAAGGCGTATGTGAACGATAAGCTGCAACACCTGAAACACTCTTTCGACCATGTCGTGGATGTTCATGTTGTATTGTCGGTCGAGAAATTTCGCCAGCGTTGTGAGGTCAGCATGCAGGCCAGTGGGATCAATATCCACGGCAGTCACGAGACAGAGGATATGTATGCATCGATTGACGGCGTTGTCGATAAACTGAATCGTCAGCTCAAACGCTATCGTGCAAAACTGCGTCGCCATCAGAATGGTGGCCAGCGAGAGGGCCGTGAGATCAAGGTGACGCATCGCGTTCTCGATATCTCCCATGAGAAGGAAGAGCTGACCGAAGACCATCAGCATGAAACATTGCGCCATGAGCAGATTGATGCCAAGCCGATGAGTGTGGATGAGGCTGTGATGCAGCTTGAGCTCGGCAGCCGCGACCTGATTTTCTTCACCAACGGACAGACTGAGCAGCTGAATGCGGTTTACCGTCGCGCCGACGGTGCTCTGAGCTGGATCGAGCCTGAAGCCGCTTAATGGCGAGGAGGTAAGCTTCTTGTGGAGCTATTAACGTTCGAGCATGTTCTGCTCGATTCAGAGGCCCGTGGTAAACGGGCCCTGATTACTGAACTGGCCAACATGTTGACCTCCATCGATCCGGATCGGGTGATGGAGGTCGTCATGGCCCGCGAACAACTCGGCAGCACCGGAATTGGCCATGGTGTGGCCATTCCCCACGGGCGCATGCCCGACCTTCCCTTGCCTGTCCTGGCTCTGGCAAGACACCCAGAGGGTGTCGATTTCGATTCGATTGATGGCAAACCTGTGCATATTGCCGTGCTGCTGCTGGTGCCGGATTCTGATGATCGCCAGCACCTTGAGTTGCTGGCGCAACTGGCCCGAACGCTGCAGCAGGAGAGTATCAGGGAAGAGGTGATGCAGGCTGATAGCCGGGAGAAGGTAGCTGCCCTGTTTGCCGATCGGGTGAGACTGGGATAATGGCGCAGGCCCGCCGCATCACGATTCGTGAACTGCTGGCCGCACAGGGTGATGCTGCAAAGATACGGCTGCTTACCGGAGAGGCTGGTCTGGATCGTTATATTGACCATCCGCGCATCCAGAAGCCTTCACTTGCATTTGCAGGGTTTCTTGAAAACCTCAGTGACTACCGTTTGCAGGTGATCGGAAAAACGGAACTCAACTATCTGGCCACCCGAACAGCGGAAGAGCAGAAGCGCGTCGTCAATGAGGTTTTTGATCTGCGACTTGCCGGTGTGGTGATTACCCGCAACCAGAATCCGCCCGATATTATTCTTGAGGCAGCCAGGCGCACAGATACGCCGCTGCTTATTTCCGAATTTCCCAGCTCAACCTTCATGACCAACATGATGCTCTATCTTTCCCATCGTCTTGCGCCGGTGGTGTATCAACACGGTGTTTACATGGATATCTTCGGCCTTGGCGTGCTGATTACCGGCTCCAGTGGCATTGGCAAAAGTGAGGTGGGGCTGGAGTTGATCAGCCGTGGTAGCCGTCTGATTGCGGATGATATGGTTGAATTCTCGCGTAAAAGCCCGACCGCTATCGTTGGCCGCAGCCCCGATACGCTTCGCTATCATATGGAGATTCGTGGTCTGGGTATCCTCAATATTCGCGACCTCTACGGAGCCGCCGCAATTACAGATGCCAAGCGCCTCAGCCTTGTCGTTGAGCTGGTGCCGTGGGATCAGGTGGCAGCCGAGGATCGTGTATTGGGCGAAGATAGTGAGACCGAAATTCTTGAGGTTCGGATTGCCCGTGTACCGATCCCGATTCGCACCGGCCGTTCGTTGGCTATCCTGATTGAGGTGGCAGCACGCAACCAGCTGCTTAAGCAGCGTGGGATTCATAGCGGCGAGGCATTTGTGCAGTCATTGCAGGATCGTATTCAGAGAGGTGGCTAACAATGCTTCTGATTAGTGGCCTTTCCGGAGCAGGCAAGAGTACTGTACTGCATGCGCTGGAGGATGCGGGTTTCTTCTGTACCGACAACCTGCCGCTGGAGATGCTGCGTGAATGGTCGATGATTATGCATACGCGTAAACGGCCGGCCGCAGTCTGCCTCGATGCACGCAGCGGTTTTCCTGCCAATGCCATCTGCGCCACGGTTAAAGAGACGCTGGCTGAATATGAGTGGCAGATGCTGTTCGTCGAGGCCGAAGACAAGGTGCTGCAGCGCCGTTTCTCCACTGTTAAGCGCAGGCACCCGTTTCCGGCAGGTGTCGACTTAATGGATTCGATCCGCAAGGAGCGGGAGAGCCTGCTGCCGATCCGGAATATCGCTGATCTTGTTCTCGACAGTAGCTATCTTACGCCTTACGAGCTGGCCGAGAGTGCCGAGCTGTTCTGGCATAAGCCAGAATCTAAAAGCCACCGGATGAACTGCACGGTGATGTCATTCAGTTACAAGCATGGCCTGCCGGCTGTGGCTGATATGGTGTTCGATATGCGATTTCTCCCCAACCCACACTATGTGCCCGAATTGGCGCAGCAGACCGGTCGTGATGCTGAGGTAATTGAGTTTCTGCAGAGCAGCAGTGAGGTAAAGGAGGCGCAGGAGCGTATCCGGCAATGGTTTGCCTACTCCTGGCCGATGGTTCTCAAGGAGCGCAAGCAGTATTTTACTGTGGCTTTCGGCTGTAGCGGGGGTCGCCACCGCTCGGTTTATATGGCTGAACAGCTGGCCGACTGGCTGAACCGGGAAGGCCTGGCACTGCCGGTTATACAACACAGGGAGCTGGCTATTGTTGAGCGCAGGCATGCCGATCAGACAGGAGTCGTTTCATGATTGGGATTGTGTTGGTCGGCCATGCCGGCATCGCCTCTGAAATGCGCAAGGCGCTTGAACATGTTGTCGGTGAGCAGCCACTGATTGAAACACTGGATGTGTTGAACGACAACGCCCCGGAAGATCTCTCCGCTATATTGGAGTTGCGCATTCGAGCCTGCGATGTCGGCAAGGGCGTATTGCTGCTGGCCGATATGTTTGGTGGCACCCCCTGCAATGTAGCGATGGGCGCACTTGAGATGGGGCGCGTTGAGGTGGTGTCAGGATTCAACCTGCCTCTACTGATCAAGGCGGCAACGTTGCGTAAGTCGATAAAGGATCTCCCGGAACTTGCAGCCCAGGTGGTGGAATCAGGGCGGCACTACATGCGTGTCGTGCCACATATAACACGGCCTGGCGGTAAAGGACGTGGCTGAGCGGCTGATCAGAATACAGAACAAGCTGGGGCTGCATGCGCGAGCCTCGGCCAAGCTGGCAACCAAGGCAGGCTCTTTTGACTGCGAGGTGATGCTCATCAAGGGTGAGATCGAGGTGAATGCCAAAAGCATTATGGGCATCATGATGCTGGCTGCATGCAAAGGCACAGAGCTTGGGCTTCGAGCCGAAGGCAAGGATGCAGATGCAGCACTGGATGCCATAGAAACACTGGTGAATAACCGCTTCGGAGAGGAGCAGTAATGCCGGCTGCAGAAGCTCAGCAGACTCAAAGGCCCAGACGAGAGGGCAAGGCTGCTGCATCAAGCTCCGGTATCCTCATTGGATGCGTTCAGAAGCTGCTCTACGGTAAGAAACCAATTCCAGAACATGAGATAGAAGAGTCACAGGTAAATATTGAGCTGTTGCGCCTGCTTGAAGCGATTGATGAGGCGCGGGAAGAGGTTGATGTTGAGCGCGCCCACCTGCAGAAGAGCGCTGCCGACGATATGGTGGCGATGCTGGATGTGCATCACATGCTCATTGCCGATCCCGAACTGCTGAACAGGGCCAGTCGACGCATCACCGCAGGCCGAATTAATGCCGAGTGGGCGCTCAGGCAGGAGATGGATGCGATCAAGAGGACATTCGAACGCATCGAGGATGAGTACCTGCGCAATCGTAAAGATGATGTCGAGCATGCAGGCAAAAGGATTCTCCGCCACCTGCAGCAGGGTGGCCAGCCCAGTGTGAAAGAGAGGCTGAGGGGCATTGGAGCTGCCGGCTGTCCCGTCATCTATGTCGGCGATGATTTCTCCGTTTCCGATATGGTGAATTTGTGGCGCCATGGTGTCTCCGGCGTGGTGGTCGAACAGGGCGGAATCGATGCCCATAATATCATCGTCGCCCGCGGCATCAGTATGCCTGCACTGGTCGGTGCAGTTGATATTCTGGTCGATATTGAGGATGGTGACAGGCTGATTCTTGATGCCGAAAAGGGGGTGTGGATTCTTAACCCTACGGCTGAAGAGGAGGCTTCTTACGCCGATTCGATTGAGGCGCTCAGTCAGGCCCAGATGGAGCTAAAAGCTTTTGCCAACATTGCATCCAGAAGCTGCGACGGCCATGAACTCAAACTGATGGCTAATGTTGAATTCCCGGAGGAACTGGAAATTGCGGATAACATCGGTATCGATGGCATCGGCCTCTACCGCAGCGAATTCCTCTTTTTGAATTGTTCCGAGATGCCCAGCGAGGAGCAGCAGTTTGAGCAGTACGTCTCACTGGTGCGACATATGGGTGATAAACCGGTCACCATGCGGCTTCTCGATATTGGTGGCGACAAGCCATGGCGCTACCATGATCTAACCACCAATATCGATGGTGGGGCTAACCCTTCAATGGGATTGCGAGGTGTGCGCCTTTTGCTGCGCTGGCCCGATGTGTTGCGCTGCCAGCTGCGCGCTATGCTGCGCGCAGGAGAGGAGGGGACGGTTCATATCCTGATTCCGATGGTGACCACTTGCGAAGAGGTGAAGCAGGTGCGTGAGATTGCCGAGCAGTGCTATAGCGAGTTGGGGCTGAAGAAGCCGCTCTCTATCGGAACGATGATCGAGGTTCCTGGTACCGCCCTTATTGCCGATGAAATAGCCAAGGTGAGTGATTTCTTCTCCATTGGCACCAATGATTTGACACAGTACACACTTGCCGCAGATCGAACCGATGAAGAGGTGGCTCATCTCTACCAGTCCGGCCACGCCGCTATACTGCAGTTGATCAAACTTTCCGCCGCAGCGGCCAAACGAGCCGGCATTCCGGTTTCCGTTTGCGGTGAGCTATCCGCCAATCCTGAGTGGACCGCAACATTCCTCAATCTCGATATGGATTGCCTGTCGATGAGCCTGAACAAGGTGCTCAAGATCCGTCGTGAACTGAGCCGGCAGAAGTACGAACCGATCCTCTGATTGCTGCCCTGCCTGAGACCTTACTAACGCACCATTTATAGCAACCCGTTCACTTTTCCAGTTTATACTAACGCACCAGACAGAGCCATCGCATTGCTCTGTCTGGCTTGTTTCTTTTGCCCAAACGCCACTCTCCGTTTACCCTTCGCCGCCCAAAGGTTAACCGAAGGAGAGAAGTATGCGTTATGACTGGAGTGTTGATGAGATCACAGAGCTGTTTGAACTGCCGTTCAATGATCTGATGTTCCGTGCCCAGCAGGCGCACCGTGAAAATTTCGATGCCAACGAGGTTCAGCTCTCCACCCTGCTCTCCATCAAAACAGGCGGTTGCCCGGAAGATTGCAAATACTGTCCACAGTCCTCGCGCTACAACACCGATGTCGAATCCGAACTGCTGATGAAGAAAGCGCAGGTGATTGAATCCGCTAAAGCCGCCAAAGAGAAGGGCGCTTCCCGCTTCTGCATTGGTGCCGCATGGCGTGAGCCTAAAGGCCGTGCCTTCGATCTGGTTTGCGACATGATCACCGAGATCAAGGAGCTGGATATGGAAGCGTGTGCCACACTCGGCATGCTCACCCCCGATCAGGCCCACAAGCTTAAAGGTGCAGGCTTGGACTACTACAACCACAACCTCGATTCTGATCCTGAATACTACAAAGAGGTGATCTCCACCCGCACCTACGATGAGAGGCTCGATACCCTGAAGAATGTGCGTGCCGAAGGCATGAGCATCTGCTGTGGTGGTATTGTCGGCATGGGCGAATCACGCCGTCATCGTGCCGGTCTTGTAGCCCAGCTTGCCCGCATGTCCCCGCATCCGGAGTCCGTGCCGATCAATATGCTGGTGAAGGTTGAAGGCACTCCTGTTGCTGAAGATGCACAGTTCGCAGAAACATTGGATAACTTCGAATTCATTCGCACCATCGCTGTTTCACGCATAACCATGCCGGGTAGCCATGTGCGCCTCTCCGCAGGTCGTGAAGAGATGAGTGAGGAGATGCAGTCGCTCTGCTTCCTGGCTGGTGCCAACTCAATCTTCTACGGTGAGAAGCTGCTTACTACCGGCAATCAGGATGCCGACAACGATCAGAAGCTGTTTGCGAAGCTTGGTCTGCGCCCGATGGAGAATCCAACCCCATCCAGCCGTCTCATGGCCAACGCCTAAGTCATCTACCAGTCAGTCGGGCAACAGTGTGATCATTGCCGCGCCTGACGCTTTATGGATATCGATCATCACTTCGCAATGCTCGTTGCACTCATCAATGGGCGTCGGATAATCGGAGCAACTACATCCGGCAATGATAGCTTTGTAAAAGATGCCTGCTTTAACGTGGATGAACTCATCCGATTCCCGCACATTCAAAATCATAGCCTCGATATCCTTATCAAGTGCATAACTGCCAATAGTCAGCCCCTGCTGCAGAGGCAGGCCGGTTACTGACAACAGCTCAATCTCCCGCTTAACTGCCGCCTTGAAATCGGTTGTGCCCCAAGCGCTAAGCGACCGTGTGAACTGGTTCACGATTTACACCTCACTGCATTGGAAGTTGAATCAAAGAATCAATCACTTCACTCATAACTAGGAACAGAGTATAGACCCAATTTAAGCAACACAGCTATTCAATTCCTAGGAGGTGTATGTAACCTTTCTGCCAAAGGAGAAAACATGGTCAAACATATCGTGATGTGGAAATTGAGGGATAAGGCGGATGCTGCGGAGATTAAGGCGCGGCTGGAGGCTTTGGGCGGAAAGATTCCGGGGTTGATCAAGATCGAGGTCGGGATCGACTTTCTTGAGTCGGAGCAGTCTGCTGATGTGGTTCTATACTCCGAGCTTGAGAGTCGTGAAGCACTCGCCGTCTATCAGGCGCATCCCGAACATGTGGCTGTGATTCCGCTTGTTAAGGGTGCGGCGATTGCTCGCACGGTGGTTGATTACGAGGTTTAATCTTCGCTTGGGATGATGAGATCAGCGTAGGGTGATCTGAAGGCTTCCTTCAGAATTGCCTCACGAAGCTTATCAATACCCATATCCTTAAGGCTTGAGGTTGGAAGTGGGCTGAGAGCGCCACCCATCGCGTCACGCATCTCTTTCAGGCGTTTGGTGCGACCGTTACCGGAAAGCTTGTCTGCCTTGGTGGCAACAGGAATCCAGCGCAGGCCGGCTTCATTAAGCCATTCGATCAATTGCATGTCTGAATCTTTCGGACCGTGACGAATATCGAGCAGCAGCAGTACAAGCTTCAGGTCGGTGTTGGACATGTAACCTTCGATCATGCTGATCCAGCGTTTCTGCTCCTTCTTGGGAGCGCGGGCATATCCGTAACCGGGCAGGTCGACGACCAGTAGCTGACCATCTACATCGAAGAGGTTGAGCAGGCGTGTACAGCCGGGATTCTTCGAGGTTTTCACCAGCCCCTTGCGGCCAAACAGAGAATTCATCAGTGATGACTTGCCTACATTGGAGTGGCCGGCCACAGCGATCTGCGGCAGTTCAATATCGGGGAACTGCTCGGGGTCGGCTACCGATTGAATAAAGTGGGTGCTGGGCCAGTGAATGGCCTGTTTATCGTTGCTGCTCATGGGCCAAGGCTGACGATTGCTTAAAGTAAGTGCAATTAATGTTTATAACGCTGGTGCAAGGAACACGAATCGGTAGGCTTGCCCATTAATTAGGCAATATGACTGGATGGACCTGCAATTGAACGCTGACACACACCTTCTCCCGGGCTTTAAACTGGGTAATTTCAACATCGACGTGCCTCTGGTGCTTGCACCGATGGCGGGCATCACCGACCTGCCGTTTCGCAAGATATGCAAACGCTTTGGCGTAGGGCTTATGGTGACCGAGATGATCGCATCGCGGGCTGTGGATATGGGGCGCGTACGCACCGAACGCATGGCGGAACTGGGGCCGGATGAACATCCGATTTCGATCCAGGTTGCCGGTTCTGATCCGGTGTTTGTAGCCGAGGCTGCACGCTGGGCGGTTGGCCATGGTGCCGATTTCGTTGATATCAATATGGGTTGTCCCGTGAAAAAGATCTGCAAACAGAGTGCCGGTTCTGCGATGCTCAAGGATGAACCGCTGGTGGCACGTGTGCTGGAGGCGGTGGTGAAGGCGGTGGATGTGCCGGTGACGCTGAAGATCCGTACTGGATGGGATGAGTCATCGAAGAATGTGGAGAATATCGCCCGCATTGCCGAAGAATGCGGTATCCAGCTGCTCACAGTGCACGGGCGCACGCGTGCCCAGATGTTCCATGGTCATGCTCACTGGGAGGATATCGGCCTTGCTAAGGCGGCCTGCTCGATCCCTGTGATCGGTAATGGAGATGTTGTTGATGGTGATTCAGCCAAGGAGATGATCCGCATTTCCGGTTGTGATGGCGTCATGGTCGGGCGTGCTGTGCAGGGCAATCCGTGGGTTCTGGGCGAGGTTTATGCTGCCCTGACTGGTCAGCCGAAACCGGCAGCGCCAACAGCCCTGGAGCGTTGGCAGGTCGTTTATGAGCATATGAACAATCTGGCAGAACATCATGGCGTGCAGTTCGCCTCCAAGATGGCACGTAAGCATGTGCTCTGGTACAGCAAGGGGTTAAGAGGTTCGGCTGATTTCCGTGGCCATTTCCAGGTTGAGACTGACTGGCAGAAGATGCTCGATGTCGCTGAAGCTTACTTCATGAGTCTTGATGGCCATGAAGAGTTTGAAGACGTGGTGCCTGTTGCCTGATCTGATCTCCCTCTCGGCAGTGCCTGTGCCGCTGATCCTGCTTGATGCGGATGCGCGGGTGCTGCGTTGTAACGTTCCGGCGCAGGAGGCATTGGGCACATCGGAACGCAGGCTTGTCGGCCTGCATATTACCGAGCTATTCTCTCCCAAAGCTGGGATCGAGAAGCTGTTTTTCCGGCTGACACCCTACAGCACTGTCTCTGATCATCAGGTTTGTATCCGCAGCTCCAATATACCGGTCTCACTGCATCTGGGTTGCCATGAGGATGGGCTCTCAGCGCTGTTTGTGCCCGAAGCCAACCGCACGGAGGTGGAGCAGCACAGTAAACGCCATGAGATGGCTGAGGCGGTCTCGCGCATTGCGCTGGAGATGGCCCATGAAGTGAAGAATCCTCTGGCAGCGTTACGGGGGGCGGCACAGTGGCTTGCCGAGCAGAAGGATATCTCTGAGACAAACAGGGAGGCGGTAGCGCAGATGCTCACAGGCGTAGATCGCATTCGCGATCGCATCGATGCATTTCTGCAAGTGGGGCCACGCGCACGGGTGAAAATGGAAGCAACCAACCTTCATACCCTGATTCAGGATGTGACCAGTTATCCCGACGGTATCCATGTTCGGCGGGTCTTTGATCCCAGTCTGCCGTATATAGAGGCTCATCCGGCACGCCTCAGGCAGGCGTTCGAGAATCTCTGGCAGAATGCTGTGGAAGCGGCGGATAGCAGCATCGAGTGGCAGACACGCATGGCACCACTGGTGCATCTACCGGGTCACCGTGGGCTGGTGGTTGAGGTGCGCATCACCAATGACGGACGCATGGTGCCCAAGGAGCTGCGCGAGCGGCTGTTTGAACCCTATGTTACCGGTAAGACGCGCGGTAGCGGTCTCGGGCTGGCATTGGTGGAGAGGGTGATGGTGGAGCATGGCGGCAGGGTGAGTGTGAAAAGTGAGAACGGGCGTACAACCATGACACTGCACCTGCCGGTGAAACAGACAGAGAAGCAGGAAGGGGAAGGGTAATGCGGGCATTGGTTATTGATGATGATGAGGGAATTCGCTGGGTTCTCGACCGGGTGCTGAAAGAGGAGGGCCTGGAGGTTGTTCAGGCAGGCACGATCGGTGAGGCAGAGAAGGCGCTGGCTGAAGAGGAAATCGACATGGCTTTCCTCGATGTCTACCTTCCTGATGGTAACGGCATGGACCTGCTTGCCTCCGGAGTTTTCACCATGCCGGTGGTGATGCTGACGGCCGAGACCACCTTTGGCCATGCCGCCGAGGCCTACCGGATCGGGGCCATGGAGTATTTGCCCAAACCGTTTGATCTCGATGAGGTACGGCAGCTGGTTCAGCGTGTGCGCCCTAAAAAGGTTATAAAGGCGAAAGCAAAAGCTGAGATCAATGTGCACCAGAATATGATCATCGGCCGCAGCCAGTCGATGCAGAATCTTTTTCGCACGCTTGGCCGTGTGGCCGCATCCGACCTGACTGTACTGATCACCGGAGAATCGGGAACAGGCAAGGAGATGGTGGCAAGAACCCTGCATGACCGCAGCTTGCGGGCAGACAAGGCCTTTGTTGCGATCAATACGGCGGCAATTCCAGCAGAGTTACTGGAATCCGAACTGTTTGGCCACGAGAAGGGGGCATTTACAGGTGCCGATAAAACCCGTGAGGGACGTTTCGAGCAGGCTGATGGCGGCACACTCTTTCTCGATGAGATCGGTGACATGCCTGCGGCGCTGCAGGCCAAGCTGTTGCGTGTCCTTGAGGAGGGACGGGTGCAGCGTGTTGGTGGCAGCCTCTCCAAGGTGGTGAATGTGCGGCTGCTGGCGGCCACCCATCAGCATCTGCCGGAGAAGATCAAGAAGGGTGAATTCCGCGAGGATCTTTACTACCGGTTGAATGTGATTCCGGTGCATATCCCGCCTCTGCGTGAACGCAGGGATGACATCAAGGAGCTGGCTAACTTCCTGCTCGACCAGGCGGTAGATGAGCTTGGCATGGAGGCACCGATCCTGCTGGATGATGCTGCTGATCTGCTGGCCCGTCACGACTGGCCGGGTAATGTGCGCGAACTGAAAAATGTGATGCGCAGGCTGGCGGTGCTGACGCCGGGAGCGAGTATTACCCTTTCAGATGTGGCTTTGGCACTGGGCAATGTTGATAGCATGCAGAAGGGGGAAGAGACGCTTTCCGAAGCGGTGACCCGCTGCACGCGCCAGTACCTGCACCAGCTCGGTTACGCTAAAGCGATCAATATGCACCAGTATGTGCTGGAACAGGTGGAGCCTCCGCTGCTGCTTCTCGCCATGGAAAAATGTAACGGAAACCAGCTTAAGGTAGCCGAAATGCTGGGGCTGAATCGCAACACTATCCGCAAGCTGCTGCGCAAATACAATATCGATCCAATGTATTTTAGATGACAACTGCTGCGGCTGTTTAGAACTCTGTTGCCCCTGATTCGTTGGGGCATTTCTTTTTTTGGCGGCAAAGAAATGAACAAATAACCCCACCATAATAGCAAGAGAGAAAGCGCCTTCATTTCTTATTTACTACGACTGTTTTCCCAAGCTTCCGCGATGAGCCTATTAAATCATACCCGCTACGGCGAGGCCTGCGGTGTAACCGGAGGACCAGGCCCACTGGAAATTGAAGCCGCCGAGGTGACCTGTCACATCCATCACTTCGCCGATGAAGTAGAGGCCGGGAATTTTCCTGCACTCCATCGTTTTCGATGAGAGTTCGTTGGTGTCGACCCCGCCGACGGTCACCTCGGCGGTTCGATAACCCTCAGTGCCATTTGGCTTGAGTCGCCAGTGGTGCAGTTGATAGGCCAGGTGTTCAATCTGTTTGTCGCTAAGTTGCTGCATACGGTCATCGTTGATGTGACCACTGGCAAGCAGCTGGACCAGCCGTTTAGGCAACAGTTCGGCGAGTACAGTGGAGAGTTGCGCCAGGGGCCGCGACAGCCTTTTTAACTTCAGAAGTGAGGTGATCTCCTGGTCAGGCAGAAGGTCGATCTCCAGCTCATCCCCCGGTTTCCAGTAGGATGAGATCTGCAGTATGGCGGGGCCTGAAAGGCCGCGATGGGTGAACAGCATCGCCTCCCTGAAAACCTTGCCACGACAGCGAACAGAGACACCAAGTGAGATGCCGGCCAGTTCCTGCAGTTCCTCCTTCTCTTTGCCGGTAAAGGTGAACGGGGCAAGACCGGCCACCGGCGGCACGATCTTCAGGCCAAACTGCTCGGCAAGCTTCAGTCCGAAAGGTGTGGCCCCCATCTTGGGGATGGAGAGGCCACCAGTGGCCACTACCAGTGCATCCGCCTGAAACACGCCTCTATTGGTTTGCAGCTCAAATATTTCATTTTTCTGGATGTTGCTGATGATCGTGTTCAGTTGGATCTTCACGCCAAACTCTCTGCATGGCTGCATCAACAGCTCGACAATCTGCTTTGCCGAATCGTCACAGAAGAGCTGGCCGTGGTTGCGCTCGTGGTAGGCGATGCCTGCCTCTTCAACCATGGTAATGAAATCAGCAGCGCTGAAACGGGAGAGTGCCGATTTGCAGAAGTGGGGATTTTGCGACAGGTAGTTGGCAGCAGTGGTGAAGCGGTTAGTGAAATTACTGCGCCCGCCGCCTGAGATCAGGATCTTCTTACCGACTTTTTCAGCGTGATCCAGCAACAGGACCGATTTCCCGCACTGGGCTGCGGTTCCGGCACACATCAACCCTGCTGCGCCAGCCCCGATTACGATCACATCATATTTACCCATGCCCCGATTGTGCACATCAAACCTCGATTATTCATCTGAAATTCAGAAACTTTCTGTAATGATCCGGTTCTCTGAGCGTCTAACAGGGCAATCAGGAGGTTTCATGAAACGAATGATCTTGTTAACAGTGGTGGCTATGATGACAATGGTGAATAGCACAGAAGCAAAAGAGACAGAGACGGCAACCTTTGCAGCGGGTTGTTTCTGGTGCATGGAGCATCCGTTTGATGTGTTGCCCGGGGTGATCTCGACCACCTCCGGCTATATCGGCGGGGAGAAGGATCACCCGCGCTACGAAGAGGTGTCGGCAGGCACGACCGGGCATGCTGAGGCGATACAGGTTGTCTTTGATCCTGCAGTGATCGGTTATGAAAAGTTGCTGCAGGTCTACTGGCGCAACTCCGATCCGACAACGGCCAACCGGCAGTTCTGCGATGTCGGATCACAGTATCGACCTGCCATCTTTGTTCATAGCGAAGCGCAGAAGCGGTTGGCCGAGGCATCGAAACGTGAGCTTGAAAGAAGTAAGTCGTTTGCCGCGCCGGTCGTTACCGAAATAGTAGAAGCTGGGACCTTCTGGCCTGCTGAGGGTTATCATCAGAACTACTACCTTAAGAATCCGATTCGCTATAAGTTCTACCGTTATAACTGTGGTCGCGATCAGCGCCTTGAAACGCTGTGGGGAGCGGATCATGAATAGACGCGGGTTTCTGAGGACAGCTGTTGCAGCAGGGTTGCTGCTGGCTGCGCCGCGCCTGCTTACAGCAGGTAGTGAAAGGAGTGAAGTCATGGTTGAAAAGATCCATAAATCGGATGCCGAGTGGCGAACACTGTTAACGCCTGAGCAGTACGATGTATTGCGAAATGAAGGCACCGAGCGCGCCTTCACAAGTGAGTTGAACAAAGAGTATCGAAAGGGCGTCTATCACTGCGCCGGATGTGATTACCCTCTCTTCTCTGCAGATACAAAATTTGACAGTGGTACCGGCTGGCCGAGCTTTTATGCACCGATTGAGGGGCATGTTGAGACCAAGCGGGACTTTAAAATGATACTCCCGCGTACTGAATACCACTGCGCCCGTTGTGGTGGGCATCAGGGGCATGTGTTTAACGACGGCCCGGAGCCGACTGGTCAGCGCTGGTGTAATAACGGTGTGGCACTCAAGTTTGTGCCAGCAGGCTAATTTCCAGCTTCTCTGAATGATCTGAAAATGTCAGAGTAAGCTTTATGTCTGAAACAGTTGATAATACAAAGATTTATCGGGTTGAACTGGGCGTCCGCTCCTACGATATTCACATTGAGCCCGATTGTTTGGGGCGGCTGGGTGAGGCGATGGCTAAGCTGTTCGCTGCGCCAACCCGCTGCATGGTGATCAGTAATGTGACGATTGCCCCACTCTATATGGATGTTGTTCGCAGTTCGCTGGAGCAGGCGGGCTGGCAGGTTTCCGAGTGCATCCTTGCCGATGGTGAGCGCTATAAAACCATGGAAAGCTTTGGTTTGATCATGGATGCACTGATGCAGAGCAAGCTTTCACGTAACGAACCGGTAATTGCGCTCGGCGGCGGCGTGGTGGGTGATATGACCGGTTTTGCGGCCTCCTGTTACCGGCGTGGCATCCCCTTTATTCAGGTGCCGACCACGGTGCTGGCGCAGGTTGATTCCAGTGTTGGCGGCAAAACAGCCATCAATCATCCACACGGAAAAAACATGATCGGGGCCTTCTACCAGCCTAAGCTGGTCTGGATTGATCCTAAGGTGCTCAATACCCTTGAGCTGCGCGAAATTAGGGCGGGTATTGCCGAGGCGATCAAATACGGACTGATTCGCGATGCAGGCTTTTTCGAGTGGATGCAGAAGAGCGCAAAAGCAGCTCTGGACCTCAATGCCGATGTGCTGGGGCAGATGATTCACACCTCCTGCCGCCACAAGGCTGAGGTGGTGATGGCAGATGAGACCGAGCAGGGGCAGCGCGCCCTGCTCAACCTCGGTCACACATTCGGCCACGCAATTGAATCAATGACGCACTACAGTACCTATCTGCATGGTGAAGGGGTGGCGATTGGAACCCTGATGGCAGCGCGTCTCTCCGAACAGCTGGGGCATGCACCGGCGGGTACGGAAGATGCGATTCGAGGTTGCTACAAACATGTCGGCCTGCCTGTCGAGGTACCGGGCTTTTCAGCCGAGCAGTGGCTCGATGCCATGGGGCATGATAAGAAGAATGTCGGCAGTCGTATCCGCTATATCCTGCTGCGCGGTATCGGCGATGCATTCCTGGCTGAAGATGTGAGCCCTGATGCGATAAACCAGCTGATCGACTCCTATCGTAAAGTTTGAATTTCCGGCAGGGTCGCGATGGTCGGATTTCCGGCTATACTGATTGAAGACGCTTCTTGAATGTGACGTTGATACAGGGGGATGTGAATGATGGAAATTCCTGCCATTAATCCGGATAGCGAGCACTACAGCACGCTTCTCCATCCTGCCGGCTGTATGAGTCGGCTGGAAGATGTTGCCAACTGGTTTGCCAAACGTCAGGGCAAGGCGATTCCTGATCAGCTGAAGCCTGCGATTGTACTCTTCGCTGCTGACCACGGTGTAGCCTCCTCGTTTGCCTATCCTGAATCACGTCCCACCACGGCAGAACGGGTTGCCTATGCGACATCTGACGCCTCGGTTATCAGGAAACTTGCCGATGAGGCTGGGGCATCACTGCGCATTATCGATCTTGGTGTTCGTGGTGACCTCTCCGGTGTAGAGGTTGAGAAGGTGCGTGAATCGGGCTCAGCCGATATCAGGACCGAGCCTGCCATGAGCCAGGAGGAGTACTGGGAGGCAGTGGGTATCGGTGAGGAGCTGGCTGCGCACGCTGTTGCTGAGGGTGCTAACCTGCTCATCGCAAGCTCCCTTACATCCGGTGATCATGTGTCGGTTGCTGCGGTGATCTGTGAACTGGCCGGCCTTGTACCTGAAGAGACGCTGGCATCAGGAAGCGATGGGACCTATGGGGATGAGCTGCTGGCACTGGCGACTGTACTGGAGCGCGCGCAGGGAACGCCTTCTAACGACATCCTGAGAGAGGTTGGAGGACTTGAGCTGGCAGCTATGGCTGGTTTCTATCGGGCGGCTGCTCGCAAAGGTGTGCCCGTTCTGCTCGACGGTATGGCATCGGCAGCAGCGGCTCTTGGCTCGGCGGCATGGGATATCCGTATTGCAGGCTGGCTACTTGCAAGCTTTGCATCCGATAAGAGTGGCCATGCTTCGGCACTCGAGGAGCTGGGCCTTGAGCCAATGGTGCATCTGCACCGGGGATTGGGTGGTGGCAAGGGAGCAGCGCTGCTGATTCCAGTTTTGCAAGCGGCAATTTCCCTGCAGCGAGGGTTGGCCACGATCGAAGATTAAGGCTTCTTTTTATAATCCACTATGACACAGCTGCCACAAGAGGTGGAGGCTGATTTTTTTGAGGTGTTTTTCATGACTGCATGGACATGGACGGTATTCGGCTTTGCTCTGCTGGCGACAGCGACAGGTTTGTACCTCTCCTTACGACAGAAACGTTCGGTTGAGGCCAACAGGGAGGCAGTACCGCCGCGTTTTGCTGAAAAGGTCTCCCTCACCGCACACCAGAAGGCGGCCGATTATACCGCAGTGAAGTTGCGGTTGGGTCATATTGGTAGCATCTGGGGTTTGATCCTGCTGTTCGCCTGGACACTTGGTGGCGGACTTGGCTGGCTGGGTGATATCTCGGCACTGTTTGGGTTCTCAGCGGTATGGACCGGTGTTGTTTTCATGCTGCTCTTCTTCCTGATCGGTTCGCTGGTCGATCTGCCGATGGAGCTCTATGGTACCTTTGCCATCGAAGCACGTTTTGGCTTTAATAAGATGACACTGCCACTCTTCTTCAGTGATATGGGCAAACAGCTTCTGCTGATGATTGCGATTGGTGCGCCACTGGCCTGGGTGATCCTGACCCTGATGGAGAGTGCTGGTGAGCTATGGTGGCTCTATGCATGGCTCTTCTGGACAGCGTTTATGCTGCTGATGATATGGGCCTACCCGACATTTATTGCGCCGCTGTTCAATAAATTTGAGCCGCTGCCTGATGGTGAAATGAAGTCGACTATTGAAGCGCTATTAAAGCGCTGTGGTTTCAGAAGTAACGGTCTGTTTGTGATGGATGGCTCCAAACGCTCCAGCCATGGCAACGCTTATTTCACCGGCCTTGGCAGTGCCAAGCGCATCGTTTTCTTTGACACACTGATCAAACAGCTGGAGCCGCTGGAGACCGAAGCTGTACTGGCGCATGAGCTGGGTCATTTTCATCACGGACATGTTAAAAAACGCCTGGTTATTATGGTGTGCAGTACACTTCTGGGTTTTGGCCTGCTCGGATGGCTGATTCAGCAGCCATGGTTCTATTCCGGGTTGGGTGTGAGTCAGGCCTCCAATCATGCGGCGCTGGTGCTCTTCATGCTTGTGATGCCTGCCTTCACCTTTGTATTAACGCCTGTGATGAGCTATTTCTCACGTAAAGATGAGTTTGAGGCCGATGCCTATGCGGTGGCCAACAGCAGCGGTGAAGCGCTGGCATCAGCGCTGGTGAAGATGTATGAAGACAATGCCAGCACCCTGACGCCTGACCCTGTTTACAGCGCATGGTATGATTCACATCCTCCGGCACCAGTCAGGATAGACCATATCGAGTCGCTTCTCGCCAAGGTCCCATCGCAGGCATAAAAAAAAGGCGCCCCGAGGGGCGCCTTATCTTCTGCTGTTGAATTTTCTTCACTCGTAAACCGAGCGCAGTCCCTTTAAGAAACGACCCCCGCGGGTCTGATTCCCTTCCAGAATGGCATAGGGATCCTCGCCCAGAGCTTTTACCGATTCGTTGGCATAAGCGTGTTTGGCATCTTCGGTCATATTCTGCCAGTCCGATGCATCAACAATACCGTCGTTGGTAAGGTCAAAACGAGCATCAACACTGAGCCCGCCTGCAGCCCAGCTGCTTCCAGAAGAAGCAACCAGGCAGGTAAGGGTAGTAGCCAATAGAAATATTTTTTTCATGGCTACTACCCTACCTCGCTGTTTCTTAGTAGCGGTAGTGATTTGGTTTGTATGGACCATCTAATGGCACGCCAATGTAGTCAGCCTGTTCCTGCGAAAGCGGAGTCAGGTTAACACCAACCTTAGCCAGGTGCAGACGCGCTACTTCCTCGTCCAGTTTCTTAGGCAGGGTGTAGACTTCATTCTTGTACTCGCCAGTCTGTGTGAACAGTTCGATCTGAGCCAGGGTCTGGTTGGTGAAGGAGTTGGACATCACGAAGCTCGGATGGCCGGTTCCGCAACCCAGGTTCACCAGACGGCCTTCGGCCAGCAGGGTGATGCGCTTGCCATCAGGGAAGATGATCTGATCGACCTGTGGTTTGATGTTGTCCCACTCATACTTCTTCAGGCTGGCGACATCGATTTCATTATCGAAATGGCCGATGTTGCAGACGATGGACTGATCCTTCATCGCAGCCATGTGATCGTGGGTGATAACATGGTAGTTGCCGGTGGTGGTTACGAAGATATCGCCCAGTGCACATGCTTCATCCATATTCACAACACGGTAGCCTTCCATCGCTGCCTGCAGTGCGCAGATCGGATCGATTTCAGTTACCCAGGTAGTGGCACCCATGCCACGGAACGCCTGTGCACAGCCTTTACCTACATCACCATAACCGAGAACAACGCAGATCTTGCCTGCAATCATAACATCAGTAGCGCGCTTGATGCCATCCAGCAGTGATTCGCGGCAGCCGTAGAGGTTATCGAACTTGGACTTGGTTACAGAATCGTTGACGTTGATAGCAGGGAACGGCAGTTCGCCGCGCTCAAACATCTGGTAGAGGCGATGAACACCGGTGGTGGTCTCTTCGGTTACGCCACGGATTGCATCGCGACGTGTGGTGTAATAACCCGGCTGTGAGGCCAGGCGTTTCTTGATTGATGCGAAGAGATACTCCTCCTCTTCGGAGCCCGGATTATCCAGGACGGAAGCATCCTTCTCAGCCTTGGCGCCAAGCACCAGCAGGGTTGTAGCATCGCCACCATCATCCAGAATCATGTTTGGCGTGCCACCATCGTGCCACTCCATGATGTTGTGGCAAAACTCCCAGTACTCTTCCAGTGTCTCGCCCTTATGGGCAAAAACAGGGATGCCTTCTGCAGCAATAGCTGCAGCAGCGTGATCCTGTGTAGAGTAGATGTTGCAGGACGCCCAGCGTACTTCAGCGCCAAGTGCAGTCAGTGTTTCAATCAATACGCCAGTCTGGATGGTCATGTGCAGGGAACCTGCAATGCGTGCACCCTTGAGTGGCTGGGAAGCAGCATACTTCTCGCGAGTCACCATCAGGCCGGGCATTTCAGTTTCGGCAATGGCCAGCTCTTTACGGCCCCATGCAATGGTTTCCGGGGACATATCGGCTACTTTGTAATCGGTAAAATCAGACATTCTCATACTCCTATACTCGCCTTGTCAGGCATAAAAATATGAGCACAGTTAATATGTTTATTAGCGACTGAGCCTGGCAGGTCGACATGCGAACCTGCTGCAGTGCTCCTCAGTCTGGAAATAGAATCAGGCGCTAAGCACCTGATTTTGAGTTCGCCGGAGAGACATAAGCCATCCCCGGCTTCAAATAGATTAAACTCCTGCCGCAGCCTTGAGTTCATCCACCTTGTCGGTCCTCTCCCAGGTGAAGTCAGGGAGTTCACGGCCGAAGTGTCCGTAAGCAGCTGTCTGGGCATAGATCGGACGCAGCAGATCCAGTGACTGAACAATGCCTTTCGGACGCAGGTCAAAGATCTCGCGAACGATCTCTGCCAGTTTGGCATCATTAATCTTGCCAGTGCCGAAGCTGTTAACCATGACGGAGAGTGGACGTGCCACGCCGATGGCATAGGCCACCTGCACTTCACAGCGATCAGCAAGGCCTGCAGCTACAATATTCTTGGCCACATAGCGCATCATGTAACATGCAGAGCGGTCTACCTTCGTTGGATCTTTACCGGAGAATGCACCGCCACCGTGATGGCCGAAACCGCCGTAGGTATCAACGATAATCTTACGTCCGGTTACACCGCAATCACCCACTGGACCGCCGATCACAAAGCGACCGGTCGGGTTGATATGGTATTCAGTGCCAGCATGCAGCAGTCCGGTGTCGCCGAGGATTGGGTTGATGACCTCATCCATGATCGCTTCGGAAAGATCCTTGTGGCTGACATCAGGGTCGTGCTGAGTAGAGAGTACGACAGCATCAATGGCGACAGGTTTGTAGTTTTCGTAACGTACGGTTACCTGTGATTTTGCATCTGGACGCAGGAAGTCGAGCTGGCCTGTCTTACGTACTGCGGCCTGCTTGGCTACCAGCAGGTGTGACAGGTGGATTGGGGTTGGCATCAGCACTTCAGTCTCGTTACTTGCATAACCGAACATCAGTCCCTGATCGCCTGCACCCTGATCCAGATCGAGGCCTTCGCCGACGTTCACGCCCATGGCGATATCCGGTGACTGCTTGTCGAGGCTGACCAGTACGGAGCAGGACTCCCAGTCAAAGCCCATCGCTGATGAGTTGTAGCCGATATCCTTGATCGCACTGCGTACGATATCCTGATAATCGAGCACAGCAGATGTGGTGATCTCACCGGCAATCAGAGCCAGGCCCGTGGTTACCAGTGTTTCGCATGCTACACGTGCATATTTGTCCTGCTCGAGAATCGCATCCAGTACGCTATCGGAGATGCGGTCAGCGACCTTATCCGGATGTCCTTCAGAGACGGACTCAGATGTAAACACAAAATTGTTACTCATAAATATCCTATCCTGTTGTTGTGATTGTAAAATATGGAAAATTTGACGCGGAGTATAGACGAGAGAGAGAAATTCGCCAAACTTTGATCAGGAGCGATTAAGCGTCAGAATAAAACCGAGTCCCATCACTGCGGCTGAGAGGATCAGCATGCCGGTTCCTGCATCATTGGCACTGTTCCAGACCAGCCAGCCCCCACCTGCAGCAGAGAGCATGGCACCCACTATAGCAGTGAGAGAAGAAGGTTCGCTGTTGAAGGTGACACTGCCATCATCGATGCGGGAGAGTACGCCATCAATCTTGGCCGGAAGTCTCATCCAGTCATGCAACTGGTCACGAATCTCTTCGCCAACAGCTTCGGCTTTACCAATCGGCCCCATATGGCGGGTCATCCACTCGGAAATCATCGGCCTTGCCAGCATCCAGATGTTGGCCTGATCAGCCAGCTCCCTGGCAACCCCTTCGATGACCACCATGGTCTTCTGCAGCAGCAGCAGTTGTGGCTGCGTCTCCATCTTGAATCGCTCGGTTACCGCAAACATTGAGAGCAGCAGTTCAGCAATGGAGATATCACCCAGCGGCCTGTTAAAGATTGGTACGGCGATCTCACGCAAAGCGTCTTCAAAAGCCGAGATGTCGGTATCGGCTGGCACGTAGCCGGCCTGGACATGCACCTCTGCAGCGCGATGGTAATCTTCCTGCAGGAAGGCGAGCAGCATGCCGGCGATGTAACGGCGTGATTTGATATCAAGCCTGCCGACGATGCCGAAGTCGATAAAGATCAGGTCACCGTTATCGCCTACGAAGATATTGCCCGGATGCATGTCGGCATGGAAGTAACCGTCTGTGAAGACCATGCGGAAGAACTGGGTGGCAGCGCGCTCGCATAGCTTCAGGCAGTCATGGCCTGCGGCCTCGAGTTTTGCCCTTTCATCAATCGGTGTGCCGGAGATGCGCTCGGTGGTCAGCACTTCTGTCTGGGTGTAGTCCCACATCACCTCAGGTACCCGCACCCCTTCAACCTCGGAAAAGTTTTCGGCAAAACGACTGGCGTGTGCAGCCTCGGCACGAAGGTTCAGTTCACCGCGAATGGTGGTGGCAAACTCCTCGATCACCTGTGGTGCTTTCAGGCGGTGGTACTCCGGAAAATAGCGATGGAAGAGGCTGGCCAGCAGCTTCAGAATGGCGAGATCGGACTCGATGGTGCGGCTGATATGATTGCGGCGCACCTTCACTGCAACCTGGCGCCCATCCTTAAGCTCGGCAAAGTGAACCTGAGCAATGGATGCCGCTGCCACCGGGGTTTCATTGAAAACGGCAAATACGCCATTTTCTCCGGTCAGTGGTCGTTTGAAGCTCTGCTCGACTACCTGTCGAACCTTCTCAAACGGTTCCGGCGGCACATCGTCCTGTAATTTCTTAAGTTCCAGCGCCACCTCAAGCGGCAACAGGTCAACGCGGGTGGAGAGCATCTGGCCGAACTTGATAAATGTGGGCCCCAGCTCCTCCAGTACCAGTCGAATCTGCGTACCGAGATCTTTGGGAAGGTCATCGCCGCGGAACAGCTGTACCAGCCAGACATAGGGGTAGAACAGGCGCATGCGTACAGCAAGAGCGGCCATGCCGTGGGAGGCCAGGATATGGCCGATGCGCATCAGGCGCAGATTGCGACGCAGGTTGGCTGGTAGTTTCATAATTTAGGGGGCATTGTCACGATCAGGACTCGGCCTTCTCTTCACAAAGATGCTCGTGTCTGTGCTCAAGTCGGGTGACTCGCCCTTTGAGCTTGCTGACCTGGTGTGAAAAATGCTCAACGCCTGCCTGCCACTGCTGCAGCCGTTCCGCATCGGGAATGTCCATGGCGTGCAGGTTTCCCTGCAGCACCTGTTTCGTGCCTTCTGTCAGTTTCTGCTCGGTGGCGACCAGCGCATGTGCTGCGCGGGCTACGCGGGTGCCGAAGAAGTCGCCGAAAGAGGAGCGAAGTTCGCGTTCCCAGTCGAGGTCAGCGGCGGCAAAGAGCTTTTTAAAGCGGAGCATCGCATCGGAATCGCCGGAGAGCTTCAGCACCTGTTGAAAAACCAGTTCATCCGGATCCTCATGGGCAAAACACATGCGTGCAAAACCAGCCGTGGTGCCATTAAGCCGCACATCAGGGTCGCCATCGAAGGTGGAGTGAACCCACGCCTTGCCATGCGAAAAACCGAGGAACATGATCGCATTGGTGTCGCTGATATGGATGCGGAAGACGCGTCCCTCAAGGTCGGCCAGGTAGGGTTTAAGGTTGGCATCCCGTGAGAAAACAAGCTCCAGTACCGTGGTCATGACCACGCACTGCACCGGCACGGGTATTAGTCTCAAAGGTAAAAACATTACGCTCACAGGGCACCTTCCATGGTACGGTTTTCAGGCCGGTGTCTAATTACCAGTCTCAAACCTTGTAACCTCTGTGCAGGGCGACGACCCCACCGGTCAGGTTATCGTATTTCACGAGGTCGAAGCCAGCCTTGCTGATCAGTTTGGCAAAACGGTTCTGGTCAGGGAAGCGGCGGATCGATTCAACGAGGTACTGGTAGGAGTCGCGGTCGCCGGTCACCTTTTCACCCATCAGAGGAATAATATTAAATGAATAGGCATCATAGATCACATCAAGTCCCGGCAATACAGGGCGCGAGAACTCTAGGCAGATAAACTGTCCGCCCGGTTTGAGAACACGATAGAACTCGGCCAGCCCCGTCTCGATATCGAGAAAGTTGCGGATGCCGAAGGCGATGGTCACGCAATCAAAACTGTTATCGGCAAACGCGAGGCGAGTGCCGTCAGACTGTATGCAGTCGGCGCGACCCGGAAGCAGTCCCTCATCAATAACCCGGCGAGCCCCTTCAGCCAGCATCGGGCCATTGAGGTCGGTCAATACGACACGTCCGGTCGGCCCCATTTTCTTGGCCAGTCCGATGGCAATATCGCCCGAACCTGCTGCGACGTCGAGGACACGGCTTCCCGCACCGATTGATGCCGTTGCAAACAGGCGCCGTTTCCAGAGTCGATGCATGCCGCCGCTCATGACGTCGTTCATGATGTCGTACTGGCTGGCAACGGATGAGAAAACTCCCATCACGCGGTTCACCTTCTCGGTGCCGCTTACGGTTTCAAAGCCGAAGTGGGTCGGGTTTTCCGCAGCACCAGATGTTGTGCTTGTATCAGGGTTATGGGTTGTGTCGTTCATGGGATGCGCATCGTATCAGGCATTTGCCGACTCTCCAAACAAAGCCTCTGTTTATATAGGGAGAATGCCCTTTTGTTAGGTTTTTCTTGGATAAGCTGTGGATAACTGGTGGATAATATGTGTGCATTAAAACACAACAAATAGTGCAATGAGATTGCTTGACACCCTAGATGTTGTGCCTACACTCCCCGCCAAGATTTCGTTTTCCGGCCACTTCGCCGGATGATTGCCGGAGGGGAGTGCATGAGCTCAAACAGGAACGCTTTGAAGATCGCATCAATTGATGGCGCGCAACAGAACAGTGCGGCTGACATCGGGTTTCAGCCTGCATCGCTGGATATCTGGGACAAGAAATATCGTCTGAAGGATAAGAATCACAATGCCGTCGACGAGAATATCGAAGCGACCTATGAGCGTGTAGCTAGGGCGCTTTCCGCGGTTGAGGATGAAGATAAACGCGATGAATGGTTCGAGAAGTTCACATGGGCGCTGGCCAATGGTGCGATCCCTGCTGGCCGTATCATGTCCAATGCCGGCGCTGAAGCACACAAACCAGCCACATCGACAATCAACTGCACCGTATCAGGCACTATCCCTGACTCGATGGACGGCATCCTCTCCATGGTCCACGAAGCGGGCCTGACGCTGAAGGCCGGTTGCGGTATCGGCTACGAGTTCTCCACCCTGCGTCCGAAAGGCGCTTACGTATCGGGTGCCGGCGCTTACACCTCAGGGCCTCTCTCATTCATGGATATCTATGACAAGATGTGTTTTACCGTCTCCTCTGCTGGTGGCCGTCGCGGTGCGCAGATGGGTACCTTCGACATCTCCCATCCCGACATCACCGATTTCATCCGCGCTAAGCGCGAAGATGGTCGCCTGCGCCAGTTTAACCTCTCCTGCCTGATCACCCGCGATTTCATGGAAGCGGTGAAGAATGATAGTGACTGGGATCTTGTTTTTCCGGCCAGCCAGTGCGAGATCGACGATGCCGAGACCCGCATTGTGTTTAAACATGTTGCCAACCCACCAAAGGGTTCTGTTAAGGATGACCGCGGTTATGTGGCCTGCAAGGTTTACCGTACCATGAAGGCGCAGCGCCTCTGGGATGTGATTATGGCCTCGACCTACGATTACGCCGAACCTGGCTTTATCCTGATCGATGAAGTGAACGAGCTGAACAACAACTGGTTCTGCGAGGACGTGCGTGCCACCAACCCGTGCGGCGAGCAGCCGCTGCCGCCATACGGTGCCTGCCTGCTTGGTTCCGTTAACCTGACCAAGTTTGTGCGCAATGCCTTTACCGATAACGCATACTTCGATTGGGAATCCTACCGCGAGGTGGTGGCGATCTTCACCCGTATGCTCGACAACGTGGTTGATATTAACGGTTTACCGCTGGAGAGACAGCGCGAGGAGATTCTCTCCAAACGCCGTCACGGCATGGGCTTCCTGGGGCTCGGTTCCGCACTGACCATGCTGCGGACTCCTTACGGTACCTCCGAATCACTGGAGTTCACCGAGAAGATTGCCTATGAGATGGCACGTACCGGTTTCCAGACAGGTCTCGAACTGGTCGATGAGAAGGGAATAGCACCTGCGCTTGAGAAGGAGTACGAAGTAACGCCTGAGATGATGGCCAAGCGTCCTGAGATGCTGGACGATGGCATCAAGATCGGCGACAAGCTGGCTGGCAAGGTTCTCTGGGCGAAATATTCCAAGTACATGCAGAAATTCCTCGCAACCGGTTGCGAAGAGGATAAAGCGATGATCGAAGCGATGATTGAGAAGGGATGTCGTTTTACTCACCACTCATCGATAGCACCGACCGGTACAATTTCACTCTCTCTGGCCAACAATGCCTCCAATGGCATTGAACCGAGCTTCGCGCACCACTATGCACGCAACATTATTCGTGAGGGTAAGAAGTCAAAAGAGAAGGTGGATGTATTCTCATTCGAGTTGCTCGCCTACCGCGAACTGATCAATGCCGATGCCATGCCCTACACTGAGGAGGAGGCCAACAAGCTGCCAGACTATTTCATCTCCGCTGATGAAGTGACACCAAAGCAGCATGTCGATATCCAGGCCGCAGCACAGCGCTGGGTGGATTCATCCATCTCCAAAACAGCCAACGTGCCGACCGACTTCCCGTATGAGGATTTCAAGGACATCTACCTCTACGCCTACGAGCAGGGGCTCAAGGGCTGCACTACCTTCCGCTTTAATCCGGAGGCGTTCCAGGGCGTGCTGGTGAAGGAGTCTGATCTCGCCAACACTACCTACAAGTTCAAGCTTGAGGATGGCACCGAGATCGAGGCCAAGGGTAACGATGAGATTGAGTACGACGGAGAGGTTCACTCCGCAGCCAACCTCTTTGATGCCCTTAAAGAGGGGTATTATGGCAAGTTCTGATTCCGCTAATGGGATCAGCTGGCCGGAAGAAGCTCCCGCCAATAAATCTGTGGGTACTGGCTAGTTCTCCCGAGGTTCATTCATTTGAAGGTGAGAGCCCCCACACATACCGGCTGCAGCGTCCGGGCATGAGCAATCATGGAAATACGCTGCACCATTTTAGGTGTGATCGGATCAAAGAGATTCTGGCCATGCGTGGAGGTAAGTGATGATCAAAATTGAGAGTAAAATCACCGGTTATGAAGTGAAGAAACCCGAGGATGAGGCACAGAAGCAGGAGGCAACGATTCACCATATCGCACCGCTTCTTGAGCGTGACGATATTCTTGAAGGCAGCACCTACAAGATCAAAACACCGAACTCTGATCACGCCATGTATATCACGATCAACGATGTGATCGTCAATCATGGAACGCCGGATGAACATCGCCGTCCGTTTGAGGTGTTCATCAACTCCAAGAATATGGAGCACTTCATGTGGATTGTGGCGCTGACCCGCATCACCTCCGCAATCTTCCGCAAGGGCGGTGATATCACCTTCCTGGTAGAGGAGCTTAAAGCGGTGTTCGATCCGCGCGGTGGCTACTACAAGCGCGGTGGCAAATATATGCCGTCTATCGTTGCCGAGATCGGTGAAGTGATCCAGCAGCACCTGATCTCCATCGGGATGATGGAAGGTACGCTCAATAACGCCGAACTACAGGCCAAACGTCATGAAGCTGAAGAGAAGCTGGGCAAGGATGCCATGGCCAAGGGTAACCAGTGTGACAAGTGCGGCGCGATGGCGGTTGTACGTCTTGATAACTGCAACTGCTGCTTGGAGTGTGGCGACAGTAAATGTGGGTAGGACATTGTGCTGTGCCACTAATTAATGAGATATTTCACTAGTTAATGATAAAACTAGCATCAATAAATAATGAGATATCTTGTAACTCATTATAGTTGCGTTGGTTTTATTACAGCGCCATGACAATAAATGCCGATTTATTGAGCATCTTTAGCTTTGGCCAGAAGTGATTGAATCACTTCTGGCCGTTTTCTTTCTCCCAAATAAAGATGAATCCACCACGGGCTGGCTTTATAGGTTAGCTCATCATAACGCAGCATTCATCGAAGACTTCGATACCTATAGTTTCAATGGAAAAACACTTCATGAGTTGTTTATTGATTGTGATGTCATTTCTCATACCGAAGAACTTGTTCCTCCCAAAGATTTAGAGCTTTTTATAAGCATCTATGCCTCTGACATACACCCATCCTTTTCTGAAAGATATTGCCCGCTTTGCTTTCAAGAGGACGAAATACCATATTTTAGAGAAGCTTGGACACATCAGTGGATAAGCCACTGTTTAATTCACGATACCCCTCTGATTGAAGACTGCATAAACTGTGGACGATTTGGACTTGAATGGGTTAAAAATTGGAAAATTCCATGGGGAGTATGCCGCTTGTGTAAGCAGCGCTGCTCTACTAATGAAGCTGTTGAAAAACATCCGATATTTTCAACTAAAATTAAACCTGAAATACCAAGGCTAATTTCTTTATTCAATGATCCATTCAGTGATGAAAATCTACATTTATTCCAAAAAGTTGTACTTTTGAAATCATTATTAGAGTGTGATCACATATATTACGGAAGAACCAAGTATGATGTTTTTGTCGAGCTTGGAATCGACCCTTACCAATACAGATGTTGCAAAAAGAACGCCCACATTGGGAACTATCTTTATGCCACTTTAGAAGCTGATGCGGCTTACGCTCTATCATTGAAATCTATAAGCCACCTAGATCCCAGTGTTCTTCTTCAACCTTTATACAACTTGGCTAGCATAGAGACCATTAAGCACTTACAATCAATTAGATAGATAATACAGACTAAATCCAAAAGAAGATGTTCAGCAGTGAAAATTCACCATTCACATAGACAGGAGAGGTCCAGCTTAAGCGTGTGGGGGAAGGCATAAATTGTAAAACAGTCGGGGTGTTGACCAGCTGCAGATTGTAATGAATGTGACAGGTCATTGTGACAAAGCGGCAGGTTAGTGTGACTCAAAGTGACACCCTGCTGTTAAATCGGGGGCATTGCTGAATGTCTGCTTTCGGCCAATAGCAGACGTTCAAAACAGCAGCTAAGCAATTAAATCGTCTGGACGCCCTCTAACGCCTTTTTAAACTGGCGGATTGGAATCAGTTGGAAACTCTCATCAATGCTTTCAAGTTGCAGAATGCGATCGCACCGAAAAGTTCTGACATCTTCTCTTAGCCTGTCCCAGGCGAGAACGTACCATACAGGATAGTTGAGTAGCAGGTAGTGTGGTTCGATTTCGCGCTCGGTAACCGACTCCTTCATGTCCCGGTAAGTGATGCGCACCGGATTCATCATCAGAAAGGCCTGATTCAGCCGTTCGGTGACGGCAGGATCAGGTTTCGAAAAGCCTGATAGTACCGCTGCCGAAACACTCTTTCCAATCTGTATCCGTGATTTCAGGCTATCGATTTTGTGGCTCATGGCTGGGGAGAATGAGGCTCTCAGTTTCGAACGAACACTTTTCAGATGGGCGAGAAAAATGGGTGAGTCCATCTGCTCAGCAATGGCTAAACTGACCATCAGGTCAACTGCCTCGGAGTAACTGAGATTGATCCGACCGATAGCCCAGTGACGGTGCAGTCGGATACCGCCGCCACGGCCGATGTCCGATTCGACCGGTAGCCCACGATCCCTTAAGAGTGCGATATCGCGGTTGATAGTGCGGAGGCTGACGCCAAGCTCCTTTGCCAATCCGCCAGCGGTCATCGCCTCTCCCGATTTAAGTCTCGCTTCCAGCAGGTCGAGGCGTTGCAGGCGGACAGATACGGTTGAATGCTCCATTCATCAAATATGCCATATAATGGCATATTTATCCATAGCATTTGTCCATGGACACGATCCAATAAGGAGAAAAAAATGAATAAACCCGTAACGGTCATTGCACCGATCCTTCTGGCCGAAGGAAAAACAGAATCAGAATTAATGCAGGCTTCGGAGCTGTTTCAGAAAGCGTTTGTAGATTCTCACCCCGGAATTCTACGGCGTGAAATGGTTCGCAAATCTGAATCGGAATATCTCGATATCATACAATTTCGCAGCAATGAGGATTTAGAAGATGTTGTTGAGAAAGAGAAGGGGTGCCCAGAGGCTGGGGCATTCTTTGCGCTGATGGATATGGAGCAGATGGATGAATCCTGTATCCGGCCACTGGCCTCCCTAGCCACCTACAATCGTGGCTAAACAGCTGAAACATGAATTGGGTCGTGATGCGGTTCGCCGCATCACGACTGCATTACAACAGGTAAATCCATTGATAGATTCGGAAGGTTTCGAGAATGATGCAATTGCCAGATTGGACGCACTTGAGCTCAAAGAGAGGGTTCATCAAATAATCCGGGTGCTGCACCAGCATCTTCCGGATAACTATTTAGAAACAATCACAATCTTAAAAAACATTAAAGAGGTTTGGAACTATGGCGATCCCGACGATCCCTATAGTGGATTCGCGGCATGGCCGGTGATCGATTACATCGGGTGCTACGGGCTGGACGAGCCCGAATTGTCACTTGATGCGTTGAAAGAACTAACCGAAATGTTCACGGCCGAATTCGCCATTCGGCCATTTCTTGAGCACCACTACAACCTGACGTTCTGCCATCTACATGCATGGTGCGATAGCGAGAGATGGCACCTGCGCCGCCTGGTATCGGAGGGCACCCGTTCGCGTTTGCCATGGGCGACAAAAGTAGCATCCCTGATTCGTGATCCGGAGGCGGTTATCAATTTGCTAGATAGACTGGTGGACGACCCAAATCCGACAGTTCGCAGGTCGGTTGCCAATAACATCAACGACATCAGCAAGGATCATCCGGAACTGGCCATCGCGACCTGTCTACGGTGGCAGAAGAAATTGTCGGATGACCGCGACTGGATCATTCGCCATGGCATGCGCACTTTGGTGAAGCAAGGACATTCGGATGTATTCCCTCTACTCGGGTTTACCCCTAATCCGGTCGTTACGATCGAGGCATTCCGAGTCAGCGAACAGGAGGTTGTTATCGGCGACGATCTTGAGTTCGAACTGGAGTTGCTCTCACATCAAGAGGATCAGCATTTCGTGCTCGATTACGCGATTGACTATCAAAAAGCCAACGGCTCCGTCTCTAAGAAGGTTTTCAAGTTGAGGGTCTGCCAGATGTACATGGGGGAGAGGTTAGTGATTCGGAAGTCGCACTCGTTCAATTTTATAAGCACTCGTAAGCACTATCCTGGAGAGCATAAGATGCGGATTTTAGTGAATGGAGAGGAGGTATATAGCCATACCATATTTTTGAAATAACAACCTTTCATCAATTTGCCAACGTCCACTATTGGCCGGAAACCGCCACTCGTACATATTTTTCGAGTCCCTACTGCATCCCCAGTCCGGACAAATCTGGGCACCACTGGATTGACACTGTCGCTCTTGCATTCTGACCGTCTTAGAACGGCCAAAAGCGGACATTCAAAGATTTTGTATTCTAAGGCTTCTCTTACAAAGAAAGAATTACCATTGCCAGTGAAAAAGCACCCATACAGATAGCTGCTGCCAGCCTAGATTTCAGTGCGTTTGATGCCATTAAGGTGAGAGACTCATCATTTAGTTCTTTATATTTTCTAGCGTGGAGCCATTTAAAGAACTTGCTCATATTTCTTATGGTGTTGTTAAGGAAAAGAGATGGCTTGCCAAGTTCAGCATATGCTTCAGGACTAACTTCCCTTAACCTATCCATAGTCTTCTTCGCATAATAGTTTGACATAAGTATGGATATAATCGCTCCAGGGATGCCAACCATTCCTAATAACAGAATTACAGCCTCAATAAATTCAATTACTACCATTCACGTGATGTCCCGATTCTTTTCAAGATAACATTTTCCCTACAGTCATGAGGCATATCCAAGAGCTACTGCGAAGAAAATGAAAATAAAACAAATCGAATATATAACGAAGAATGTTAACATCCCCTTCCCCAAAGATGATAAACCATCATCATTTAGATCACGCCATTCTCTCTTAAAAAGAAACCTCATGAATGAGATATTGTTTGATAAAGAATTATTCATTATCAGTGTCGGACTTCCCATGGTTTTATATGTTTCAGGGTGCCTAGTTTCAAGAATTTTAAATAATTTGAAACACAGAAAAAACCACACAAATACTGAACAAAATAATACTGTGAACATTGTTGAAAATAGTTCTTCCACTTCCCCTCCGGCTTATCTAGCGAATGACCGCTTTGGGTCGGTTCCGGTCATTACCCAATTGAAGCATATCACATGAGATTAACAACCTGTCCTTATGGGGAGCATGCAACTATATGAATATGGTCTAATATATCGAAAATGAACGGCTGCATACGACACTGTTCGGCTACATTAGTCAGAAAACCTACCGATAAACAAGTAGGCCTGATTTTAAGGAGCCTTCATTATGACAAAGAAAGCATATTCATACATTCGATTCTCTACCCCTGATCAACTAAAAGGCGATAGCCTTCGCCGTCAGCTAGAAGCATCCCGTGCATACGCTGAAGAGAATGGATTATTACTCGATGAGTCATTGCGAGATATCGGTGTATCCGCCTTTCGTGGAAAGAACAGCACTGAAGGTGCCTTAAAGAAGTTCATTGAGCTAGTAGAAGCTGGGCGAGTTGAAAAAGGATCAATATTGATTCTCGAAAGCTTGGATCGGTTGTCTCGGCAGCAAATCTTTACAGCCCTTTCTCTGTTCTCATCTATTATTGAAGCTGGAGTTGAAATTGTGACCCTAGCCGACAACCAGCATTACACTGCCGAAAGCGTCAATGATATAGGCCAATTGATGTATAGCTTAATATCAATGAGCAGAAGTCATGAAGAGTCAGCAATCAAATCAAAACGTTCTGCAGCAAGCTGGGAGAACAGACGCAGACTGGCTGTAGAAACTAAGCGACCAATAACAGGTAAGGCTCCACACTGGCTACGCCTGTCAGATGACAAACAGAGATTTGAAGTCATAGAAGAGCATGCAGAAATCGTGCGCTCTATCTTCTCTCAGAGCATTGCAGGTGTTGGCCGTCGTAAAATAGCTTCCTCATTGAATGAGGAAGGTGTAACACCCTTTGGTCGAGCGAAAATGTGGCATACATCATATATCGCGAGGGTGCTAAGTAGTCGCTCAACAATGGGGGAGTATCAACCTTGCCAAAATGGTGAACCAGTTGGTTCAGCAATCAAAGATTACTATCCGTCTATTATCTCTGAGCAGCAGTTTTACCATGCCCAGTCATCTCAGCAGAATCGCCGGAAAAACAAGTCAGCAGGCAGAAAAGGCCCTAAGTTCTCAAACTTGTTCACAGGTATGTGTAAATGTCTTGAATGTGAAAGTACATATCGGTTCATGAACAGGGGCAACGCTTCTCTATTGCTGTGTGATTCGAATTATATGGCTGCTGGCTGTGAGTGCTCCATGCGTTGGAGATATAGAGATGTAGAGAACGCCTCCCTCATTGTTTTAAGTGAACAAATTGACTGGTTTTCAGCACTAGGGGGTCATGCCAATTCTAAACAGAAGTTAGAGTCTGAAATTGCATCATTAAATACGAAGCTTTCTGATACTCAGAAGCAGGTAGATCGCTTTGCTCAGCTTTTCAGTACTGCAGGTGATGCCATGTTTAGTGACGCTCGCTCTCGATACCTGAAAGCCATGCAGGCTGCTGATGAGATTAAGAGTGAAATTGAACAGAAGGAATCAGAGCTTCTTACCTTCACTCCTACTCAGCAACATGTCGATGCTTTAAACAGGGCTATTTACAACCTAGGTGATGAAAGCGATGAACAGAAGCTTTATGAACTGCGCGCGCAGATAAACGCCACATTCAAAGATGCTGGTCTTCGTCTTTATTTCAATGAAAGTGGCGTATACTTCTATGTTCGCTCAACCCAACAGAAAGGCGTAATTCTGTATTCAGAACATGAAGAGTTACTATCTATGGGGGCTGAGTTAGAGATACAGCAACGCACCCTTGAAGCGATTAATGAAGATATCGCCGATCTGAAAAAAGCGGCCTGATTCTCACATTCTTAATGACAGGTGCAGTCCAATATCTTCTTGAGGCTGCACCTGCTCAGGCGCATCAATATCAGGGTGCTTTCTTTGCAATAGAGCAATTGATTCTCTAGTGCTCTCAAGGGTCTCATTAATAGCTGACATCCTGCCCCTCAATGCCTTGATGTTCTGATCCCAATGCAAATGCTCTTTACGCTCGCCATCTATAACCACCTCTGCCTTGTCATGCATGATAGGGCTGCTCTTGGCCTTCCTGAGTAAAGCTCTCGCTTCCCGCTTTGCGAGCAGATGTGAATCTCGCGCTTGCTTTAGAAGCATCTGTTCACCTGCTTTTGAACTATGATCAAGCCAGCATTTTATTTTCTTACCAATGTTTCCCCAAGTCAGGGTAGGCTCCATGATCTGGCGGTACCCTTGATACCTGTTATGCGCCTTGGTATAGCTCTGCTTGGCCAGCTTAAGTTTGCTCAAACAGCTCTTTCCAGCCTTGATTCTTGGCAATAGGTCTATGATAACTTCATCTCTACTGCGAACATCAGGCCTCTTCTGTCTTAACTGATTGAGTTCTCGCGTAATGGTACTCCGTTCTTCAATCAACTCATTCTGACGACGCTCTAGGGACTGGAACCTTAATTTGTCTAAATCACAAACTATCGGATGGTTGGCCTGAACTACTTCATCATATCTCTGGAAGCGTTCGTTCTTTTCACCAGTACGTTGAAATCTATGCCAGGAACTTGCGCCAACTTTAGGTTGTGGGGTCAGCTCTATGCCTTGGTCTGCATAACTGCGACAATCAACTGAGGCGTCTACTCCAAAGTCATCGAGAGCCTGATTGCACATAACCTCCCATTGCAACCGAATATCTAGTAATCGACCACTGGATTCAGCGACTTTCTGATTTCCGCGTTTCGTTGCCTGCCAAGACCTATCCTTTACACATCCACCTTTCTCTGGCTCTTTCTTGTTCGCGCGTTTGAAGTAGTGCTGTGGCTCCCGCTCGAACCCATCATCAATGCGTTCCGAGAATTGAAGGTGCACGTGAGGATTCATGCCACCATCACCCGCCTTTGTATGATGGATTGCGAAGCTATAAGCATGATGGTTCCCGCATGCCTCTTCGGCTAACTCTTTAGCTAATTCAATCTGCTGTGGCAGTGGCAACTCTCTCGGCAATGCAACTTCGAGTTCTCTATATGCCGTGCCGTTAGCACGCTCGAATTCATCCGATGCTTTCCAGAACAAGGCGGGATCTGAAGCAGCCCATAGTGGCATGTTGCCGTGTTCGGCATGGACCACTCCGCGCTTGGCATCATACTTCCCTGATGCACAGATATAGTTAAAATGTGGGGTAGCCTTTCCTTTGGAGCCCACTTTCAGAGTTAGATGATATGCTGCCATCAAGACGCACCTATTCCTCATAAAATTGAAATAGGTAACGTAAAAAAGTGGAACTAAAACAAACTAAATATGCATGGGGTTTTAAGGGCTAGCCCTTAACGCGCCGTTTCTCGAAGAGAAACGCCTAAGCGCGCTCTTACGCAGAGGGCACAGTAAAACTAAAAATACATGCAGGAATACTTATCGGGAGTGTTTTTGATCACTTGAATTATGAGCTGAATATAAATGAATGAGTTATCAACTCCATTGCAATGAAGTTTATGGTTTTAACAGATCTATTTTGTTAGGGTATATATGCATCTGAAGAGGATAGTGAAATATTCAGTCGATTTCGACCTTCTTTTCTTGTACAAGTCTTCATCCAAACACCCTAAAAAAGCAAGAAGTTTTTCTTAACTGCAAAAGGTTTCGTTGACCCTTACTGTTTATAGCTATCTATTAATGTTTTCATATGCCTTGTCGATATATCTTATTTGGTCTCTTGATAAGGAGTGTTTACATTATTATGGCATATACAAATATATGGGAGAAAACTGGCTTGCATAGGTTATTCACTGGAGAAGTTAGTGGCTGCGAGATTTTTGAATCTAATGTTGAGCACCATTCAGATGTTCGCTTTAAAGATATCGAGTATGTGATTAATGACTTTTTAGGCGTTTCTAGTCACTCTGTAGAGGTCGGGCATACGGAAATATATGCATCTACTGATGAAATGATCTCTCGCACAAAACATCAACTTAAAATAGCTCTAGTTGTACCCCAAGGGCCGTTGCTTGATTTAGCAAATAACTATTGCTCTCTAATGAGAGAGCAAGTTTTCGAATGTGATGTTTTCCATACTCTTGAGGATGCTAGGCACTGGGCTACTAGCAAAACTTGATTGGTTTTCCTTAACCATCTATATATAGAGAAACGCTACTGTGCTTTTGAACTACAATACTTGATTACTTTGATATGGGATACTGAATTTGGCGGAAAGAAAGAAAATATTTGAAGGCTTCGCCATTCTCTTAAACTGGGAAGTTTGGATTGTTCCCATAGTGCTTTCTACAGCCTTGATTGTCGTAAGTTTTTATAATTACCTTCTGTTCCATACACTTGCTGAACTTTTTACAATTATTGTCGGTGTTCTCATGTTTGTGGTTGCTGTTTATACCCATTCCCTATCTCGAGAAAGCTTTCTAATGTACTTGGGGATAGGCTATTTTTGGATTGCAGTGCTGGATATGGTTCATGCCTTTCTCTATAAAGGGATGGGTATTGTTGTCAGTGATGTGGCAGACCATTTTATCCAGTTTTGGATTGCAAATAGATACATAGAATCACTGCTTCTTATTACAGCGCCTTTATTTCTAACTAGGAAAATACATAGTACAGGAGCGTTTCTTGCATATGGTGCAATAGCTTCCATCACCTGCATTGCCATCATGGGGGGATATTTCCCGGTTTCCTATATTGAAGGCGTAGGACTTACTGAATTCAAAATCACCAGTGAATATATCATCTGTTTTATTCTGTTTCTGGCATTAGTTAATCTCTATAAAACCAGACAGCATTTAAAACCCAATCTATTTCCATTTTTATCGACAGCCATTGTTCTGACAATTTTTGCTGAATTAGCCTTCACTAGTTATATCAGCGCTTATGGACCAGCAAACCTCATCGGCCATATTTTCAAACTCTTTTCTTTCTGGCTGATTTTATATTCGATTATTCGTTTGAACATGCAGGAGCCCTTTAAAGATTTGGTTGAGAGTGAAAACCGTTTTCGCAAATTAGTCAAAGAGATGCCGTTGTCGCTCGGCTATGTGTCTAAAAGTGGGGTCATCGAGGATATTAATGACCGATTCAAGAAGACTTTCGGTTACACTCATGAAGAGATTTCAACGGTTGAAAAGTGGTATCAGCTTGCCTATCCCGATGAGGAATATCGTCAATGGGCTATTAATGTCTGGAATAGTGATATCCAAATTGCGGCCGAGCTAGGACAAGACATTAAATCCAGAGAATATAAAGTGACATGCAAGAATGGTGATGTTCGAATAATGGAAATCTCAGGTGTTACTGTAGGTGACCATATATTGGCAACATTTACAGACCTTACAGAGCGCAAAAATGCTGAGGCTGCCTTACGTATCAGTGATGAGAAATTCAGGCAGGCTCAAAAAATGGAGGCTCTGGGTACACTGGTCGGTGGGATTTCCCATGATTTCAACAATATGTTGGCAGGAATGACTGGCAATCTCTATCTGGCGAGGAAAAAGGCAGAAAGCATTCCAGACGTTGTGAATAGGATAAAGCTTGTTGAGAAGTTGAGTTTTCAAGCGTCTGAAATGATACAGCAGATGCTTTTGTTTGCTCGTAAAGGTTCTGTTGAGATGATTCCATTTAGTCTCACTCCTTTCATTAAAGAGATTGCTAAGGTTTGTGAACCACTCATATCTGAGAGCATCAAACTTTCGATTCATTCTTGTAGCGATGACCTTACGGTGAAGGGGAGTGCTACTCAATTACAGCAGGTTGTTATGAACCTAATAAATAATGCGAAGGACGCTCTGGGCAATATAGATGCCCCTGAAATCAAACTAAGTCTTGAGAGGTTCGAGGCAGATGAAGATTTTCTGAGTAAATATTCAAACCTTGATTGTACTTTGCTCGCCCACTTGATTGTTAGTGATAATGGCATGGGAATCAGCGAAAAAGACAAACCACACATTTTCGACCCTTTTTATACCACTAAAGAGGCCGGTAAGGGGACTGGATTAGGGCTTGCTATGTGCCATGGCTCAATTCAAAGCCATGGTGGAGTTATAGAATTGGATAGCGTTGATGGCGATGGTACAACCTTCCATATCTATTTACCTTTAATTGAAGGAGAGGAAATAGACACTTCTTCTACAGACTCATTGGGGCCCCCATTAGGCAATGGAGAGCTAATACTTCTCGTTGATGATAATGAGGTGCTTTTAAACACAAGCAAAGATTTGATCAAAAGCCTTGGCTACAAGGTGCTGACTGCATCGAATGGAGTGGAGGCTATAGATATTTTTACATCTAATTCTTCTGAAATCGCCCTTACAATCATGGATGTTGTTATGCCGGAAATGGGAGGGACTGAAGCATCAAAGCAAATCAAAGCAATTTCCCCCGAGGCTAACATCATTTTTTCTAGCGGTTACGATAAAGGAGAGATGGCTGAAAATGGCACCTCTATAGTTTTAAGTAAGCCATATAGTATTGATCAGCTTGCCAATACACTTGCCAGATATTTACTTGATAAAGAGGGGGACAATTGAGGGATGGTGCAGCAATTAAGGCTGAGAATTCATTAACTGTTCGGTTAGTGGAAATAGTTCTTCTGGCAATTATTTACTTCTTAACAGCCAAAGTCAGCCAAAGTTTTGCGATAAATCCAGGCAATGTGACACCGGTTTGGATTCCATCCGGCATTATGCTTGCAGCAGTTTTGTGGCGTGGATACCGAATCTGGCCGGGTATATTTATAGGGGCTTTTTGCGGCAACACATGGGCTTATTTTTCAGGTCAAACTACAGCCGAGCTCATGGCGACACTTATCGCTGGAACCAGCAATGGAGTCGGTGACGTTTTATGCTTTTTAGTCGGGGCATACCTGATTCAACGTTTTACTGCGACCTCTTTCCCTTTTGAGCGATCTAAAGGTGTTGCACTCTTTGTTCTTTTTGGGGCATTTCTCGGAAGTGGAATCAGTGCCATATTTGGAGTTATTTCGCTATGCACGGTGAACATTGCCCCCTGGGGTCAATGTTTTGATATGTTGATAACATGGTGGGTTGGAGATGCAGTAGGGATAATTCTTATTACTCCATTTCTACTCTATTGGCTCATGAAAGAACGAAAGTTTCACTATGGTTTAGAGATACTCAGCTATGCTTCCATCTTGCTAATTATTGGCATATACAGTCTTGGGTTAGTAGAGGTCGTAGATGGTTTTATGCTTCCTCTATCCGTTCTAATACTGCCCTTAATGTGGTCAATTTTCCGTTTCAGCCCTCATGCCACACACAGCTCTATCCTGTTGATAGGAATCATTTCTATTATAGCAACTAGAATGGGAGTGGGACGTTTTTCACACGGTGACTTGAACTACGGACTGATTGAACTACAAGTCTTTCTTTCAATTCTGTCGATCGCATCATTAATAGTCCATTCAATATTATATGAAAAAGAGTCTATTCAGAATGAACTACGAGAATCGAATACTACATTAGAATCTAAAGTTCGGAAACGCACAGAAGAGCTTGCAATATTGGCTTCCACAGACCCATTAACAGGAATTCATAATCGACGTTCAATCATAAATCAGCTTGGGTTTGAGTTGAAACGTTCAAATCGTCATGGATCTCCATTTTCATTGTTGATGCTGGATTTAGATCATTTTAAAGATATTAATGACCGGTTTGGCCATTCTACTGGTGATAGCGTCCTACAAAGTGTTTGTAATATATGTACTGAAGAACTTAGGGAAATTGACTTCATAGGCAGACTTGGTGGTGAAGAATTCATCATTCTCCTTCCAGAGACAAAAGATGATGATTCGGAAGTAATAGCAGAGCGAATTCGAACAAACATTGAAGAAAAAGTAACCCTAGTTGAATTAGAAGGTATGAATGTAACAGTTAGTATTGGAGTAACACAAAAAATTTCTGATGATACCGAACGGTCCATTCTGAATCGAGTAGACCAAGCGATGTACCTCTCAAAGAAAAATGGCAGGAATCGAGTAAGTTGTATTTAATTGATAGTGAAGCTGGAATAGGCTCTAGGTTTGCTATCTGCTTTTCAATTCCCCCCATGATCCACTTTCATTTGAAGACGCACAAAATGATTTGAAAGATCCTAGATAACAATTATTAATAGCCTTTTAATCAAAAACAATTGACTAATGTAGCCATATAGCACCCAAAGCGGACATTCAGAATATTCTATTTGTGGGGATTAAATGAGTATTAGATCTTTAACCAGATTGTTGTGTATACTTGTTTTAGGCTTACTAGTCGTCTCTTGTGGTTCAATTGCTAAGCAAAAAGACAAGCCTACTCAGGTTGGCCCATTTTCTTACGGAATGACTTACGATGAAACCATAAACAAACTGGCAGGGCATGATGGTAGTGCAGCCCTGAAAGGGACTCATCAAGGCAGCGCATGGGTCTTGGTAACTTATTACCACTTTAATAAGCCTTATGTCTTTGCATTTAAGGACTTTCGGCTTGTAGCTATTATGAAACAAAGTGTGTTATTTGCTGCATGGAAGAATGCACTAGCCAAGGACAAGGCTGATGGGGTGTTTCCTTTCGAGAATGGCTTTGGAAGCTTATATGATGAGGTACTTAAAAGGCGCAATTCCATTCATTCAGATGAGTTTGTTAATGTGAGGATTAGCAAGGAGATAAAGACAAGCGAAGCTCAATCATCCCATTCAAATGTAGGTGAGGCTGCTTCGATGCTGTTGTTGGTTGCAATAGCATCTCCATTGCTTCCAGTTGGCGCCGCAAGTTATGCATTAGGATCATCGAATGAAAGTAAGTTCAGTCAAAATATAACTAAAATTCAGCTGCAAGATTCAAAACAGAAGATCGATGAGCTACTGGGAGATGATTATACAGGGATGATCAACAGAAAGAGTGACTATATTTTCCGTATATATACAACCTCCCATAATAAGTATGCGGTAGGAATCCATAATGGAAAAGTTGCATGGGTAACCAGTTTTGGTTACTGGTTTGGCAACTAAGAATACGTCAATGTTGACTCTGTTAAACGAGAAATGGAATGACTGCTTCCGACCCAAAGCGGACATTTGATTTCTAGCCAAAGGATGACTAGTTGAAGATTTTTCTAGGCGTACTGTTTTTTTCTATAGCTATATTACTTGTCATTCTTGATCTGCATGGCCCATGGAATAATTTAGTAAAATTTGGATCTTTATTTATGGGGATATATTTTCTGGGCTGGTTTCGAACAACAGTAAATAAGGATGATTAATACCTATAATGAATAGAGAAAAGGTTGTGAAATTTAAGGCTATTTTAGGGGCTGTAGGGTTTATAGGTTGTTTTCTGCTAAAGCCCTATCTGGATGAATACTCATTGGGCGGAGCCTGGGGCTTAACAATAACCATTTTACTATGGCTATTAATTTTCTATTTATTTATTCGACCTTATTTCAAATATATCTTTGGCTTCAAAGACTATTAACAGATCATCAAACTATATGAATATTGATGCTTTTGAATGTCCGCTTTTGGCCGAAAGCAGTCATTCGATAAGCCACAGCAGGGTGTCACTTTGAGTCACACTAACCTGTCACTTTAAATCACAGTGGGGTGTCACTTTTGGGTTCAGTCTGCAACCAGCCTATAGTTGCTGCAAAGATGAGAGCAAAATAATGCGAACGAAATGACAATTTACATTGATTTAATAACTTGCGAAACCTATTCCATCATTATCAATATAATACTTTTCATCCTTCCTGTTTTTCCCTATTTCCTTGAGCCATTCATTGTTATTCCATTCTCTTTTTACAATAGCTTGATGTAGCAATATCTTTGATATTGAACATGAAACGATAGGTATCTTGTAAGCTACAAAATTTTGATCATGAATATTTGTATCTCGCTCTAAACCTAGGCTGTTAATTGACCCCAAAATACTCTCATAATATCCTGATCTTAATCTCTGACTTAAGTTTTTATCGTATATAGTACTTGTGCTGATAGGATCATAAAACTTAATAGTAGGTTCTGCATATAGATTATATGCCACACTTGCTACGCTAAAATCCTTACGAAGAGGGCCTGTAGTTGATTGTAGCTTTGGGCCTCTAGTCGGGAGAATTCGATTCATTTCATTTTCTGAATAAGTCGCACATGCATACCCCTTGGACTCTACCGCAAATCGGGTAAGATTTAATGGGTCATCGCAATAAAAGTCAGGGCGAGAACCAGCAACCGGATTTCCATTCGCCACCATGGCATCCTCATAGCAATGAGTATAAATAGCCCCATAAATATTTTTTGAAAGGTAATCAGCAAAGGCTCTGCCAACTCTATTCGAAACATACGCTGTTTCAGTTGGGTCATTGTTGAAAGGGTTAGGGAGTTCAAAGCTTACTGGGTTGTTACCCCAATACTGGTTAAACCCGCATATATCACCTAAGAGCCTTGAGGCTAAATATGGGGCCATTATCGGCCCAACCCCTGCAAAGGTTAGATGCTTGCAAAAGGCTAAGTATCCTATTGAACCGAGGGTGGTGGTTATAAGTCCTGCAGCATCTTGATGTATTACTTTAAAATCCATGGTTTCTCCAGACAGTTACGCTAGAGCGAAATCTTACACGAGGCCGGTTGGCCAACGTCATGGTGCAACCAAAGTTCAATAGGCACTAGTTCGTGGAACTCTCTTGCAACAGTCATAATTTTTTCAACCCCATTGGCATCGGCCCCTTGGCCATAAATAAGATAGATTGCCCTCCGGTAACCCACCCTGCGCACGAATAAATCCAACGTATTTAGATCTTTTCGGATACCTGCATTTTCCGTGGAGTGCTTAACCTCTATGATTGCATAGTTTCCAGCCATGTTGCCTGGCGTGTGGACTAACAGATCAGGTTTTACATGGTCAGCACCTAGCGCCCTCAGAACTGGGTGGGCACTTTTATCAATCTCGCCATTGAGAATAAATTCACTTTCATTTGGCCAGTTATTCCGCATCTGATGATAAAGCTCATAACAGTAGACGCGTTCGCGAAAGACTGGGTCTCCGCCATCGATGTTTAGATGGAAATATGGCCATTCAATACCTGCAGTCGCCACCTTTAGGATTCTGGATAGTTCATCCATACTGTTTTGTCCTTCTTCTAATCATTACAAGCTCTGAAGCTTAAAGGGCTCCAATTAAATCTGTATTCTTTGGGAAGTCCTCCTGCATTGCTTGAATGAGGCTATTTAGATCAATATCAGAGCCTCCTCCACCTTGTTCAAGCAGTTTAATGGCATCAAACCATTGGCCTTTTCCCTGAGTGCTGAGAGTAAGAAAAGAGAGGTCTCCTCCTGCTCGTTCCCATATTTTTCTATCTTCTACCCCTCTTGGGTACAGCTTACATACGATTTCAAGTGTTTGATTAGTTTTTGATGTTTCAATCCGTACATTAGATAAATCCAGAGTTGAGATAAAACCAAATAAAAATGCAGCTACATTTTGAGAGGCATAAGGCTGGGAGCCTTTATCATCCATAGCTCCCTTGTCATTCACCAAGTCAGAGATACCTCTAACCAATAAACTTTTAACTGCTGGCCGACTCCTACAGACGGTGAGAAAACCAAGCCCTTCCATTTCAATGGCCAGTGCATGGCTGGCATTTAATTTTATATGCTTATGTAGGGCCGATTTATAAGAAGCATCAACCTTCTCACCCGAAGCAATTGTACCAGACAAAACCGTAATTTCTGGTGCAAACTCAACATCTACTAATGAAGACGAAATTGCTTTCCAATCGGCACTAATCGAATAAGCGTTGGCAGCACGCTCAAGATCATAAGATGAGGCTCCGAATTGTGGCCTTGGCTTGAATGATTCATCTTCTGCTTTTCCACGTTCATAGCCAAGCACATCATTCCCAACGACTATGTCCCCAACCTTCACATCCTTTAAGCCGCCAGCAACACCCACATAAAATGCGTGGGATGGCTTGTAATATTCAAGGGCTCTTTCTGTTTCCACTGCTGCATTAATATTTGTTTGATCAGTACGTCCTACAATTACAGGGATTTTTCCTGATGTGCTTGAAGCAAAACCACGGTGATAATCAGTTCCAGTATCAGGGTGCCTTTCGACTTTGGCATCGGTTAAGTGCTTAATCACAGCGTCCCTTTCTACTGGTAGTGCTGTAAGTACAAGAATACAGTTATTGTTGTTCATAATTCACCTACAGTTTGTTTTAATTGTTTCAGTTCGGGGCTAGAATGATAATCGTTTAACATCTCATGAATCAGATTCGCGCCATTTACATGTGTACTGCCACTTCTAATTTTCTTTATAGCATCTAACCATATTTCACGGCCTGATCCTGTACTTTGCAAGTCATAATTTTCTCCTCCAGCTCTTTCCCACAACCCCGACTGCTTGGGGCCACTTGAGTATTTGGAGTAACATTGCTCTTCAAGTGCCTTCCACCATTCCTCTTTAGAAAAGGATTCAGAAAATCCCCAAAGATGAGATAAATTCAATTTTTCAAAAAAGCTCAATAATAATCGACATTCTATTAAAGCTGGTTTCAAATCAGCTCTTGAAGGCGTCTTATTAGCTATAGCCTTGGCCGCACTTTTCCAGTAATTCCTAGATACTAAACTCCCTAAGCGTTTTGACTCTTCTGAAGAGAATCGAACTGTATTCAACAGTATGATAATTTCCTTTTCCTGAAGCGCTGGAAGCTTCTCAAATAACATCATTTTTGTT
Source organism: Mariprofundus aestuarium (assembly GCF_002795805.1). NCBI lineage: Bacteria > Pseudomonadati > Pseudomonadota > Candidatius Mariprofundia > Mariprofundales > Mariprofundaceae > Mariprofundus > Mariprofundus aestuarium. The sequence goes on along the minus strand of NZ_CP018799.1, from coordinate 2,352,580 downwards.
GATGTTTTAATATTATTATCTGCAATTACATGCGCTATTGTTGCTGAGCAACTTAACTGATGCTGAACCTCTTTCTCAATGCTCTCTATGGTAATGCTATTGTTGTTTAGTCGCCGTACACACCCCAGCGAACTTGCATTTAGGAAGCCTAATTTAGCTCCTCCATTTAGGTTTTTCCAAACTTCAGCTCTTTTCTTAAAGCATGACAAATCATTGTATTCAGATGCGCTCAGCCTCAATAGAAGACTAGGCTCTATTTCATTTCCCTTTATTACCTCGTCAAAGAGAGAATAAAGCACTTTCATTGGCTCCTTGATGCCCATCCAAGGATGTAGACCTTGGTCAATGCTTTCACGCCATATTTTCTGCCAAACTTCATCTTTAACGTTTATAGAGCTTGTTAATGAGGGGGTTCTTACCAGTTTGGAGGCAGCAATTCTTACTAATCGGGATTCTCCAATTTCCAATGTCAGCTGCAGGAACTCTTTATCAAGGATTTGATCAGCCATTCTTTTCAGGGCTGCAGAATTAGAAGGGTCGATGTCTATTTTCAGCTGTCTTTTTATACTTTCTTTGGGGCTGGAGATTTGCAAAGTGGATAAGCCATGAAGGGTTAGCCATTTCCTATTTTTTGCAAACATCTGGAGATTTTGAGCAAGCTGAGGCTCTAGTTGCCGCATATGGCTTACAAAGTCTTCTTCTGCTTGAACTGAGTCGGGTATTAGCTCCCCCAATGTTTTTACTAAATCGACATCCTTTGAGAACCAATTCCATAGGGTTTCCGCGTAAGTTGTTTTCCAGTTTCCCAGTACATTGTTTAAAGCCTTAGAAATAGATTTTTTCCACCAATGGTTTTTATTGTCCTGATCAAATGCTGTAGAGATAAGCTCTGGAATTAAGTCATCTGATTGAGGGCTGGTCAAAGAACCTGCACTCCAGGCAGTCAACTTCTCACCGATTAGTTGCCCTGCATTGGAGAACCCTAGCCAATTTGCATGATTGATCATCATGATCTGTTTTGCAGATGCTGATTCAACTCGAGACAATAATACGCATAACAGTTCTTTCTTTCCTTTTTTTGCAATATTTGGATTAGGACTGTATTTTGAGATTAGATCACAAAGGGCTATTAGTAGGATAAGATCAGTAGATATAGCTAAACCTTTATAGGTCTTTGCTGCAGCTGTTAAAAAAACAAAGTCTTCAATTTTAGTGACCTCTAGTCTGAATGTCCTAATCAAATCACAAAGAGGCTTAGCTTTAGTTTCATGCCCCGCTAAATGAAATGATGCCATTCCTTCCAAGGTCCCGCTCTCGTTTTTACCAATGACGCAATAATCTGTGGCTTGCCATTTATTTGCATACGACTCTGGAACATATAAGACACTTATATGTTCAGATGTAACCTTTTGAGGATTAAAACCTACACCTAATCTGACCGTAGCCCTTAAGCTGCCATCCAATCGGCTCCAAATTTGGGAAATAAAAGAAACATACTCCTCTTCACCTATCCATAATAATGTGTTGTTCTGTTTCAAATCATGAAGCAGTCCATTTATTCCTGCTGCTTCTCGGGATATATGATCAATAGTTTTAATCCTATTGGGGGGGGCATCATCAATTTCTATGGGCATTGGTTCAAAGGCTTTATCTAATTCGGGCATGAAATGAGAAAACAGTTTTTCTAAATCATTTAGTCGGTGTAGATCATCTTGGCTAACAATTAATGTATGTGATAATACTCGACCGTTCCTAACAGTGGGGTCGTTATCTGGAAATGATTTAACAAAAATATAAAGGTTATCAAAACTGAACCCTCGAAACACAGGTTGAGCTAAATGCCCATTTGAAGGTCGATCTAACAAATCGGTAACATTGCATATTCGCTTTGCAGCGGCGGTATCCGTTAAGCTTGTTTTAAGTAGGGCATAAGCTCCTGACTTATCCCCATAGATTGCCTGATGAATGATCATTAGAGGTTAAGGGTGGCCGCAACAAGTTTGGTGATATCTTTATCCTTTGCTCCATTCTGATCTACCACGTAACCAAAGCTTTCAGGTAGATCATCCAGATATTTGTCTTTTGCTTCAATTGTATTCAATGGAAACTCTTGTGCTGATAGCCCAAATATCTCAAAAGAATCCTTTTCCCATACAGTTTCAACAAAATGGAGCAGCATGGGTAGTTTGTCTTGCAAAACCTGGGCAGGGGTTTCATTTGTTTCTAACTCATCCCAACATGTAAGAACAATTGATATTGTAGGCATGGAAATTGGATGCTTCAGACCTATATTTTTAATATGCAGCATTGATTGAAGCAATTCAATAAACTTGCTTTGTTCAGATAATCCGGGGCTTCTTAAGGATGTATGTTTTTCGTTATCTATTTTTTCATAACTATTTCTACTTAAGTCATACCTAGGCATAATGGTATGAGCACGAATGAATAATACCCATCGGTCACTGTTATTCAGTAGTTTTTTCCAATGATCATCAATGGTCATCAATTCAGTCATGTCACTGACCTGTTCACCCCCATAATCAGGGCAAACTAAGTCGATGCTTTTCTCACCGACCTGGATGGATAAAACTAGTTCTTCATTTTCACCTGCTGGGGTTGCTGTTGGCGCTTCTCCGTTAGAAAGTTTTTTTACCGCATCTGCAACAGCTTTTATGTTCTCAGGGGCTTTGATAAGGCTTATGCTGCTTTTCCTTTTCTTAACCCTAGTGAGAAACTGAGCAATAAAAGTGGTTTTTCCAGAACTTGGGTGACCAATGATTAGTATTGAATCATTCACTGACATAAGAACCTCTATAGTTAAAAAACAAATCACCTGAACTTTCAATTTGCGGTATCAAATTAATGGCCCTTGGCTTGTTTAATTCCTCCAACAAGTATTCAGTAACTTCAAGGTTGTTTTTGTGGCATAGGGTGTCGGGATCAGACTTAGAGAAATTACTAACTTCGAAAACTTTTGAGTTACCAAAGATCAGAGTTAAATCTTCATCTAGAGCACTTTTAATATTCTCTCGGACTTCATAGATTCTATCAGCTTTGGACCAAACCACAGCTACTGGGCGTCCCTTCAAGTTAGCTGCTAGTTGTTCAGCCATTTGAATGATTTCACTCTTTGCAGCCCCCCTTTTCTCTATTAAAGCCACGCAATCGACCATAAAAACAAAAGCACTAGATTTTTCATAGATCCAGCGAGCATTCCCTGCATTCGAATCTTGGGTGTTCTCAGACCAGAGATTGAACACTTCTCCTGAAGAGTCTGCAAAAAGCACATCTCTGAACAGCTTTCCTTTTTTTAGAGATAGATGGAATAGACTGTAATAGTCAGGGTTAGATGGTGTTGGAGGAGCAAACTTAACAAGGCCACCAGGTTTTATTTGCAAGCATTGGGCCAGCGTTTCCCATGCAGCAAGTGTACAGCTACCAGCGAATGACCAACGCTCTAATTTGATGCCATTAAAAAGAAGGGTATAAAGCATACCAAGGTAGGATGTTTTTCCTGCATCAGGACTCCCAACCATACCTATAATCAAAGGGGTAGATCGTTGGCTGACAATCGCAATATCAGCTGGTTGAAAAGGCTCTCCTGTCCAAGGTAGTTGCTGTGTTTTGTTGTTAGATTTCTTTTGTTCAGCAACTACTTGATTCGACTGAGGCCCACTCCAATGCTCACACATTGGGTGATCATTGTTACCATGCTCAATACACATACCTCTAGGAGCAGAGCAATTTGGTTTACTGCATTTTTGTCTCATCTTTTTTATTTTGCCTGAGCAAGAGCATTTGCTTCGAGATCATGAAATAGCCACACGGTGAAATCGGCTAAAGAGATTTCTGCATTCTTATCTATGCCAGTATATTTGAAAAATTCATCAGAGCTTGTTGCCCCCTTTAGGAGACTTGCCAAGCTAACACCAAAAGGTTTTCGGCTTTCTCCTGCATCACAGAAACCTTCTAATAACAATTTTTCACTTTCAGAAAAGGATTGCAGTTTCCCCAACAACTCAGCTAAAGAAACTTTTTGTTCTAGTTTTTCGCCGAGCACATCTCGCAATGTCTCTTTAAGGAAAAAATCAACACTTTTTGGATGAATTGGGGGAACATTATCAGCCAAGTCAATAGCCATTGCAGTGCTCATAGAAAGCGGGGCTAAGCTACGATAACTAGAGTCTAACCTTTGTGAGTAGAGCGCCTGCTTCCACCATAGTAAATCACTACGTTTATTAAGAGAAAGGGAACTTTTCAATATGGAAGAGGACATTTGTTCTAAGTTTACTTCAAGAGTAGTTTGAATAGAGCTAGAAATTGATGCAATTGATTCGTTTTGTATGGACAGGGCTGCATTTATCCCTTTAGAAATACCCTCTGCAGCTCTCTCCGAGAAAAAAGTGGGCCAGATAGCTGCATTATTGCTTGCCCACTGTGGATTTTCTCCACCAACACTTGCTTGAGCAGATGCTGCCATTAAGTGCTTTTCTAATGAGTCTTTGTTCACAGTTACAGATTTTACTGTCGGAAGAGTTGATTTGATATCCACGGATTGAATACTCTCATGGGCACCCCAATTACTACGGGCGGTTTCTTCTACTCTATTTCCAATATCCAGCAAAAAACTGACCAACACCTCTTTCTGTCCCGCCAATTTGTAATAGCTGATTATATTTCTGCCTGTATGCCAAATAATGGCTGCCATCTCTTCATCATGGCTAAGTTTACTTAATGCTTCGAGGATAACTGCTCGGACATAGGCAATGGGGGTATCTTTAGTTTTAACCACACTATTTCTAAAAGCAGGCCAATTTTTTATGATCAAAGTTTCGACATCACCAACGATAGGTTCATCGTCAGAAATGGTGGGGTCGAGAGCAGCTAATGTGTAGGTAATTACCTTGGGCCTATTCTTTTTTTGCTGCAACTGTCGTAGAACTGCTGTCGAGGACTTCTTTAAGTATCCAATATGCTCAGGGTCATCAGTTTTGATGAATTGATTATCGAGAAATGCTTGAAGAATTGGATAAGCCATAATATACCCCATGTTGTTCTGCTAAAGATAAACTATATATTATAATCTGAACCATCAAACAATTAATAAGCATGGCAAAACCATTTTGAAATTATTCTGGGGTGTATTTCGCACATTACCTTTTCAGTATTCATGAAAGCCAATCATCAATACGACCTGGAGAGCAGCCGAGCTTCTTGCTTATCCTTTTAACGGTTGCTTCTCTGCCAGTCGCCTCAATCTCCTGGATGGCGCACAGTATAATCCCTTTATTTATCTCAATGGGATGATGTAGTGCCTTAAAAAAAGGCTCCATTGGCTTGGGACATCCGAAACTTCGAACGGCAAGATTAAAATAATTTTGATTTGCAGTGGACAAGCTCTTTAGCAACTTTCGTTTTTCATGCCATAAGCGATACGCAGTAACTGCTCTCATGAGCAAAGGAAGCCGTTTGTAGGCGTCATCATTTAATGTATATCCAAATTTATCCATTTCTGCCGCAAATGAATCTATACCTTCTAGGCGAATCCACTGGTCAAGAAATGCTTCAACAAAATGAACCGCCGCATACGTTTTTTTATCGTGATGATTAATTATCAGAATTAGACCCTCTATAGCTTTCATCGAGCTTAGATCAAGTATGGCGGCCATGTTCGGTGTGTTTCTCAAATCAGCATAACATGAGTAGCAATGAGCAAGATGTGGTCTGTGCCATCGCACACGGTGCAAAATCAGCGGATGTCCACAAAAAGGACACGCATTGAACATTTGCATTTGATGATGGTGGCAAACTTCGTACCAATCCAATCGCCAATGCTGGCGAAAATAGGGGCGTTCATCTTCCGATAAACATACAGGGCAGTATCGAAAAGCTCTCCATTTAAAAGCCCGCCTGTCGATACCACGAATCCAACTCCGGTGCGGAAATCCTTTTTCTATTTCTAAAACGGGTAGGAGACTCATATCACGAACCCCACGAACCCCTTCTGGATGCTTTAATTCTCTGGCCAGCCAAAGTAAAAGTTTTCTGTTTTTACATTGATCCAAGTCGACTTGTGCATGGCACTTTAAACCATGATGCCACAGCAAAGAGTACAGTGAAGTGGCATTGGCATGACATGTGCGATGCACCCAAGAGCTCAACAGTTCGTCTGGTAACGGTGCAAGATGAACAGCCAAAGTCATGAGGTTACATCAATCAATTTCCATAATTGGTCGAATGTGTTTAATAGTCAGGCGTTCAGACCCATCTCGTATTGCTTCAGCCGTAGCATTGATCAACACCTCTTTAAGCAGTCCAATTACACCTTGACTGTATTTATGGAGTTTTTGATAGGCAGTAGGGGCAAGAAAGCCTTCCTGTTTCTTCAGAGGAATATTAGCGACCAGAGCATTAACCAAATCAACAAATTCCTGACATTCTGGATAAACTTCCAACTTAACCGGTCGCCAGCGTCGCACATACTGGTCGTCATAATTAATCACCGGAATCAAAGCGCCGGTTCCTGCCATAATGGTTGGAATCCCCAAGTTATTACTAATCGTTTTAATAGCATTAACACAATTCCGTGACTGTTTATCCGTACCTTCTGCCAGATTTTGGGCTTCATCAAAAATAATCATCGGTGGCTTGATTTCACCCAAAATACGAAGTGTTCGATTCAGCTTTTCTGATGCGGTTCTTGCAGTCGGTTTGAAATCATTTACCTCTTCAAGAATCATGGTTAGTAAAGAATTTAGATTTGGTCCTGGAGGGGTGTTAATAAAAAGAGGAGGACATGAGCTCTCATGTAGCCGGTGTTCTTCGACAAAATGCTTGAGAATTGTCGTCTTGCCTGCACCAGAACATCCGATGATAGAACGGCCTATAGGTGCCCCAGAAATTTTCGGTTGCAGGTACACAAGCTCAAGCTCTTCCAGCACTCTGACTGCATATGGATGAGGCTGCCACCTTTCTTCCTGAACCTGTTGTATCCGCAGCAGACCATCATGTTCAATCATGATTCATCAACTGTGTTTGCCCAGTCAGGCAATCGTGAATAATCAATTCCAGAACCAAATCCATTTCCTTTATGAGAACCATCAGCCTGAGCACGCGATTTTGAATCAGCTCTTTGCTCAAGTATTTTACGCGCTTTTTTATTTTTCTTGGCTGCCTCTTGAAGTATGGTTTTTTCCTCTTGATGAGCGAGGTGCAAATCTGGTGTCGCCTCAGGGTAACGTGAGGATCTTATTTTAGCCGATTTTAATTCTACGAGGGAAATCGGGCCCTCACTGGATAGGCTTATCAATGCAATTTTACTAACGCCACTACCATCGGGATGGACAAAGTCTGCTCGACGCATATCAAGCGGATCATAGTAAATACGGTATTTTTTTCTCTCGCGAGGCTTTTCCCTGGCCCTCCAATGCCTTAAGCATGGGGCACTATATTTGAAACCAAGAAGGCTAATGCCATGACGGGTAATCCGCCTTTCCTCATAAGGAAGAAGAGAGAAACGAAAATCATCATAGCTGGTTGGCATCCTTGGGTGCCAGCCTTCATCCAACGCCTTTTGCCACATTTGTAATGGAGATAAACCTCCCAATTCATCGCGCTCTTTGCGATTATAATTATTCACTACCCAGCGATAAATTATTCTTCTTAACTCTTGTAGATCGATCTGAGCATTACCTTCTGAATCATAATCCCCACGCTCACGAATATTAGAAAATGTAGTTCCGGGTAGTGAGTGTATGTGCTTAACAACAGCTTTAATGCTACTCTCTATATGTCCGCCATACTCTTTATGACCAATTGGGCGGAATTGTTTTTCTACACGATTCACTGCACAGAAGTGATCCATTTGTCGCCCATCAAATTCAACAGCATTATCACTGTGCAGCATTTCCATCAAACCATATGTCGGCCATGCATCATCACTTAATTCAAACTGCGCAAGTACACTCTCTTTTGTAAAGATAGCCTCACGTAACGCATTAGCGACGCTAAGGAACGATGGATGCTCTAACCCAATATATAACCCAAGAATAACTCTGCTATACACATCTTGAATAAGCGTAATATGGGCCTTACCAATTAGTTGCCGTAGCTCACTTGATAAAAGTTGAAGATCAATGGGGGTGTGATCAATTTGCACTTCTTGCAGTGGCCGAGATGCCCTGTGTTCATCCTGAGAAACATGTAATTGATCTCTAGCAACAGTACTTCCCTTTTGCGCTTTTAGCACCTCATTCTCCGACAGAGCTCTTATTCGATTGCGGATAGTTCCAACGCTTGGAGGGCGAATGTTTTCTGCGGCAAAATGGCTACGAATAAGGCGAATTGTTTCATCTATGCTTTTAGGTGTTCGGACAAGATAAAGCTCTTTAATATCAGCCTGAATCATTGCTTCAGTTGTTGGGTCTAAACGTTTTTTTCCTGGGCCACCTTTTTTTTCAAATTGCCGAAACAAGCCAGGCACGCCTTCAGCCAGATAATCTCTCTTCCAGCGAGCTAGTGTAGAGCGGTTCACTTTATACTTTGCCTCTAAATCAGCCATGGCGAGGCCAAGTTTGCCATACTCATGGGGTAAATTATCAAAATCTTTGGCAATAGCATTCGCCCGTTCCAGCTCATCACTTGAAACTGATAATTCAGCAATGCGCAATGTGTCGTTCTGCTTGGCATCTGTTAATTTAACATGTCCGGATGAAAACAGTGCTACAACATTATGGGCCGAACGACTACCTAGCTCCGTCTCTAAAATAGTATTTTTAGGATTGCTACAATCAATTACTTTAAATTTTGTTCCATGAACCCAAAGGCTCATTCCCATTTTTAACCAGGTTGGTTTTTTATTAGCCATGATCTGTGAACACCCTAATATGCGTACTTGGCTCAAAAATGCCGGAAGAGCTTTCAACCAACCAACCTTTACCAATCAGATGAAGCAACGCGCAATAACTGGGGTCAGCCCAGCCATCTTTTTCAACAAGGTCGGCAAGCCTTAGCACGCCAGCATCACTTACCCTTCGAAAAATCGTCTCTGCATGGTTTTCATCAATGTTTGGATTCATTAAGTGCGGCCATAATAAATCCGCCCGCTGGTACTCAGGGCTTTTACGCACGGCTTCCGTCACGATCTTAAATGTCCACCCTCGCTCCAAGCAATACTCTTTTGCAGCATCAAACTTTACAGCAAGCCTGCCATCATCCTTCTTTAACACTTCTTCGGGCTTCACTTCATAAAGGGTGGATTGTGAGGATACGTTTGTAGATAGAATATCTGGAGTATATGAGTATGGGCGGCCTCCCCATTTAAATTCTATTTTTAGTGGTTGCTCACAGTACGAAAGAATATAAGGGTCTGTCTCCAATACTTTCATCAAGCTCTGCTCATTCAGCGACTCATAATCTACTCTACGATTATTTTTCAAACTGAAAAAGTAGCCTCGAACGCCGCGAGTTCGATGGGGGATCTTTCTAACAGGGTTTCCCATGGAATTATTAATAGCAAATAATCCTAGATTATGCAACAAATCAGAACAATATCTCATTATTTATTAGTGTGAAATAATGAGATATTTAGAGGATTGTTTATTTATATGGATTTTATAATCTCATCAATTAATGTGGCGGCACAGACATCTGTTGTCGCGTGATACAACCTCACTTCCAATTTAGATAACAGAATGGGCAATGAGCAATCATTGCCCATTCTTTTTTCGCCAGTTGAGGATGAGCTTTCTTTGGCTGGATCTAGTCTTTATGGAAGCCCCATCCTTTCGTATAACGAGTTCCAGCATCGCACAGAATACTTGCAGTTGTGGCTCAGGTTTCACATGTTGATTCTGACGTGTACCTGACGCAAAAAGTCACAACACATCCTGTTAACAAATATTGTGACTTTTTTCAGCTATACTCAGCCATATGGAGCATAACGTCCTAAAAGGAGAACCATATGCAAAAAATTATTATCCGTGGCCTGTTCATTACCGCCATGCTGATGTTGCCGGCTATTGCCTCGTCGGCTGAAGCCAATGCTCTTCTGCAGGAGGCTGAAGCAGTCCGTGCCCAGGAGTTGTCACCCAGCGCCTATAAGGCGGCCAAAGAGGCCTATACCCAGCGCTGGACCGACAAGGCCAATGTGCTGGCCCAGCAGGCCATCTCCAACAGCTTGGTCATGAGTCGTACATTTCCGCAGCTGATTGAATCACGTGACCGTATGCATGTTTCTGGTGCCATTGATGTGCGTAAAGACCTTGCTGAACGCGCCGAAGAGGCTTTTGGCCAAGTTGTGGCGGCTGTGGAGGCCGGCGACATGCGCCGTGCAAAAAAAGAGGCTGACAATGCCAAGCTACTTACCTATCAGGCTGAAGTGGTCGCAGCTCGAGAGCAATTGACCCGCCCGATTGCCAAAGCACTGTCGGACTCCCGCAAAGAGAAAGGCAATGTCTATGCACCGCGAAGCTTTGCCAGTGCCACCGATGGCATGAAGAAAGTGGAGCGCCTTGTTAACAGCAATCCTGCTGCACGCGGGCAGCTGTATAACGATAGCAGAAAGAGCTTAGAAATGGCCCGGACATCTCAGGAGATCGGACAGCTCGGCAGTCTGGTAAGAACCAAACCGGAAACTGCTGAAGCTTGGTTCTATAGCCGCGACAATGACATGGCTGCCATTGCCAAGACCCTGAATGTCAATCTGGCCGGCGCAAAATCCCACGAAGAACGTGTCACGTTAATCACTGATGCCATCGGACAGCTAACCGGGCAAGTCAACAGCTTGAAGGCCAGCCTTGCCGAGCTTGATGATACCCGCACAAGCCTCGGTCTGGCACGCTTCAAGCTGCAGCAGAAACGGGATGCCGAAGCGAAAATCGCCAAGCTAGCCAAGCTGTTTGATCCTACGCAGGTGGAGCTGTTCCTGACCACCGATGCTGATGTGATCATCCGCATGAAAGCAATGAACTTCCCAAGCGGCAGTGCGATTATTCCGGCTACCTCCTATGACCTGCTGGAAGTGGCCAGTAAAGCGATTGATCTGTTCGGAGACCGTGTCGTGCGCGTGGAAGGCCATACCGACTCGGTGGGTAATGATGATTACAATCAGGCCCTGTCCGAGCGTCGTGCCGTGACTGTGAAAGAGTACCTCGATGCCCGCTTTGCTGAAAATAACCGCACCATTACTTCAGTGGGCTTCGGTGAAGAGCGTCCAATCGCTAACAACGAAAAAGCCGAGGCTCGCAGTCAGAACAGGCGTATTGATATCGTGCTGGTTGCACCGCCAATTCCGGCCAATTAGTAAGTAACTAGGCAGCATCGTCTGCTACAATGAGCAGAGGGGTCGCGAGCAATCGCGGCTCCTTTTGCTTTGCCTCAAACAGCAATCTGAACACATTTCGCTATTCGGCTATGTGCCCCACTAATTTGTGGCCTGCTCAAAGGGCTCCTGTCTCTCTCGAGTTTGTTGAAGTGATTGCCGGAAGGAGGCCGCTCGGCCGCTCGTTAACCGATTAAGATCATCTCATTTCTAATGGTTCCCGGGTTTGTCGCTCATGAGCTTTACCCTTCGGTCTAAGCTGGCACTCGACCTCTCTCCGATGGCGATGTCGGAGAGAGGTTACTCTAACTGAGGTTAGTGGGCTGAATCAGACAGTTTAAAGTCGGCGAGTAAGGAGCTTGCAGCGGTAGCAAGAGCAAGACCGATAGTCTCACCATTTTCTTTTGAAGACGGACTCAGGGCAAACTGATCTTCAACCGCGGCGCGATAGGAGTGGGTCGTGGTGGAATGATTCATTTTTGATTCGAGCACGACTTTTGCCGCCACAGTGCTTTTGATCATTTCCCGAGTGGCGGTGTATTCAATCGACTGGATACGCACCAGCATGCCGTTGGCGATCTCTGCGCTGTAGGGAACCAGCTGATAACCGGCAGCTTTCAGGCTCGTGACCATATGGGCATACAGGGATGCAGCAACATCGGAAGCCGGCACAAGATATTCACCGTCAACTGCACGGCCGAACAGTTTGCTCTTTCTGGCATCCTCGACCCAGAGGGCGACTTCGCCTGAACCAGTGGCGATTGCAGCAGACTCTTTCGGATAAATCACATCAGTGCTGATCTCTCCTGCATGAACTCCCAGCGGCATGGCCAGCGACATCAGCATCAACATCATATTTCTTTTTACTTTAAGCATTGGCTTCTCCTTGAGGGTTTGCAAAGTGTACTGTAGTGAATCCGTCGCATCCATGTAGGGCTTAGATGATGGGTGTATCCTCCGGATACAGCTCTTCCTTTTCCCATATAGTGACTGGAAGAGAGCTACTGCAAGCCGACAATAACTAATATGCTGACTGTTTGGATAGCATGTAATTCTATCCAAACAGTTTAGCAGCCTTTTTTCTCTGATATCAGTAGTGCAAAAAAATATCCATACGTGTGTGTGGAAAAGAAAAAACCCGCAGCCATAAAGGCTACGGGTTTTATTAATGGTACCGGGGACTGGACTCGAACCAGCATGGATTTTACTCCACAGCGACCTCAACGCTGCGTGTCTACCAATTTCACCACCCCGGCAAGGGTGCGCCATGTTATGACGGAGTTGTTTCGTGTCAAGCGGCGTCCTTGGTTCCTCAAGGCAATGTTTTGGTCATAATAACTCTGGGCTAGCCCCTCTTATAACTTCACTTCAGAATCAATATGTAAGAAGTGATATTTGCCGGTGAAGGGGAGTTTTTTTCCGGAAGGCTAAACCTCCAGTGTGATAACCTGTTGAAATAAAAGGATATTGACACTGGCCTTCAGCTTGCTTTGGTCTCTGTATGCAAGCTGTGTCGAGTATCGCCTTCGCGCCACCAGTGGCGTCCACGCCCTTAAAGGGTAAGCAGGTGCTGCCAAAATCAGTGCCTGTGCAGCAGCTTGCTCCACCAAAAGAGAGCGACAAGCCCTCCGGGCTATGGGAGTCAGACAAGTTCAGCTTTCGCGACTTCATCGATATGATCAATCCGCTACAACATCTGCCGGTGGTCTCGACAATTTACCGCAAGTTGACCGGTGATGAGATAGGTGATGGTCCGAGAATGGTTGGTGGAGCCATCTTCGGCGGTGTGCTTGGCAGCTGGATTTCCGGTCTGGCATCGGCAGTGGCCAATGTTTTTTCTAGCCGCACGACAGGCAAGGATGTCGGCGACCATGTACTCGAACTTGCGCAATCGGCAACTGAAGCGAACTCTGGGTCTGGGACTCAGGCGGCTACCGTAAATTCGCCCTCCGTTGCTTTGATGCACCCGGTTGGAATCCAGTCACCAGATCTCCGGAAGGTTGATGCAGCTTTGAGTGTGCCGGAATTGACCAATGTTCAGGAAACAAGAGCTGCACCTGTAGCGCAGGCTGTCGCTGAGGTGGCCCGGTCTGCATCGCAGCGGGAACACAGGCAGATGCTGGCAGCCATCGGTCAGTACAAACAGCAGATGATTGTCGATGACCTCACGCAGGAAACCCACATATGGGCTTGAGCCGGTCTTTACTCATTAAGGCCGGAAGAGTGTTAAGCTGAGGCTGGCGATGGCGGGAGGTAGTGCAAAAAAGGGGTGAGCCGATAGGCTGCGCCTTTTTTATGAGCTCATTTCAACCAAGAGGACCTTATGACACCTGACGATTTAAGCATTGATTACGAAGAAGGCGGTATCCTGACCACCAAGCAGCTGGACAAGGTGATCCTCAGTAAAGGTGCATGGACCACCATCATGTTCCGGTATGTGAACTGGGAAAGTGCAAACGAAGCCTACGGTGAGGACAAGTTCACCATTCGCCGCTTCCAGAAGCGTAACGGTGAATATACTCCGCGCTCGAAATTCAACATCACCAACGCCAAACAGGCCAAGCAGATCATCGAAGCGTTGCAGGGCTGGATTGAAGAGAAAGCATAGAGCTTTAAGCTGGCAAGTTGCCAGTGCAGATGAAAAAAGGGGAGCCGATTGGCTCCCCTTTTTTATAAGTTCTGCGATATTCAGTTGGATGCTAAGACGCTTTTCGATGCAGCCTTCTTTGCAGCTTTGGCAGCCTTCTTTTCCTTTGGTGTCTTCGACGCTTCCTTTTTGCCTTCTCTGCCGCTCTTCTGTTCTTTGCCCATATTGTGCGCTCCTGATTAATCGAATACACAGTACGCCTGCCACCTGGATATAGCTATGGGCAACTCGATCTGCGATTGGTTGTAAGGAGGGGTTTTCGGAGGAGTACGAAAAAGGGGAGCCGAATGGCTCCCCCTTCTTTGTTTGTGCAATGTTATTGAACTGGAGCCGGCAACAGGAGTCGAACCCGTGGCCTGCTGATTACAAATCAGCTGCTCTACCAGCTGAGCTATGCCGGCTAATACTTAACGCGGCGAATCATACGCAGCCGAAAGCCCGACTCAAGCGGAATTTGCAGGGTGATTGTTTTCGGGCCGTGTATGATTCCCCGCAGGGGACAAATCATCAGGAGTAAGCAGTGGCAGTCCGGCTACGCGATAGCAGCCTTGTGGCTTGCACGTGTTGCGCCCGAAGAGTGAAGGACATGGGTGGCCTGAATGACAATTCAGCAACATTGGAATGAGTTGATTTGAGTTTTAGAGGTGCTCCAGAACCACCTGTGTCAGAGCCCGTATATGGGGCTCGCTGTCGTTTAGTGCCGGGATATAGCGATAGGTTTTGCCGCCAGCCTCGAGGAAAATATCGCGGTTTTCCATGCCGATCTCCTCAATGGTCTCTAGGCAGTCGGCGGGGAAGCCGGGGCAGATCACATCCACGCTCTCAACCCCTTCTCTGCCCCACGTCTCCAGTGTTTCATCTGTATAGGGCTGAACCCATGGCTCTTTTCCGAAGCGGGACTGGAACGACATCTGCAACCGGGTTTCATCCAGTCCCAGTGCTTCCCGCAGCAGTCGGGTGGTCTTGCGGCAGTGGCAGGGGTAGGGGTCACCGTTGTTGAAGTAGGATTCGGGAATGCCGTGGTAGGAGAGGAGCAGTCGCTCTGCCTGACCATGTTGTTGCCAGTGGTTGCGAACACTCTCTGCCAGCGCCTCGATATAGGCAGGGGCGTCGTGGTAGGCCCCGATAAATTGCAGTTGCGGTACGCGACGCCAGCTTTTCAGCACATCAGCAACCGCATCAAAGGTGGAGCCGGAGGTGGTCGCAGAGTATTGAGGGTAGAGCGGCAGTACTATGAAACGGGTGCAGTTCTTCTCACGCAAAGCCTCAAGACCCTTTCGGATCGATGGGTTGCCGTATCGCATGGCCAGTTCTACATGCACAGGCTGTTCGATCTGCTCCTGCAGTGCGCTCTCCAGCTTTTCACGCTGGCGCTTGCCGGTAGCCAGCAGCGGCGAGCCCTCATCGCTCCACACCTTGGCATAAAGTGCTGCTGACCTGGCCGGGCGGGTGTTGAGGATGATGCCGTTGAGGATCAGCCACCATAACCAGCGCGGTTGCTCGACGACGCGTGGATCCCAGAGGAACTCCTTCAGGTAGGTGCGCACTGCGGCTTTGGTCGGTGCATCGGGTGTACCAAGATTGGTCAGCAGGATGCCTGTGCAGGTTTCCTGTTCATGCTCAAAATTCTGTTTGGCAGTAAATGGCATTACGAACCCCTGTTTCCTGTCAGTATCGAATAGAGAAGCCGCTACACCTCTCCGGCAGTGTGGTGGGTGAAAACTCCACATGCTCAACACTGGCATAGCTCGGCCCCTGTTGCAGCCACTGCTTCATCATGGTTATCTGGGCCTCATTGCCTGCGAAACAGGCCTCAACACTTCCGTCCGGCATATTGCGCACCCAGCCTCTGAGTCCTAAGCGAACAGCTTGGCTCTGGGTGTAGTAGCGGAAGCTGACCCCCTGTACGCGGCCATGAATCCGGGCCAGCAGAGATGATTCTTTTACAGGGTATTCGGCCACAGGATTGTATCTTTCCCGACAGCATCGGTTTTGGTGTGATCGGTTGAGTAGTGAAGGCCGCGCGATTCGAGTCGTTGCTGGGCACTGGTGATGATCAGCTCGGCGATCAGTTCAAGGTTACGCAGCTCCAGCAGGTCCTGATTGACCGGATGTTTCCAGTAGTAGCTGGCGATCTCCTCGCGAATAACGTGCAGTCGCCGTTTGGCCCGGCGCAACCGCTCATCCGAGCGAACAATGCCAACATAGTGCGACATCATGGCGCGAATCTCATCCCAGTTCTGTTTGATCTGGATGCGTTCGGTCTCAGGTACGATGCCGGAATCGTCCCATGTCGGGATCGGTGGTGGCGGTGGAACCTCGGAGTTGATGATGTCAGTGGCACAGCAATCGGCCATCACCAGGCACTCCAGTAGTGAATTGCTGGCTAACCGGTTGGCCCCGTGCAGCCCCGTGCAGGCTGTTTCTCCAATGGCATAGAGGGCATTGATCTCCGTTCTGCCGTTAACCTCAGCTTTGATGCCGCCACAGATATAGTGAGCTGCCGGAACAATCGGAATAGGCTGTGAAGTGATATCAAGGCCCAGCTCCAGCAGGCGCTCGTGAATATTGGGGAAGTGATCCAAGAGCTGGCTGCGTCCTATCGGCCGGGCATCCAGGTACATGCAGTCGGCACCCTGTTTCTTAATCTCATAGTCAATAGCACGGGCCACGACATCACGCGGCGCCATTTCGCCGCGCTCATCGTAATCGAACATAAAGCGTCTCCCCTGGCTGTCGACAAGGTGCGCCCCTTCACCGCGTAGTGCCTCGGAGAGCAGCATATTCGAGCCCTGACGGTGAAACAGACAGGTGGGGTGAAACTGGATGAATTCAAGATTCATAACTGGTGCCCCGGCTCGCCAGGCCATGGCGATACCATCGCCGGAGGCTGCATGCGGATTGGAGGTGTAGAGGTAGACCTTGCCAGCGCCACCTGTGGCCAGAATTGTGTGGCCTGCCTCAATGGTCAGAACATGGCCTTCTGGAGCCAGAACATAGGCGCCAAGACAGCGGTTTATGGTGCCGTGGCCGATGCGCAGTGTTGTGATCAGGTCGATTGCCGTATGCTGTTCAAGCCTGCGGATGTTCGGATGCGGCGCGACCTTAGAGAGCAGCGCCTCTCCGATTGCGCGGCCGGTTGCATCCTGGGCATGAGCGATGCGGCGGCTGCTGTGCCCACCCTCCTGCGTCAGGTGCAGTTCTCCATTGGTCTGGTCGAAACGGGTGCCGATGGCGATCAGGTCATCGATGATTGCACGGCCCCGTTCAACGACGGTCTGCACGACCTCGGGGTGGCATAGGCCACCGCCAGCAGCCAATGTGTCCTGCACATGCGATGCCACTGAGTCGCTGTCGGAGAGAACACCGGCAATGCCACCCTGAGCATACCACGTGCTGGAGTCCTGGAAGCTGTCCTTGTTGACGATAATCACGCTACCATGCTCGGCAAGGCGACGTGCCGCCAGCAGCCCGGCGGCTCCGCTGCCGATGATCAAGTAGTCCGCCTTCAGGCGTTTTTTGCTGCTGCTCATGGAGGGCAACACTACTCTGGATTTAGTGTCAGGGGTAAAGAATTCATCCAGCAGGGGATGGCTATCAATGAACGGATTGGTATAAGATGCGCATTCGCCATGTTTGGCCATAGGCGCGAAAGCGCCAAAACAGGAGTTCTATTGGAGCAGCAGGTTACAGTGATTGAAGCCGATGGTGAGCAGGCGAGAGTAAGTGGTCGGCGCGCATCCGCCTGTGGTGATTGTGCCGGTAAAGCCTCATGTTCAACCATGGGTTCATGGCGCGAACGCCTGGTCGAGCTCTCTGTGAAAAACACAATCGGGGCGAAGGTCGGGGATGAGGTATTGCTTGAGGTTCCGGACGGTCTCCTGCTTAAGGTGGCATTTCGCATTTATGCGCTTCCGATGTTTGTTTTTGTAGTAACAGGCGCTTCAGTTGCATGGCTTGCGGCCGCAATGGCGTGGCCTGCGCCTGAACTGCTGGCGGCCCTGGCCGCGCTGTTATCCGTGCCGGCCACTTACCTGTTACTGCTAAGCCGCAAGAGCGGTATGGAAGAGGCCCTGGATGTTCGCATGCTACGCATCGTCAGCCACGGAAAATGCCTTATTCCGATCAAGCCGATTTCAGCTTCCGAATGACCAGGGGTTAAATTTCATCTTTTATTCATCTAGGGGGCTTAAAAAGCGCCCTGACTATTTTCAAAGGAGTACAAGCTTGCACTATTTCAAACCACTGATTCCGATGTTAATCATAGCCATTACATGGGCGCTTCCCGCACAGGCGATGCCAGAAAGTTTTGCCGATCTTGCGGCTGAGCAGGCAGATGCAGTTGTAAACATCAGCACCACTCAACATATCAAGCAGGGGCCGCAGGGGTTGCCCCCGGGATTCGGATTTCCGCAAGGCTCTCCTTTTGAAGGTTTTAACGACTTCTTCCGCAATATGCCGCAGCAACAGCAGGAGAAACACTCTCTGGGCACAGGTTTTGTCATTTCAGCCGACGGTTATGTGGTGACCAATAATCATGTTGTTGATGGCGCGGATGAGGTTGTCGTCAAGATGCGCGACGGTACCGAGCTGCAGGCCAAGGTTATCGGCACTGATCCAAAGCTGGATGTGGCGCTTTTGAAGGTGAAAGGCAAGAAGCTCAAGACCGTGAAAATCGGCAACTCCGATGGACTAAGGGTTGGCGACTGGGTGGTGGCGATTGGCAACCCATTTGGCCTTTCTCAGACTGTGACAGCAGGCATTGTTTCAGCCAAGGGCCGCGTGATCGGTTCTGGCCCATATGATGATTTCATTCAGACCGATGCGGCGATCAACCCCGGAAATTCAGGTGGTCCGCTGTTTAATATCAAAGGCGAAGTGGTCGGCATCAATACTGCCATCTACTCGCGCAGCGGTGGCAATAACGGTATCGGTTTTGCAATTCCGATTAACCTGGCCCGCCCGATTCTTGATGAGCTGCGTGAGAAGGGCCATGTTACGCGTGCCCGTCTCGGGGTGCATATCACCGATGTGGACAAAGAGACCATGAATGCACTTGGACTGAAGAGTCGCGAAGGTGCACTTGTGCCGCAGGTTGAAGCAGGCTCGGCTGCTGATAAGGCAGGCATCCGTGCCGGTGATGTGATTGTTGCGATTGATGGCGAGACGATTCATAAGGCTCACGATCTTCCTATCCGCGTGGCCCGCCATACACCGGGTGACAAGGTGAAACTCGATATTGTTCGCGACGGCAAGAACAAGAGCCTGACTGTCACCGTTGAAGCGATGCCGGATGAGCAGGTGGCGCATAACGGTGCTCAGCAAGTTGACAAGTCCAAGGTTCGCTTGGGTGTGATAGCAGAGAATCTCTCGCCCGATCTGGCTGCGCGCCTGCGTACCCGTGTAAAGACAGGTGTTGTCGTGCAGCAGGTGCAGCAGGGGATGCCTGCGGCTAATGCCGGCATTCAGCGTGGTGATGTGATCTATCGCATCAACGGCAAGGATGTTTCCGACATGGCCGGCTTCTCCAAATTGATCGGTCAGTTTAAACATGGCGATGTGCTGCGTGTGATGATGGATCGCAGTGGAGATCAGGTCTTTGCACTGGTGAAACTGCCGAAAAAGAGTGATTGATTTTAAGCCATGAGTTTGCCTCATATCCAGTTGATGACCCGGAGAGAGTGCTGTCTCTGCGATGATGCCAAGGTTGTGCTTGATGCAGCCGTGGCGGCGGGGCTCTGCAGTTGGGAGCCTGTAGATGTCGATCGTGACAAGACACTGCTTGTCCGTTTCGGTCTGGATGTGCCGGTGCTGATGCTGGCTGGCAAGGTGATTTTCAAGCACCGGGTCAGTGAAGATGAGCTGAAATCTGCTCTGGCCGGAATATGTGAGGCAGTCTGATACATGGATGTTCTGAGGTGTTTATTATGAAATCGCGTTGGTTGCTGGTGTTGTTGATTATGGGCTTGATCGGTACGACCGTATGGCTCGGCCTGCCGCAGGCGCCTGCGGCGGTTCGTATCAGCGAGGCTGGAGCGGGCTTTAAGCTGCCCGATCTTCAAGGGGCTATGCAGACTCTTCCTGAGGGTGAGGTTGTACTGCTCAACTTCTGGGCCACATGGTGTCCTCCGTGCCGCAAAGAGATACCTTCGATGGTGGAACTGCATGAGAAGTTTGCTGCTCAGGGGCTGAAGGTGGTTGCCGTGTCGGTGGATCAGAACCGTGATCACCTGAGTAGTTTTGTGCGTGAACAGCAGATGCCATTTCAGGTGTTGCACGATGCCGATAGCCTGGTGTCACAAGGGTATGGCGTCTTCCGCTACCCCGAATCGTTTCTGATCGATAAACAGGGTAAGGTTCGCTACCATCTGCTGGGTGCGGTGGACTGGATGTCGGAGCCACTGATGAAAACCATTGAAGGGATGCTGGCTGAGCCGGCAACCAAGGCGTACGGGAGTGTTAGTGGAGAGCTCGAAAACAACAGCTGATTCAGAAGATTTGCGTCAGCGTATTACACTCCTTCGCAACGAAATCCGGGGTCATAACTACCGCTACTACACACTCGATGCACCGCAGATCACAGATGCCGAGTACGACCTGCTGCTACGTGAACTTGACTCCCTTGAGTCAGAGCTTGGCGAGCCGGTGCCGGATGATTCACCAACCCGCATTGTGGGTGCCCCTCCCTCAGCAACATTCACCTCGCGTGTGCATGGCGAGCCGCTTCTTTCATTGGCCAACGCCTTTGATGAGGAGGAGGTGGAGGCCTTTGTGCACCGCGCAGCCGAGGGGCTCGGCGATGTTGAACTCTCTTTTATTTCCGAGCCGAAAATTGACGGGCTGGCTGTAAACCTTCGTTACGAACAGGGGGTGTTAGTTGTTGCTGCGACCCGCGGTGATGGCATCAGTGGTGAGGATGTGACTGACAATGTCCGCACCATTGCCGGTATTCCCTGGCACCTGAAAACAAACGGTGATCTCACACTTCCACCCGTTCTGGAGGTGCGCGGTGAGGTTTACATGTCCAGGCGATCCTTTGCTGCGCTCAATGAGCAGCGTGATGCCGAAGGGCAACCTCCTTTTGCCAATCCGCGTAATGCTGCCGCGGGTTCACTCAGGCAGCTTGATGCACGTGTAACCGCCCAGAGAAAACTTGGATTTTTTGCTTATGGTGTTGGTCTTGGCGGCAGGGCCCTGGCTTCCAGTCAGTCTGAGTTGCTTATACTGTTGCAGGGCTTTGGCTTTGCCGCCCAGCAGACGGAAATGGCAAGCAGTGTGGCGGAGCTACTGGAGGGTTATCACCGCCTACTGGAGCAGCGCCCGAATCTGGCCTATGAGATCGATGGTATTGTTTACAAGTTGGACAGCTACGAACTGCAGGAGCGGTTAGGGGCCGTTGCCCGTTCGCCTCGCTGGGCTATTGCGCATAAGTTCCCCGCCGAAGAGGTGACGACAAGCGTGCGCGATATTATCTGGCAGGTGGGGCGCACCGGCGTGATTACGCCTGTGGCTGATATGGAGCCTGTGGCGGTCGGTGGCGTCGTGGTTTCGCGTGCCACACTGCACAATATTGATGAATTGCAAAGGAAGCAGGTCTATACCGGCGCTACCGTTGTTGTGCGCCGGGCGGGTGATGTGATTCCCGAGGTGGTACGCACCCTGAATGTCGATGATTCTGCGCGGAAGCCAGTCATTCCAGATGAATGCCCGGTCTGCGGAGCCTCCGTGTTCAGGATCGAAGGTGAGGTGGCGATTCGCTGCAGTGGTGGCCTCTCCTGTTCTGCCCAGCTTAAGGAGCGCCTTCGTCATTTTGTTTCTCGCGGTGCGATGGATATCGAAGGCATGGGCGATAAGCTGGTGGCCCGCCTCGTTGATGAGGGGATGCTGAAAAGTATCGCCGATGTCTATGAACTTGATTATGCACAGCTTGCCGGCTGGCAGGGGGTGGGTGAGAAGAAGATCACCAACCTTCAGGCAGCCCTTGAAGTGAGCAAGCAGCGTCCGCTGGCCCGGTTCCTTCATGCCCTTGGCATTCGCCATGTAGGCTCCGCAACCGGGGCCTCACTGGCTTCACACTTTGGCAATCTTGATGCAGTGATGGCAGCAGATCAGGAGTCGCTTCTGGCCGTGCCTGATATTGGCCCTGAGGTGGCGGCCAGTATCTGCAGCTTTTTTGGGGAGCAGCACAATCGTGATGTGATACACAGACTGTTGCGTGCAGGTGTAGAGCCTCCAGCCGCACAGGTAGCTGCGACCGGCCACCCGCTGGCGGGAAAAACCGTGGTGCTGACCGGAAGCTTTGAGGCCGTGAACAGGCGTGTGGCGCAAGAAAAGTTACGTTTGTTTGGGGCCAAGCCAACCGGCTCGGTCTCGGCAAAAACAGACCTGGTGATTGCCGGGGAGAAAGCGGGCTCCAAGCTCACCAAGGCGCGCGAGCTGGGCATTGAGATAGCCGGTGAAGCAGAGTTGCTGGCTTGGTTAAATTGGCAGTAGGCTTGCTTAACCCTGTCTTAATTATTAAATTGGCACTCTTGCATTCTGAGTGCTAAAGAAGTTTGGGTGACAATAAACCGATTTGGAGGTCGTTTTCAGGTGGTAGCAGCAACAGGTGAGTTGACAAGTCTGGCTCTTTTTTCCCGTGATGTGCGTAAAGTGGAGCGTCTTGATCGTGAGGAGGAGAACCGTTTGGCCCGGATGTGGCATGAGAACGGGGATCGTGAGGCTGCACGTCAGTTGGTGGTTGCAAATGTGGGTGGTGTGGCCGCGATTGCGCGCGAATACCGTCACTTCGGCCTGCCTGAGATGGACCTGATTCAGGAGGGTACGCTGGGTCTGATGCATGCGGTAAAACGCTTCGATCCTGACAAAGGCTTCCGCCTGATGACCTATGCATCATGGTGGGTGCGCGCCTCTATTCACGATTATATTCTGCGTTCATGGAGTATTGTGAAGCTTGGCACCAACAAGCTGCAGCGTCGCATATTTGCAGGGCTGCAGAAGGCCAAGAACGCGATTGCCGCACTTGATGGCAGCAAGGCTGATGAGGTGGGTGCTGATTTCGGACTCAACGGGGCCGAGTATCAGGAGGCCGCCAACGCATTTTTGCAGCGCGATGTCTCACTCGATGCCGAATTTGAGGAGGGCGATGCGCTGGTTCATTCGCTACCTTCCAATTGCGCTACGCCTGAAGAGATTGTCACCCAGTCCAACTGGGAGGATCACCGGAAAACAGCGCTCTACTCTGCAATGGACCAACTTTCCGATCGTGATCGCCTGATAGTCGAGCGTCGTCATATCGCTGAAGATCCTGCTACACTGAAAGATCTCTCCGAGGAGTTTGGTGTTTCCATTGAGCGGGTGCGCCAGCTTGAAGCGCGGGCCATGAAAAAGCTTAAAGAGGCTGTTGCCGACTAAAAATGACGTTTGCTTCCTGTTTGTGATTTAAAGAGGCAGTTCCGATGGGACTGCCTCTTTTCATTATGGGGCGATACCATCATCATCCGCATTTCATTTTACATAGATCAGAAGAGTTTTTCGGGAGTTGTTGCAGGTGTCAGAGCGTTACGAAGCAGAGGGTATTGAAGCAAAATGGCAGCAGAGGTGGATCGATGCTGATATCGACAGTGCCTCCGATGATCCGGCAGATACGCGTGAGAGCTACTACTGTCTGGTGATGTTCCCTTACCCCTCCGGCAATCTGCACATGGGCCATGTGCGCAACTACTGCCTTGGTGATGCCGTGGCGCGCTACAAGCGCATGCAGGGTTTCAACGTGCTGCACCCTATCGGTTGGGATGCTTTCGGCCTGCCAGCTGAAAATGCGGCTATCAAACACCATCGTCCACCGGCTGAGTGGACCTATGCCAACATTGATCAGATGCGTACCCAGCTCAAAAGACTCGGCCTCTCCTATGACTGGTCGCGCGAGATTGCGACCTGCAGGCCTGAATATTACCGCTGGGAACAGTGGCTGTTCACCAAGTTGATGGAGAAGGGGTTGGCATACCAGGCCAATGCCGAAGTGAACTGGTGTGATCCGTGCCATACTGTGCTGGCCAATGAGCAAGTGGTGGACGGTGTATGCTGGCGCTGCGATACGCCGGTAATTAAAAAGAATTTGAAGCAGTGGTTTATCCGCATTACCGATTATGCCGAGGAGCTGCTGGCCGATCTCGATAAACTTACCGGCTGGCCTGAAAAGGTGGTTGGCATGCAGCGCAATTGGATTGGAAAATCCAGCGGTGCTGAGGTCTCATTCCGCCTCGAAGGCTCCGATGAAACACTGGATATCTTTACCACCCGTCCTGATACCCTGATGGGTGTAAGTTATATGGCTGTGGCTGCAGCGCACCCACTGGCGCAGAAGGCGGCGGAAAGCCATGTTGACCTGGCCGCATTTATTGATGAATGCAGCAAGATCTCCACCAAAGAAGCTGATATTGAGACGATGGAAAAGAAGGGAATGGCGACCGGCTTTAATGCCGTGCATCCGGTTACCGGAGCATCGGTGCCGATCTGGGTCGCCAACTTCGTGTTGATGGGTTACGGCACGGGTGCAGTGATGAGCGTGCCTGGGCATGATGTTCGTGATTTTGAGTTTGCTAAAAAGTATGACCTTCCGATTAAGCAGGTGATTGCGCCGGCAGAGGGCGACTGGGATATTGAATCGGCTGCCTTTACCGAAGCGGGCACCCTGATCAATTCCGGTCAGTTTGATGGTCTCGATTCAGTTGCGGCGAAGCAGGTGATTACCGAGTGGTTGAGCGAACAGGGCAAGGGCAGTGAACGGGTTCAGTATCGTCTACGCGACTGGCTGGTCTCCCGTCAGCGCTACTGGGGTGCACCGATCCCTGTGATACACTGCGATGATTGCGGGGCGGTTCCCGTTCCGGATGATCAGCTGCCGGTTGAGTTGCCGACCGATCTTCAGCCTACCGGTGGCGCATCTCCACTGACTGAGTGTGAGGCATTCAAACATGCCGACTGCCCGAAATGCGGCAAAGCGGCTGAGCGTGAACTTGATACCTTCGACACCTTCATGGAGTCCTCCTGGTACATGAGCCGCTATACCTCTCCGCGCAGTGATGCAGCCATGGTTGATGGTGGTGCGATCAGTCGATGGGCGCCTGTGGATCAGTATATCGGTGGTGTGGAGCATGCTGTGCTGCACCTTCTTTATGCCCGTTTTTATCACAAGCTGATGCGTGATGCGGGGCTGTTCACCTCGGAGCAGGGTGGCGATGAGCCATTTAAGAACCTGCTGACCCAGGGCATGGTACTCAAAGATGGTACCAAGATGTCTAAGTCCAAGGGTAATACGGTTGACCCCAAGGCGATTATTGAGCGCTTCGGAGCCGATACCGCACGCCTGTTTACCCTGTTTGCAGCACCACCGGAGAAAGAGCTGGAGTGGAATGATGCCGGTGTAGAGGGTGGGCACCGCTTCCTCAAGCGCGTCTGGAAACTTCTTGAGAAACTCGAATCACCGACTGATGGCGATGAAGATGCAGCTACGGTGAAAGCACTGCGCTTTACCATCCACTCAACCATTCAGCGTGTCACCTATGCCTTTGAACATGGTTTCGCCTTTAATGTGGCGATTGCTGCGCTGATGGAGCTATCCAACGCACTGCACGCATTTGAGCCGAAAGGGGCAAGTGGCAGTGCTGCCTGTCGCGAGGGTATAGAAGTTCTGGCAACAATGCTGGCGCCATTCGTGCCGCATTTTGCCTGCGAAATCGGCGAGCGAATTGGCATGGGTGAGATGGCAGTGGTAAGCCAGTGGCCTAAGGTGGATGAGGCAGCACTTGAGCAGAACGAGATCACGCTGGCAGTACAGGTTCAGGGTAAGCGACGTGGCGAAATTACCGTGGCCAAGGATGTTGATCAAGATGGTGCAATGGCTGCGGCCAAGGCCGAGCCATCAATCAACAAGTGGCTTGAAGGTATGCAGGTTGTCAAAATCATTCTGGTTCCGGGGCGTCTGCTCAATATCGTGGTGAAGCCGGCATGAGGCTGCTGCTGTTTTCCGGAGTGATGGCAATTGCACTGCTGCTGAGTGGCTGTGGCTATCATCTGGTTGGGCATGGCGATGGTGAGGGGGCGATTCCCACCGATGTGAAAACGGTGACGCTGACTATTCGCAGCTCTGATGCCCAGTTGAAGGCGGCTATCAGACAGCGACTGACCTCTGCTCGATATGCATTGATTGAGTCGCAGGATGTCATTGATTCAAAGGCGCATGCAAATCTGCGCGTGACTATCTCTCCGCTGGTCTTTACCCCATCAGCCTATGATGTGGCCGGTGTGGTAACCCAGTACCGCATGGTTTTGTCCGGCTCTCTGATGGTTGAGCGTGATGGAAAGAACACCTGGCAGAGCGGACTCATTAAGAGCCAGGGTGATGTCTATGTGGCTGGTGGCCCGACAAGTATCGAGGCCTCGCGTGAAAGGCTGCTTGAGGATCTGCGCAAACAGTGGATTCAGGATGCGCTGGGACGTTTGCGTTCCGGCTTCTAATGGGACCATTCTGGCTCTCTCCCCGAGGTAAATCGATATGCGATTGAACGCTTCCCGACTGTTGCCGGTGGAGTTCAGCTCCTACTATCTTCACGGAGAGGATGAGGATGCGATCTTTGAAGCGGCTGAAGCGCTGCTTGCTGAAGGGGCTGCCGATGCGCTGCGCATCCGTGTTGATATCAATGAGCTGGCAAGGGTGGAGCAGGAATCCCGCAATCAGGGGCTGTTCGGCCCATCAATCTGTTTTGCGCTGGTGCGTAATGCGCAATCAGCCAACCCCAAGCAGAGCGACCACCTTTTGAAGCTTGCAACCTCCGTTGCCGAGGGCAACCGGTTGATTGTATGTGCGCCGGGCATCGACTGGAAAAAAGCTCTGAATAAAAAGATGAAAGCCGAGCAGGTGATCGCCGAATGCGAATTCAGCAAACCCGATGAAGCTGCGTTTGCACGCTGGCTTGAGGGTGAGATCAGAAAGAGTGGCCTTAATGTGACACCTGATGCTGTGCTCTGGATGAGTGAGTGTCTCTGCGGCATGCGATTGGCAGCAAGGCAGATGATTGAGCGCCTTGGCTGGTATGATAACGGAGCCGGAAACGAGATTGGGCTTGATGTTGTTGCTGAACTGCTCGGAGAACGTGCGCCGGGAGCGCTGGAGGCGTGGTGCCATGCTGTGGCGATGCGCAATCCGGTTGCCCTGACGCTGGTGCGGCGGCTGCTGAAAGAGCAGCAGGCGGCTGAGGTGCAGATGATCTCCTGGCTGGGGACGCGTATGCAGCAGCTACTGATGTATCGCTGGTTTCAGTCGCAGAATGACCGCAATGCACTGCAGGCGGCCAAGGTGTTCGGCGATGCCCGCCGTAAAGTCGGTGATGAGTCACGGGCTTGGAAGGGCAGTGAGCTGGCACTTGCTGTGAAGCGGATTATCGAGGCGGAGAAGCTGGTCAAGGGTGCGACGATTGAAGATCGCCCTGTGGTGATTGAGCGGTTGACCCTCGACCTGATCGGAAGCGAGCGACTACAGGCATGAGTGGAGAAGAGAGCTGGTTGGCATTTGAACGCCGGCATGTCTGGCACCCCTATGCCTCGATGCAGAATCCTGCCCCCGTCTACCCGGTAAAGCGGGCAGAAGGTGTCGAGCTTGAATTTGAGGATGGGCGTCGCGTTATCGATGGCATGGCCTCGTGGTGGAGTGCAATCCATGGCTATAACGTGCCGGAGCTCAATGAGGCAATAGAGCGGCAGCTTAAAGATATGTCGCATGTAATGTTTGGCGGCCTGACCCACGGGCCCGCAGCTAATCTTGCCAGGCGATTGCTCGAGATTGCTCCGCAGAACATGAATCACCTCTTTTTTTCCGATTCCGGATCGGTATCGGTCGAGGTGGCGATGAAGATGGCTCTGCAATACTGGCAGGCCAGAGGGAGGCCTGAAAAACAGAGGCTGTTGACCATACGCTCCGGTTACCATGGTGACACCTTCGGCGCGATGAGTGTCTGCGACCCTGTATCCGGTATGCATCACCTGTTTGCCGGTGTGCTGGCCAAACAGCTCTTTGCAGATGCCCCGACGGCCAGAAGTGATGACCAATGGGATGATTCACAGATCGCCTCGCTCAAATCCAGAATAAAGACGCACCACCATGAATTGGCCGCCGTGATTCTTGAGCCGATTGTTCAGGGTGCGGGTGGCATGCGCATGTATGCGCCCGAGTTTCTGCGGCAGGTACGCGTTTTATGCGATGAATATGATCTGCTGCTGATTGTGGATGAGATCGCTACAGGCTTCGGACGTACCGGCACGATGTTTGCCTGTGAGCAGGCAGCCATCGAGCCCGATATCATGTGCATTGGCAAGGCTTTGACCGGCGGTTATATGAGTCTGGCTGCAACACTCTGCTCGGCTGAGGTGTGTGAAGGTATTCATGCTGATGGTTCCGGCGTACTGATGCATGGCCCGACCTTTATGGCTAACCCGCTGGCCTGTGCCGTGGCGCTGGCCAGTCTCGAGCTGCTGCTTGCATCGCCCTGGCAGCAGCGCGTTGCTGCTATCGAGGCCCAACTGGAGGAGGAGCTTTCTCCGTGCCGGAGCCTCTCATCGGTGGCCGATCTGCGTATTAAAGGGGCGATCGGCGTGATTGAGATGAAGAGCGCTGTTGATGTAACCCGGGTGCAGGAGCTGCTTATCGATCAGGGGGTGTGGTTGCGCCCGTTTGGAAAGCTGATCTATACGATGCCGCCCTATGTGATTTCACCAGGGCAGCTCAGTCGTGTTACGGCTGCGATGCGATCTGTCTGCGCAACTGCTTAACTGTGAACAATCAATTGAACACCAGTAACCATGACCGGGATGCAGCCGGTATGACCTATGTTTACCCAGTGGTCTCGCGCCGGGCAGGCGGCGTCTCGGTTGGCATCAACCTGAATCCTAACAATGCCTGCAACTGGCGCTGCGCCTACTGTCAGGTGCCGGACTTGAAGCGCGGTGTGGCTCCAGAGATTGATCTGGCGCTGCTGCGGTCTGAACTGCAGACGTTGCTGGATGATATTCTCAACGGTGATTTTATGGCATCCCGCGTGCCGGAAGAGAGCCGCAACCTTTGTGATATTGCGATTTCCGGCAATGGCGAGCCGACCAGCTGCAGGGCATTTGACCGTGTGATCGAAGTTGTTGTCGATGTCATGCAGGCTTTCCAACTCAGCATTCCACTGCGCTTGATCAGTAACGGATCCTATGTGCACAAGCAGCATGTTCAGCACGGCCTAAAGCTGATGGCTGAGTTCCATGGCGAGGTGTGGATCAAGGTCGATGCCGTCAGTGAGGGGAGTATCCTGCGTATCAATGGCGTAAAGCTTGATGCTGTGCGGCTGCGTTCACAGGTGGAGGCAGTAGCCGCACTCTGTCCGAGCTGGATTCAGACATGCCTGATGGCATGGGATGATCAGCCGCCTTCTGAAGTGGAAATAAACAGCTATATTGATTTCATTTCTGGGCTTAAGAGGGATGGAGTGGATGTTCGCGGTGTGCTGCTTTACGGTCTGGCGCGCCCTTCACAGCAGGAGGCGGCGGTACATCTGAAACCACTGGATGCTAACTGGATGAAGCGGATGGCTGGAAGAATTGAATCGAAGAGTGGTTTACAGGTGCGGCTCTCCCTGTAGTCGGAGGCCTAAAAATCGTCCAGTCGATCCTCAAGCGCGTCAACGTCCACACGCATTTTTCCGCGAGCATCACCCTGAACCAGAATACCATCCTTCTTTAGCTGACTGATGGCACGGGAAATGGTTTCACGGCTGGTGGAGAGTTGATCGGCAAGCAGCTGATGCGTGGGCAGGAGGGTTGAATAGAGGCCGTCATTATCCTGCTGGCTGAAGCGCTGGCAGTGATCAACCAGATAAGCGTAGAGGCGGTGCGGCACATCCATACTGCTGATGCGCTCAAGAACCCGGCTGGTGCGACGAAGACGTGATGCGGTTTCACTGAGGATTTTCAGGGTGATTGCCGGCTGTTCCAGCAGAAGTGGCACCAGATCGCGCCTGCGGATATGGGCAAGCTTGGAGTCAATCATGGTCGTGACCGTGGCAGAACGCGGCTCTGCATCCAGCAGGGAGAGCTCTCCGAAGAAGGAGCCGACACCGAGCAGGGCCAGAACCACCTCACGGCCATCAGCTGAGTAGGTGGATACCTTGACCTCACCATTTAGTATTACATACATCGAATCGCCAAGATCAAACTCCTGGAAGACGATGTTTTTCTTCGGGATATCGAGGCTGTTTGCGAGTGAGGCGATTGCCTTCAGTTCATTCCCATCAAGCTCGGAAAAGAGCGGTACCTTTTTTAGCATATCAATCATTTCCATCATCATCTCCATAGCGCATCAGTGATACCGGCCAGGTTGCGACCAGACACTGTCCTAGGTGTGGCTTCATCTGTTCAAGTGCCTGGCTGATCCGTTCAGTAGTATCAATGGCTTCAACAAGAATAGGGAGGTCACTGGATAGTGAGAGAAACGAGACCGAGTGAACGCCATGTTCGCCCATGCCCTCAATGCCGCGCAGTACTGAAACGCCGCAAAGCCCTGACTGCTTGCACAGCTCTAGGATGGCTACCGTAGCCGGCTTACCGTCAATTCTGGACGATTCAGTTAGATAGATACGTAGGCACAGGCCTTCAGTCACGTGATTGCCTCCTCTTCCGCGAAGTAGTCTGTAGGATGTTCTTTCGGCTTACAAGAGGGAGGTCAGTGGGTATCTTTACCACTGCCTCAGTAGCTGGCTATTGCATGGGGGTGATTGAGTCTGTGTCCCTATCAATACCTGCTGGACTGAAGAGAGGAGCTTAGCCTCTTTTCTATTTCATGTGATTTTTATCACTTGATATGTCTGAAAGAACCATAAGTATAAACGTTGTAATGGAATAAGAAGAGGAGAAACTGGTTGGTCGATAGGTGGACGAAGAGATACAGCATCGGAGACAAGCGGCTAAATTATCAGTTCCGTGTTTTTTCCTTGTTGCTTCTGCTTACCCCAACCGCGGTCTTTCTCTATATATTAAGCAGCCTCTCCTCTTTTACCGAGCTTCTGCAAGCTAAATACATTGTTCCGTATCTCTTCTCGTTTATTGTTATTCTGGGTGTCCTGGCCCTGATGCAAAGTGTCTTTTCGCATCTATCCACCCTTTCATCAGCGATGATGAAAGGGTCAGAGCATCTGTCGGAAGAGTTGAAAGAGATTCAGGGCGTTTATGAGCTACGCGGCATTGCGGACAGCTTTGGAACATTGCTGGAGAAATATCAGAAAAATGGCAACGACCTGCAGCGCAGGGCGCTTGAGCTGCTGCTTATCAAGGAGCTTGCTGAGGAGGCGAGCTCCAACCTGGATATGAATGTGCTGCTCAACGTGCTGCTTGATAAAGCCATGCAGATCAATAAAGCCAGGATAGGCTCCGTTTTTCTCCTTCAAGAGGACGGTGAAAACTTTTATATTGTTGGCTCCAGAGGCGTCGGCAATGACACCATTGCCGGAGCGACGATCTCGATAAAGGACTCTGTGGCCCGCCATGTCATAGAGGCTGAAACAGAACCGCTGCTGGTCAATGATATCGAAACAGACATGCGCATCAGGAAAAAGAATAATCCGAGATATGGTTCCCCATCATTTTTGTCGCTGCCTGTACGTGCCGGCGAAAAATTGATCGCCGTCCTCAATCTGGCTGACAAGGAAAACGGTGAACACTTTCAGCAGGTGGATGTCGACCTGGCCACCATCCTGATTCAGGAGGTTGGCTTTGCGCTTGAGAATGCGCGCATCCATTCCGAAATCAAAGGCCATGCCGAACGCCTTGAGCAGCAAGCCGTTGTGCTGAGGGAAGAAATTCGCCGTCGAAAGCTTGCTGAAAAAGAGCTTGAGCACCTTGCCCACAGAGACACGCTTACCGGCCTTTCCAATCGTTATATGTTTATTGACCGGCTGGAAGTGGCTGTTGCCCAGGCGCAGCGACACAATACAAAGCTTGCCGTCATGTTTGTTGACCTGGATCGCTTCAAAAACATTAATGATACTCAGGGCCATGCGGCCGGCGATGAAGTGCTGCGCGAAGTTGCAAGGCGCATGAGGGGCTGTTTACGGGAGATTGACCTGGTTGCCCGTTACGGGGGGGATGAATTTACCATCACCCTGATGGATGTAGTTGATGCCGAAGGTATTGAGCTTGTTGCCAACAAGATCATGGACGAATTGCAGCAGCCTATCGAATTAAATGGAGCTGAATATAGTGTTGGCTGTAGCATTGGGATCAGTATTTACCCTGATGATTCAGATGACTTTGAAGGTTTGATCCAGCATGCGGACGCTGCCATGTATGTTTCCAAGCAGACAAAAGAGAGTTGTTTCCATTACTACACGCCGGCCATGACTGAATCTGCCTGAGCCGCGAGACTTGACGAAACTGGAAAGACTCCTACTTTAGGTGCCCGCTATTTGATCTGGGAGGGTACATGGGGATGAAAAGTTCTGAATCGCAACCGGTCTTAATTATTGGTGGTGGCCGTGGTGGCCTGGCATTTGTTGAGCTGCTTAAGAACGAAGAGCTGTTCCATGTCGTTGGTGTCGTGGATTCAAATCCTGACGCTCCGGCTTTAAGGTGGGCCGAAACATTAAATATCCCCGTTTTTTCTGATCCCGAATATGCTTTAAACACCTGCAAGCCATGTACGGCATTCAACTTGACGCATGATGAAGCTGTTTCGGAGCTGGCTGCAGGCATCATTGGCCCAAGTAGCATCATCGGCGGTTTTGAAGCGCACTTGATATGGAAAATGATCGATCAGGTGAACGATGCGCGTGATGCGCTTCAAAAAAGTCAGGTGCTGACGGAGTCCATTGTCAAGCATGCGATGGAAGGGATTATTCTTATCGATACACAGGGGATAATCAAAACATTCAATCCGGCTGCGGAGACGATTTTTGGTTTCACGCATGCAGAGGTTGTTGAGAAAAATATCAGCATGCTGATGCCCGAGCCGGATAGGGGTGCGCATGATGGTTATATGCAGCGCTATATGAGTAGCAAAGTGGCCCGTGTTGTTGGCATTGAAAGGGAAGTCACGGCCATGCACAAGAGCGGACGCACCTTTCCCATCTCCCTTTCTGTGAATGATATGATTGCCGGAGAGGAACATTTCTTCGTTGGCATTGTGAGTGATATCTCCGAGCGCAAAAAGAACGAAGCGGCGATCCAGAAGCTGGCTCATTTCGATGTTGTGACGGGGTTGCCGAACAGGACACTCTTTTTCGATCGCGTTAAAAATGCCCTGGCCCATGCCAAAAGGCGCGACAACAGGCTGGCAGTGCTGTTTCTTGATCTGGATGGCTTTAAAGGGGTTAATGATACGCTTGGCCATGTTGCCGGGGATATCCTGCTTAAAGAGGTGGGTGTCCGGTTGCTGGAAGCTGTGCGCGAAGGCGATACTGTCGCCCGTTTTGGTGGTGATGAATATGCCTTGGTTCTCTGTGATGTGAAAAACCAGGACAATGTAGCCGTGATTGCCAATAAGATCATCGCATCGCTTTCGCTGCCGTTCACGCTCAATGGTGAGCAATGCAACATCGGAGGAAGCATTGGCGTTTCAATGTTCCCTGATGACCATACGGATATGGAGCCTCTTATCAATCAGGCGGATACCGCGATGTATTCAGCTAAAAAAGGCGGTAAAAACCACTTCCGCTTTTATGATAAGAGCATGGAACCCTATTAGGCCAGAGAGCGGGCTTTACGCTCTGTATTTATAGGTGGCGAATGCGTTGCTGTGTTCATACACGCCTATCACAATCTCAGTTAATACTTCATCGACATCATCGGAGTTGCGCAGGTCGTCTTCCAATACGCTGACCATCTCTTCGCTGCTGA
This sequence comes from Mariprofundus aestuarium, assembly GCF_002795805.1. Taxonomy (NCBI): domain Bacteria; kingdom Pseudomonadati; phylum Pseudomonadota; class Candidatius Mariprofundia; order Mariprofundales; family Mariprofundaceae; genus Mariprofundus; species Mariprofundus aestuarium. The sequence continues at coordinate 2,318,690 of NZ_CP018799.1, read as the reverse complement.
TGACCTCTTCTTCAAGGGTCTTTTTATCTGTTTTGATGAACATCTGGCGCTCCTTTGCAGGGATCAGGAATAATGGGTGCTGGATAGGATGTCGGGGGAGGCAAGATAGAGATGATTAATCATCTCTGCCTAACGCATCAATGCTGGAGTCTGGTGAAGATAGAGGCGATGAATCGCCTCTTCCTAACGAGCACTTTTAGAATTATTAATTCTAAAGTGCTTACTGGTACCGGGAACGGGAGTCGAACCCGTACAGTATTTCTACCGAGGGATTTTAAGTCCCTTGTGTCTACCAGTTCCACCATCCCGGCATTGGAATCAAGCGGCAGGAATCCTGCCTAAGAATGACGATTGCGCAACAGCAGGATTCGCATATGAGCCCTCTAATTTACAGGGCTCATATGCATTGCTGTTATGCCAGGCGTACGTTGATCACGCCGCGTACCGGATCGACGGTATCAATCACCACTTCAAGCTGATCACCAAGGTGGTAGGAAGCGCCACCGCGACGGGCAACAAGACGGTGGCCTGTCTCATCAAGCACAAATGATCCCGGAAGATCATCCACAGAGAGTCCGCCTTCGGCCATGGTTGGCTCCAGTTCGAAAAAAATGCGTCGTGAAGTCAGCCCGGCAATACGGGCCGGCATGGTTTTACCTTCATCCTTCTTATGGAACAGTGCTGCCAGCATCGCCCGCGTATCCCACTCGGCACGCTGCTGAATGCGCTCCTGTATCGATGTGTGCTCACCGATGGCAACCAGCGTATTCTTGTGCTGCACCTTGTTAGGATCAATGCCACGAATCAGTGCTTTAAGGCGGCGATGCACAATCAGGTCTGCATAGCGGCGGATTGGGCTGGTGAAGTGGGTGTAGGATTTGTAAGCCAGGCCGAAGTGGCCCACATTGTTCGGTGTATACTCGGCCCGCTGCAGTGAGCGCAGCACAAGGCGGTGAAGTACATGTGCGAAGGGTTTTCCTTCGGACTGTTCCAGTACCCGCTGCACGCTTCCCGGGCGGACATTGGCATCTTCTGCCTTGACCTTGGGCAGATTAACGAACATGCCGAATGGATCGAGGAACTCATTGAGTGTTTCGATAGCCTGACGCTCAGGTGGCGCATGCACGCGGTAGAGCAGGTCGCAGTTGTGCGCCTCCATATATTCGGCAATGGCGGTATTGGCGGCCAGCATCATCTCCTCGATCAGGCGATGGGCGATATTGCGAGGTGTTTCCCGCAAATCTGTAACCACGTCATTTTCAAGTGTGGCGCGTACCTCAGGCATGTCGAGATCGAGCGCGCCGCGCTGGGCCCGTTTCTTCTCCAGCTTGTGAAACAGTCGTGCCGCATCATCGAGCATATTGCGGGCGATCTCACATTCGATAGCTGCTTCATCCTTATCTTCGAGCCACCGGGCGGCCTGAGTGTAGGTGAGACGGGCCTGGGAGTGTATTACCGATTCATACACATGCGTGGAACGGCGTGTGCCGTTGGCATCAAAGCGCATGCGTGCCGTCATCGCCAGGCGGGCAACATTCGGGTTGAGCGAACAGAGGCCGTTGGAGAGCTTCTCCGGTAGCATCGGAATAACGCGATCGGGGAAGTAGAAGGAGTTGCCGCGCGCAAGTGCCTCCACATCAAGTGGAGAGTTAGGCAGTACATATTGGGCCACATCTGCAATCGCAACCCATGCCTCGAACCCTTCACCACGTGGCAATACACAGATGGCATCATCAAAATCGCGGGCATCTTCGCCATCAATAGTGACAAACGGAAGCTTCCTGAGGTCTTTTCGGCCTTTGATACCTTCTTTGCTGACACTATCGGAGAACTTATCTGCCGCAGCCGTAACTTCAGCCGGGAATGTTTCTGAAAGCTGCTGTTCAGCGACAATCAGATCGATCAGGGCAGAAGGTGCGAGGTTGTTACCCAGTATTTCCAGCACCCTGCCGGTCAGGTGGCCGGGACCGCGGGTGATCTCGATGCGAACCCAGTCACCATCGCGTGCGCCATTGGCGTCACCGCGTTTGATCAGAATGGTCTGCGGCATTTTGCGGGAGCGGGGTTGTACTATGCCAACACCACCCTTGATCACAAACTGGCCGGCCAGTGTGGTCGGCGCATGTTCGATAATACGAACCAGTTCTGCCGATTCACGACCTCGACTGAATACGGTGCGGACTTCGACTGTGTCGCCATGCATCAGCTCGCGCATCTCTTCGCGCGGCAGGAACAGCCCCTTCTCAAGTCCTGCGACATCTACAAAGCCGAAGCCATCCGGGTGAGCGGATACCTTGCCTGTGTAGGTCTTCGAATCTTTGTGTGAGGGTTTGGAGCGGGCGCTGCCTTTTCCTGCGGGTCGTTCATCACGGCGTTTGTTGTGCGGCGAACGCTTATTACTACGGGTCTCATCGCCACTACTGGGTTTGCCGTACGGTGAAGGTTTACTGGTAGGCTTCTTTGAACCGCTGCGGGCAGGGCGTCTGTCGCCTCTGCTCTCTTCACTACTGTTGCGCGAAGGGCGTTTGTTGTCGCTGCCCTTTGCACTGCTGCGCTCATCGTTACTGCGCTTGGCAGGTGTACCCGGCCATTTAAAACTTTCCAGCGAACTGTTTTTCTTTCTTGACACTATGTTGCTCCATCCTATGATTGCGCGCCTCTCGCAGCTGTGCTGCAAGAGGGCTTTAAGCCGAGGTGGCGGAATTGGTAGACGCGCTAGCTTCAGGTGCTAGTTTCCTTATGGAAGTGCTGGTTCGATTCCAGTCCTCGGTACCAACAAGCTGATTTGAATATTGATAATATTCAAATCAGCGCGTTAGGTCTTCTCTCAATATATGAGAAAGAACCTGACAGATAATAGAAAAGGCCCGTTGCGTTAGCAATGGGCCTTTTTTCATTTCCACCGTTCGACCCGCGGAGGCTAACAGAAGTTAGCCGTCTCTGCGATGACTCCCTGTATGATGCGAATAGATGATGGGCCACCAGCTATTGCCACTGTCTGAATCGCCAATCGACCTCTCACTCTTTAGGGTATGCACATGTCCGATGCGCAACTGAAGAATGAAGAGAAGATTACCGGCCTGCTGCAGCGACTGGCGATGCTGCGTGGCTGGTCTCCGAAAACGACTGAGTCCTACCGCTCCGACCTGTTGCATGCCGAGCTCTTTTTTCAGACTGCAAAAAGCTCACTGACCGATGCTGATCAGCAGGAGGTCCTGCACTACCTTGCATCCCTGCGCCAAAACGGGCTGAAGGAGAGCACCATTCAGCGCCGTCGCAGTGCGCTTTCCACCTGGTATGCCTACCTGCAGGACCAGGGGCTGAGGGAAGATCATCCGGCTCGCCATCTGCCTAAGGTGCGTAAAAGCCGACCTTTGCCGAAGCTGATCAGCGAGCAAAGTGTGGAGGCGCTGATCAATGCGCCGGACACAGACACACCTACAGGTCTGCGTGATCGCACCATGCTGGAGATACTCTATGCCACGGGACTGCGGGTCAGTGAGCTGGTGGCGTTGCGCCTCTCTCAGGTCGATCTGGCTGGAGGGCTGGTGCGGGTCATCGGCAAGGGAGATAAGGAGCGGTTGGTGCCATTCGGCGCCGAGGCAGCCAGCTGGCTGCAGGCATGGCTGGCAGTTCGCCCCAGAGAGAGCTCTGGTCCCTATCTGTTCGCCGGGCGTGGCGGCAAGGCGATGACACGCCAGAATTTCTGGCTTCGCCTGAAATTGTATGCAGCTCAGGCGGGGATAGCACCGTTGCCGTCACCGCACACCATACGCCATGCATTTGCCACCCACCTGCTTAATCACGGGGCTGATCTGCGTGCGGTGCAGATGCTGCTGGGGCATGCCAATGTGACGACAACAGAGATCTACACCCATGTGACACGCGCCCGTTTGCATGATGTGGTCAATCACAGTCACCCTCTGGGTCGCGGCTGAAGCCGCGCAAGAAAATGAGGGCGAGAAATTATCTGTTCATTTTGTTATCTTTCTGACTCTTTATTCGCCGGAGAAAAATTTATCCGGATTTATTTGCATCGTTGGAGTGATTTGAGTGATGGTAGACAGTCAGAACGCAGAAGATTCAATCGCATGTTTTTCGCCAGGTCTTGCAGGCATTCCAGTGGCCGAGTCAGCCGTTTCATACGTGGATGGGAAGAAAGGTTATCTTGAGTATCGCGGTATCGATATTGAGCAGCTGGCTGAAAAATCCTCCTTTGAAGAGAGCTCCTATCTGCTGCTCTACGGCGAGCTTCCGACCGCTAAAGAGCTGAAGGCATTTGATGAAAAACTGAAACATCATCGGCGTATTAAATTCCGTATCCGCGATATGATGAAATGTTTCCCCGAGTCGGCGCACCCGATGGATAGCCTGCAGGCGACCGTGGCGGCTCTGGGTATGTTCTATCCGTTCCCGACAAACCTTGAGGGTGAGTTGGACAAAGAGACTATCGATAGTGTCTGCGTCAACCTGATCTCCAAGATGCCTACGCTGGTGGCTGCCCATGCTCGTATGCGTCACGGTGATGATCCGATTGCGCCACGTGACGACCTTTCACATGCAGCTAACTTTTATTACATGCTAACAGGTGATGAGCCCTACCCGCTGACAGAACGCATTCTTGATGTGGCCTTTATTGTGCATGCTGAACATGAGATGAATGCCAGTACCTTTTCCGCGCTGGTAACCGCCTCCACCCATGCCGACCCCTACACCTCAATCAGTGCCGCTATCGGTGCTCTCTCCGGCCCTCTGCATGGTGGCGCCAATGAAGATGTGCTGCATATGCTTGATGAGATCGGTTCGGTCGACAATGTTGAGGACTACTTTAACAGGAAGCTGGCCAAGCGAGAGAAATTTGCGGGGCTGGGCCACCGGGTTTATAAAACCAAGGATCCCCGTGCCACATTGCTGCAGAAACTCTATGTTGAACTAACCGAGAAGGTCGGTGTCGATACTACCTACGAGATAGCCCGTCAGATTGAGAAGCTCTCCAGAAGTACATTGGGGGCGAAGGGTGTCTGCCCGAATGTCGACTTCTATTCCGGCATTGTCTATCGCAAGATGGGCATCCCGACCGACCTGTTTACCCCGATCTTTGCGATTGCCCGTGTCTCCGGCTGGCTGGCTCACTGGAAGGAGCAGCTTGGCCAAGGACGTATCTATCGTCCATCCCAGATCTATACCGGTAAATATGGCCAGTCCTACGTTCCGGTCGAGGAACGTTAGGGTGGCTGAAGTCCCTTTTAGCACCTATAATTAGATCATGTCCCGTATTCTGGTTGTCGATGATAATGTCGAATGGCTCAACTCTCTGGTAGATGTGTTTACCGAAGAGGGTTATGAGGCTGATGCAGCGAAAAATGGCTTCGAGGCGCTGGAGGCTGCGCAGAAGAATACCCCTGATATAATCTTCACCGACCTTCTGATGCCCGAGATGGATGGTTTTACACTTTGCAATAAGCTGCGATCCAATCCTAAGCTGCAGCATGTTCCGGTGATTTTCTGCAGCGGCTACTTCCATGAAAAGGACCAGAAGAGGCTCGAGGATGCGCTGGAGGTTGCCCGCTTTATTCGCAAGCCGGTCGGTTTTGATGAGGTTCTGGAGCTTGTCAGTTCAGTTCTGGGGGAGGAGATGCCGAAGGGGGCTGCTGCACCTGTTCGGTCTGCTGAAGAAGAGCCACACCCCGATCTGCAGGGGATCTATAACACGACGATGCTGGAGAAACTCACCGGCATGGTCGATATGCTGCATGAGGAGCGCCAGACCTTTAAGGATCTTCTGCTGCGCTTCAACTCCCTGACCGACTCGGCAACCGATGCTATTATCATTGCCAATGCGAAGGATGAGGTCTGTTACTGGAACCGGGCAGCAGAATCCTGTTTTCAATACAGCCAGGATGAGGTGCTCAAAAAATCTATTTCGATCATCTTGCCGGAACATATGCAGCTGATTGACGAGAGGGGGCTGCTGGGCTTTTTTGAGTCTGATGCGGCAAAGGTGATGGGGCAATATGTGGAGTTGGGGCTTCGGCGTAAAGATGGCTCGCTGTTTCCTGCAGAGCTCTCCCACTCAAGCTGGAAGGAGAAGGATGAGGTCTTTCACAGCATCATCATCCGTGATGTCACTCAGCGCAAGGGGCTGGAGAATCAGCTGCGCAAGAACCTTGAAAGCTTTATCGGGGCGGTTGCAAAGTTTGTGGAGGCACGTGATCCCTACACAGCCGGTCATCAGCGCCGGGTTTCAAAGCTTGCGGTTGCGATTGCGGAGAAGCTCGATTTAGAGCAGGCGACGATTGATGGCGTCCATTTCGGAGCGATGATTCATGATATCGGCAAGATATCCGTGCCTGCGGAGATTCTTTCCAAGCCATCAAGGCTGACAGCTGCCGAGTATGAGATCATCAAGGCCCACTCCTCACTCGGATTCGATATTCTCAAGGAGATCGACTTCCCATGGCCGATAGCCGAGATGGTGCACCAGCATCATGAACGACTCGATGGCACTGGTTATCCGAATGGGCTTGTCGGCGATGATATTCTGATTGAGGCGAAGATTATTGCTGTGGCTGATGTGGTGGAGGCGATCACCTCGCACCGTCCTTACCGTCCTGCACTGGGGCTCGAAGAGGCACAGACCGAGATCAGGGAGGGGCGGGGCAAGCGCTACGATCCGGCTATTGTCGATGCCTGCCTTGAGGTTACACCTGACTTCGATTTCACATAAATAACAGCGCTTCTGAATTCAGATGGCAGCGGGTATCTCTGCTCTGCTTCTGTGCAACCAGCGTGTCATGCCGGCTGCGGTAACAATGCACCAGACGGCGAAAAGTGCGCCGGGAAGCGCAGTCTCGGCCTCAAAGTGTTTTAGTGCCAGAGCGACACCCAGTCCTGCATTCTGCATGCCGATCTCGATGCTGAGCGTGATGCGGTAGCTGCGTTCAAAGCGAAACAGCCTGGCGGCCAGCCAGCCGAGAAGGTAACCGAGCCCATTCAGAAGTATTACCAGCAACACTACGATAACAGGCGTGTCGCTGATGCGATCGTGGTTGCCTGCCACGGCATATCCACAGATGATAATAATGGCGATCGATGCAATGCCCGGGGCGATGGCCTCAGCCTGTTTGATTCTGCTGCCCAGTTGTGTGCGCAGCATCATGCCCAGCGCCAGTGGCAGCACGACAGTGAGCAGGATGGTCTGCATCATCGGCCAGAACGGGATCTCCATGTAGGCGCTGCCAAGCAGTTCGACGAGTGTCGGTGTGAGCAGTGGTGATAGCGTGGTGGCGACCATGGTCATGGCAATGGAGAAGGCGACGGCACCGCCGGCAAGGTAGGTGATAACATTCCCATACATTGGTAAGCTTGTTAAGCTTTCACACTTGTCGGGAGTTGTTAATGAAGAAAGCATATTCATATATACGGTTTTCAAGTGCCGTTCAGCTTAAAGGTGATTCACTTAGAAGACAGCTAGAAGCCTCCAGAGCATACGCCAAGCAGCATAATCTTGAGCTTGATGAGAGTTTACAAGATATTGGAGTTTCCGCCTACACCGGAGAAAATGCTACAGAAGGCGCATTAAAGAAATTCATTGAACTTGTTAAATCCAAGCAGGTTGAAAAAGGTTCAATCTTAATCATTGAAAGCCTAGACCGATTATCGAGGCAGGCTGTTTTAAAGACGCTCTCGTTATTTACAGACATTCTTTCTAGCGGTGTTGAAATTGTCACCCTGACTGATGGTCAACACTATACTGATAAAAGTATTAACGACATTGGGCAACTGATGTTCAGCCTGATGACAATGAGTCGTTCACACCAAGAATCAGAGATAAAATCAATCCGTGGTAAAGCTGCTTGGGATAATAAAAGAAAGTTGGCACTTGAGCAGAAAAAACCAATGACAAGAAAGTGTCCCAATTGGTTAATTGTTAACGATGAGATGTCAGGGTTTATTCTCATAGAAGAAAGAGCCGAGATAATTAAAAAGATATTTGAGCTAAGTATCGATGGCATAGGACAAAGAAAAATTGCCAAGACTTTTAATGAAGACGGCATACAACCTTTTACATCTGGAAATATATGGCACGCGACATACATCAGAGATTTAATTAAGAACAGAGCGCTATTAGGTGAGTACCAGCCAAAGCATAAAGGTGAACCAATTGGGAAACCAATTCAGGACTACTACCCTAGGGTGATGGATGAGGGGACATTTTATAGGGCACAGGCTGAAACAAAAAAAAGGTTAAGTGGAAGTTCAGGCAGAAAGGGGAAGACTTTCTCGAATTTGTTCACAGGCATGTGCAAATGCACCAACTGTGGTGACACTTATCGTTATATAAGCTCCCTGTGGACTCCCCAATTAATGTGCAACAAAAATTATATGGGAGCAGATTGTAATAATGCTACTAGATATGATTACAAGACGTTTGAAATTGCAGCTCTCGTAGAACTTAGTAAGAAATCAAATTGGTTTGAACCTCTCAGTGATAATAAAGATAAGACAAAAATTGAGGGCACTATTGCAGCTTGTGAAGCCAAGCTAAGCGAAATCAACCAATCAGTTAGCAGGTATGCAGAGCTATTTACCTCGGTAGATAATGACTTATTACCAGACGCTAAAGAAAGGTATGTGAAAGCACTCAAGCAACAGAAATCAACCAATGAAGAAATTGAGTCTCTTAAAACACGTCTTGGAAATTTTGGGGCAAAGGAAGAGGCGATAAGGAATATATCTGAATCCTTCAGAAAGCTAAGAGATTATGAAGGTCAGCAGTTATATTTAATTCGTACAAAGATTAACAAATGGGCTAGAGATAATGATTTGAGATTTACGTTTGGATGCGACGACATCAAAATGATTATTGGCGACCAAGAATTTAGCTTAGTACGCAAAGAGTCTGAGGGCTTATCAAGAACCATCATGACCAACATATTCGAAGGAATCAGTAGCCAGCGGTTTAGCAGCGAGGAAGAAAGCGCTGCTCGATTGGAGAAAGTGAAGGCGCGAGCTCTAGCTATGAAGGAGAGAGGTGAGGGTTTAGACCTTTGGTTTAATCCTGAAGAGGATGATGAAAATGAATGGAAGCATTGGACTTGAGTGGAAACGTCCTATGGGACTTATTCTTGGCTTGATATAAGTCCTTTTCGCACAGTGTGCTCAATGGAATTCAACTTTGCAGTTGAGCTCCCACACATCCAATGTACAGTTGTTCTGAGGTTAACTACTTACGGCGAATCGGTGTCTGAGTTGGAAAGCGAATTGGCTAAATCGGTAGAGATTTATTTTGCACATTTCAACCTAGGTTATTTTTTGAAACTCCTCATCACTTTCACAAGCTTCTTCGAGCTTCTTTAAAGAAGCGTTCCACAATTCCCTGTTATTAGTTTCGTTTAAAAATTTCCAATATTCAATCCTACCTTCGGGAGTCTCTAAAAGTTTCGAGCAATCTATAGGCCGATTGAATGCATCCATAAAACATTTATCGAGAGCGATTTTAATTGCTTCAGTAACAAGTTTTTTAGCACTGTCTTGTGTTCTGAAAATATCTGAATCACTCCAAAATGGAGTAATAGTTAGTTCCTCTCTGTAATCATCTAAATCAATTTCAAAAGTCACTGGGCATTGTTCAATCACACCAAATACCGCTATGCGATTTCTTCCATCCAACCCTTCGTAGGCATGAAACAAAATATCGGCTAATTCTTCCGATGTAGGAATTTCTTCTGCTACAAACCCTTCTAAATTCTTTAGCCTATTTTCTCCAATAACTTTTGCCCCATGAGGTTTTAGTTTCTCCCGAAGTGCATCCACTTCTCTTTCTAAAGCTCTTTTTTCATTCTTAAGATTTATTGTTTGCTCAAGCCGAAGCGCGCCCTCATTTACATAAAGTTGGGCTATTTTAGTTTTACTCTTTTCAGCTTCTTCTAACTTTTTTTCTAAAGCTGCAAACTCTTTTTTGTCTCTTAGTCGATTTCTCTTTTCAATAGCACTTTCTTTCATTCTCAAAACCTCTTAAAGATATACTGGATGCTGACTCTAAACAGGTAGGCCTCTTGTTTCAGGACAGCAAAGAAACAGAATCTGAACGAATTCAATTGAATCATCCATAGCTTTTACTATTTGGTCGAAGCTTTCTGATTTCCTCTCTGAGAATTTATGAGTTCTTCAACTTACTGGATGCCTTCTATATCCAACCAGTTCGAGAAACTGGACCCGAATGCTTTTATATTATGTGCACGTATAATGAATGCTGAAACACCCCTCGCACCAAGGTTGTGTCATATAAATCATTAAATAGCCAAAAAAGTAGCTCCCCATCGGATGCTTTGCGTGAACATACTGCAATACATGCAAAATAATCCTCATTGAACATATTCTAATGCCTATACCCATATACATCACCTTATCTGGTGTATTGTGGGAGAAGAATCATGGCAAAACGAAGAAATACACGTATAAATACAATGTTCAGTGAAAATACTTTTGACTGGTTAAAGGCAGAAGCCGATGGACGTGGTCAATCCTTGGCACAAATTGTTCGAGACAAAGTCACCTTAGCAAAAAGAGATGATGCTACGCTTGAGCGTCTAAATCACCTTGAGAAAGTCATCAAAAAATCACATGGCCTTATCATCCAAAAGATTGTGGGTGATGAAAATGAATGACCCAGAGCTAAAGCTACGTCGATATATCAATATCAGAAACAACCACCTACCAAAGATATTCATATTGGTTTTCAGCCTAGTAACGGTGGCAGCATTTTATCTGCTTTGGAATGAGGCTGTGTTTTACTCAATAGGAAAGCACCTTCATTTCTTTGAACTCATCATATCAGGTAAAAAGACGTTTTCTGATTACCTTCAAATCTTAAAGTCAAAAGAGCTAGTTCATCCAATGCTAGTAAACATCACTATCGCTTCTCTACTGGGGTTGATGACGGGAATCTTCAGCATCATGCCGTGGGGCAAGCGACCTGACAGAATGACGTGGCTTTATATCAAGGATGGCGTTCATGTGTTTGAGAAAGCACGCGATGGCGTGAAGGCTTTAAAACAGAAAGTAGGCATTTGGAAGAAACGGGGCATTAAAGTTTATCAGGGCAAGGGTGGCTCATTTCGCCTTCCGTATGAGTTGGAGAGCAAAGGGTTCCTTTACCTTGGTTCAATTGGTTCAGGAAAAACAGCCTCAATGCTGCATGCTATCCAATCTATTGTTGAACGTGGCGATAAGGCTGTGATATATGATTATAAGGGTGATATGACTCAATGGCTGGCTGGTCGAGATGATGCTTCCTTGATTGCCTTTGCTGATTCACGCTCAGAGGCATGGCACATCGCTAAGGACATCCATAACCCACTGCTTGCAAGAGAGCTTGCCCAAACAATCATCAAGGAAACCTCCGAGCCAGTATGGGGTGATAATGCCAGAGATGTATTATCTGGTGCACTGGAATACTTGATAGCAACTAAACCCAACCAATGGGGCTTTCAAGATGTATCAGAGTTGCTCTATCAGGATAGACAGGCCATCGCAAAGAAACTGAAAACTATTGGGCATGGCGCAGCAAATACAATTGATAAACCTAAGGACGATAAGGGTGCAAATTCAGTTATGAGCACTGTGCGTTCTGGCGCATGGATATTCGATATTCTAGCCAAAGCTTGGGGTAATCCATCATCTGGCTTTTCAGTTCGGGAGTGGCTGAAAGATGAGAACCCAGATAAGAGAATTATTATTCTTAGGAATTACCCTGAGATTTCAGCCGTATCGAATTGGCTTCTGTGTATCATATTCAATCAGCTATTCGGTGAAGTTCTAAGCCTTAAAGACAGCAAGGAACGCAGGATATGGGCAATCATTGATGAGTTGGCAACCTTGCCCAAGATACCAAGGTTTGAAGAGTGCTTGGTTGCTTCACGCTCAAAAGGCTTCCGCTTCATGTGTGGTATTCAGAACTTTTGTTCGATGCGTGAGAGATATGGGGCAAACATCGCTCAAACTATCTTCTCACAATTTTCGACTCGAATTATTTGCCGAGTAACAGATGCTGATACTGCATCTTCATTGGCAAATGATATGGGCGGAGACCGCCGAGTGGTGCGTGCTGATATTAAACGAGCCAAAGTTGTAAGCGATGATGGGAGCACAACACAGGATTGGAGTGTTGTGTGGAATGAACGAGTTGAGCCGACAATGATGAATAGCTCAATAATGAATCTACCTGACCCAACAGAAGTCGGAAGAGTTCCTGCATGGCTCTATATCTCAGGCTTTCCAATCGCAAAGCTGGAATGGAGTTTCTTAGATATTAAGGCCACGGCCTCAATTGATGAGCCTGTTGAATGGCTCAATGAAGCAGCAGCAATACAACGTGAAATGGAGCAGGAAATTGAAGCCAGAGCATTCAAAGCAAAGCCCTTTCCAAAGCAAGGAAAGCTCAGCAATCCAGTAAGTGAAGTCGATGAGTTCGAGAATTTGGATGATATTGATGATTTCCCTGAACTTGATGGTGATAGCTAATGTTGTGTATCACTCAAATTGGTGGAATGAAGCGTACAAAAGCAGGCAAGCAAGAAATGACTGGGGCAATGTATTATGCCAAATATCTAGCGGATGAATCAGAGCAAGGTGAACCACAAGGTAAGTTCATTGGTACTGGAGTGTCTGACTTTGGACTTGAGGGTAAAATACCAGACCTAAAATCACTCAATCACTTGTTCAATGGCGAAGACCAAGGTGGTAAGAAGCTGGTCAAAGGTAGCTCTACTAAGCGTAAGCATGCGTATGACCTAACCTTCAACTGCGGAAAAGATGTTTCTATTCTCTTTGCCTTGGCCGATGAAAAGGAACGCAAGCTTATCCAGCAGGCTCAACAGCAAGCTGTTGAAAAGGCTATTGAGTACATTCAAAGCCATGCTACTTACTCAAGAGCAGGAAGTGGTGGTAAAGAGCGAGTTCAAGTTAAAAGACTGGTGGCTGCAACGTTTGAACATTCAACAGCACGACAGGCAAAAAATGAGAACCGACCTTCAGTTCACCTTCATACTCATGCTGTTATCCCCAACATGGTCAAATGTGATGATGGTGTGGTGCGGACGCTCCAATGTGATTTCTACAGGCATCAATTGGCAGCATCAGCTATCCACTCTGCTGAGCTTGCCCATGCACTGAAATCATTAGGCTTCTCTATTGAGCCTGACAAAAACGGTTTCCAAGTCGCTGGAACGCCGGAGAATCTAAAGCGGTCTTGGTCAGCTAGGCGTTCAGAGCTATTGAAGGCTGAGAAAAACCTGAAATTGAAAGGAGCTGTTAATCAGCACAAGCGCCGTGAATTGGCAGCGATGGGAACACGATGCGATAAAACTGAAAACAATCGTGATGACTTGTTCAAGATATGGCAAAAGGAAGCCAATGATATGGGGGTATCTTTAGAGGATATCCGAAAATCTAAGGCTCAAACCAGAGTGCCGAAGTGGACTGTCGAAAAAGCATTGGAGCTACTCACAGAGCAGCAATCAACGTTTGATGATATTGAGCTATACAAATCCATTGCGCTCTCTTCTATTGTTGATGGTAATGCTGAGATTATTGAACAGCGAGTTGGGCAGGTAAGGCAGTCAGCCGAGCTAGTAAACCTTGGCATTGATGAAAAAGGCGAGCAACGGTTTACAACAAATGAAGTTTTGAGGATTGAACAAGGCATTCAAACTTATGCTAGTGAACGTAAAGGCCATCGTCATCATCCAGTAAGTCCCGAAGCTTTAGAGCAAGCAGTTGCTTCGCGCTCATTATCAAAAGAACAAGAACAGATGCTCCATTATTGTTGTGGAAGTGATGGTGTAATCGCTGTTCAGGGGAGTGCAGGCTCAGGTAAAAGTTACTCCCTTGGAGCAGTGCAAGAGGCATACCAGAAAAGCGGATACACTGTTATGGGCTGTGCCTTATCTGCGGTGGCTGCACAAAACCTACAGGACGGCTCTAACATTAAATCCGGCACTATTCATCGGTTGCTAATTGATATAGAGGCTGGGTTCAAAGAGCTCAATGAGCATACGGTTCTAATTGTTGATGAAGCTGGAACGGCAGATGCGCGGCTAATCCATAAGCTTATGCAGCAAGCCAATGGCGCAAAGCTAATTCTAGTTGGTGATACACAGCAACTTGAAGCAATTGGACTAAGTTTTTTTCGGAACCTTCAACAAAACATTGGTTGTATTGAGCTGTCCGAGAATAGACGGCAACAAGGTAGCGAAGACAAGTTAGCTGTTGCTGATTTCCGAGGTGGTCAAATATCCAAGGCATTGATGAGTTACGCTGAGCGAGGTTTGTTGGCCATTTTAGATGACCCTGTAGATAGCCAAGATATGCTGATTGCGGATTGGGATAGAGATAGGAAACTGAATACTGATGCTGGCATTATTTTAGCGAGTACCAATCAGGAATGTAGAGAACTCAACGAACTAGCACGTATAAAATTGAGTGAGGCGGGTATTCTAGGTGTTGAGCATAGTTTTTATAGTGAGTATGGTGATATAAACATTGCTGAAGGTGACAGAGTAATGTTCACTAAGAATGATATTCGCCTTGGTGTGAAAAACGGCCTGCAAGCTACTGTGATGAATGTGAGAGAAAGTCAGTTCGAGGCAAGGTTAGAGTCGGGCGAAATGATTTCAGTCAATGCAGATGAGTATGCGTATTTTAAACATGCTTATGCTATTTCAACACACAAAGCCCAAGGTCAATCGGTAACTCGCGCCTATATTTTTTCTTCTGGAAAACTCATCTCACAGAACTTGGGGTACGTGCAATTAACGAGGGCAAAAGAGCAGACACGAATCTATGCTGATAAAGAAACACTTGGTGACTTGGCAATTGAAGAGCTAAGTAAGCTTATGAGCCAAAGTCAGGAGAAAAAAACAACTATAGACTTTACCCAATGAAAATAATCACCCTTATTTATTAGTCACTTGTAATAAACCTGCAAAAAAAGTTGCTCTAGGGGTTGATTTTTGGGTTTTGAATTTGGTATGGGGTATTATCAAGGAGGATAATATGACATTATCAATAGAAGAATTTGAATATTTAGAAAGACAGATTAAAGAAGGAGAGCTAAAGCTTTCTGAGTTGCCTGAAATCATATGGGAAAATAAAGACTGGGCTCAACGCTTATGTATAGCAGCTGTAGTTTTCGACCCGAAGAGTGCTTTGGATATACCAAGCGATGTCTATACAGAGAACATATGCATTGAAGCTATTTGGAAAGGTAGGCATATTTTTTCTGAGCTACCTAATCAGGTAAAGACACCAAACATGTGCCTAACTGCTGTCGAGGAATTCCCATTCAATATCCGATATATTCCAGAAAGTCAGAAAACAGACGAAATTTATGAGACTGTCATACGTGAACGTGCGACTTATATTGATGAGGTGCCAGAGGATAGGTTGACTGAAAGAGTCTGGGCGGCTTATGTGAGGGGTAGAGGGCGACTATATAATGTTCCTGAGAATATGAGAACTGACCTAGTGTTGAATGCTGCTTTTGAGAAAGAGGTGAAAGCCAACATTAAAAGAATCAGGAATTCTAAGGGGGAGTTCTTCTTAGATTCCCATGACCACATTGAGTATTTCCCCGAAGGTTGGAGAGAACTTTATATCAAAGAATCAGTTAATAAATGGGCTGACTTATTTTGTGAATTGGAAAGCTCAGACAAAACGGCTGCTATCTGTAAAGAAGCAGTTTCTCAGAATGCTATGCTTCTCAAGCATGTCCCCGACAATTTAAAAACAATTGAGATGTGTGAAGAGGCAGTAGGACGTAGAGGTTGGGCACTTCAATATGTACCCAATGCAATACGCACCCAGATAATGCAGGACTGATTTAATCAGGCTTCTGCATAGTCGCCACAGCATTGTATATCTACTGACAAGCTTAGACTTGTTGGAGAAGTGCAATGACAACAATTGAACAGATAAAGGCAGATGCTTTAGAAGAGCTGGAAGAGCGCTTCAAGGCTGAACCTGATATGCGTTACCCAGAAGATTTAGTGAGTGAGATAGCTGATGGAAGCGTGCCTATTTATACATATGAACTAGCCCAAGTAGCACAATCATCCATGGATGTGATGCTTCATGAAAATGAACTGCCGCCAGCCTTTGATGGTAGCCCTACAGTTACAAATCAGATTGCAACTGCGATATATGAGCTTGTTCAAGAAGAGCTGTATGAAAAATTATACGAGCTACAACAAGAGCATGAAAACCAACAAGATGATGAAATGGATATGATACCTTAATCGAGATGGTTTTTTCCTTTGCTATAGATAGACATCTGAAACAGTCTTGTCTTGAATAAGTTGGGGAGAGTTCATGTCTGAAGAAGAAAAGCGGATGCTGCAACAGCAGCTATGGAATATTGCTAACACATTGCGTGGTAAGATGGGAGCGGATGAGTTCCGTGATTACATTTTGGGCTTTATCTTTTACAAATACCTCTCTGAAAAGATGGAAATATATGCCAACTCTTTAGAAGACGGCCTTGAATATGCAACGGTTGATGACAACACAGAAGAAGGATTGGCAATTGTAGAGGCTGTTGCCGAAGAGGCTGTTGCGGCCTTGGGTTATACACTCAAACCATCAGAGTTATTCAGCAATGTCGCCAAGCGTGGCAATGCTAATGAAGAAGGTGCCAGCAGCTTTATCCTTGGCGATTTAGAAACCACCCTGAACAACATCGAAAAAAGTACGATGGGTACAGAAAGTCAGGATGACTTTGATGATTTGTTTTCAGATATGGACCTCACCTCCAATAAGCTGGGAAAAACTGAGAAGCAGAAGAATGAACTCATTGCCAAGGTGCTGGGACATCTGGCTAAGATTAACTTCAATCTTAGCGATAAGAAGGCTGATGTGCTGGGCGATGCCTATGAGTATCTGATTGGCCAGTTTGCCAGCGGCGCAGGCAAAAAAGCAGGCGAGTTTTATACGCCGCAAACTGTTTCAACCATTCTCGCCAAGCTGGTGACTCGCGACAACGGACATGCTAAAGGTTATCTCAAATCAGTGTATGACCCTGCCTGTGGCTCAGGCTCACTGCTACTGCGTGTAGCCAAGGAAGTGAAAGAGGTTGCTCATTTTTACGGGCAGGAACTAAATCGCACTACCTACAACTTGGCACGCATGAATATGATTTTGCACGATGTGAACTATAAGCAGTTTGATATTCGTCAAGAAGACACACTAGAGCATCCTCAGCACGGTATGGATGCGCGTTTTGAAGCGATTGTTGCTAATCCTCCTTTTTCCTCCCACTGGAGCGCCAATCCTCTGCACATGAGTGATGACCGATTTAGTCAGTACGGCAAGCTGGCTCCCAAAACCAAGGCCGACTTTGCTTTTGTGCAGCACATGGTTCATCACTTAGCAGACAATGGTACGCTGGCAGTGGTAATGCCACATGGTGTGCTGTTTCGTGGTGCGGCTGAGGGACATATACGCCGTTATCTGATTGAAGAACGTAACCTGATAGACGCTGTGATTGGCCTGCCTTCCAATGTCTTTTATGGCACATCTATCCCCACTTGTATTTTAGTGTTAAAGAAATGCCGCACTAGCCCTAAAGACATTCTTTTTATTGATGCATCAGCCCATTTCGAGAAGGGCAAGAATCAGAACAATCTAAGACAGGAAGATGTAGACAAGCTGATTACTGCTTATGATAAACGTGAGTTTGATGATAAATACAGCTATGTAGCCAGTCTCGAAGAAGTGGCCGAGAATGATTACAACCTAAATATCCCAAGGTATGTGGACACCTTTGAAGAAGAAGAACCAGTGAACTTGGATGCCATTGCAACCCAATTACAGCAACTTGAGCAGGATATGAAAGGCACTGATACAACCATTGCCGATTTTTGTGGGCAGCTGGGCATAAAGGCTCCGTTTTGAATATGACTGAGCAAGTGAGCAAAGTGCCAAGCCTTAGGTTTCCTGAGTTCAATGGGGAGTGGTTAATTAAGCGGATTGGAGCTGTCATTGATGAGTATCGAGAAAAATCCAGTGTAAATAACCAGTATGAAGTGCTTACATCAGCAAGAGCAGGGTTAATCAGACAAAAAGAGTATTATGAGAATAGCCGACTTACTGAGCGAGATAATTTAGGTTTCAATGTCATTCCTCCAAACTACGTTACTTATCGGTCAAGAAGTGATGACAGAAGATTTTATTTTAATGAAAACATGCTTGGTATAACTGGCATTATCAGCACCTATTACCCTGTTTTCCGCTTTGATGGTGGTGCAAATAAATTTTTTGTCGAACTCTTTCGCAAGAAAAGGCACTACATTGGAAAATTCAGTGTGGGTACATCTCAAACAGTGCTATCATTTAATGAGTTGAAAAGGATTAAACTGCTCATTCCTACATTTGAAGAGCAACAAAAAATTTCTGATTTTTTAACTGTAGTGGATAAGCGCGTTGAACAGCTTGAAGAAAAGAGGCGATATCTCACTAAATACAAAAAAGGCGCGATGCAGCAAATATTTTCCCAACAAATCCGCTTTAAAGATGACAACGGCAGTCCATACCCAGATTGGGAAGAAAAACGACTGGGAGATATGGCCTCATTCCATAGAGGGAAAGGGCTATCAAAGTCTGCAATAAAAGAAAACGGTGAATTTAGCTGTATATTGTATGGGCAGCTTTTCACTATCTATGGACCAGTAATTAAAACTGTTGCCTCTAGGACCGATGATAATAATGCAACTGTTGGTCAGAAAGGTGATATTTTAATGCCCAGTTCAGATGTGACTCCTCAAGGCTTGGGTAAAGCTTGTGCGCTAGTTAAAAGCGACGTGCTCTTAAGTGGGGATATAAATATTATTAGGCCAGCAAACAGATATAACTCAATTTGCTTGAGTTATATGTTTAATCACTATTCCAATAGATTTATCAGGCTGGTGACAGGTACAACAGTTAAACACTTATACACAAAAGACTTGAAAGGCATAAGATTTGAATTGCCTGCATCAATTTCTGAACAACAAAAAATAGCTGACTTTCTCACTTCCATTGATGATAAAATTGAGCAAGCTGCTTCTCAGCTTGAGCATGCCAAAAGCTTTAAAAAAGGTCTGCTCCAGCAGATGTTTGTATGAGGAGAGTGCATGAGCCAAGCTGGTAAAGTACCTCAAAGCGAACAGGCATTAGAGAATGCCTTAATTGAGCAGCTTGAGACACTGGGCTACAGCTATGTTTCCATCCCTGATGAGGCAGCCCTAAAATCGAATCTGAAGACACAACTTGAGAAGCACAACGAAATAACTTTTTCCGATGCTGAGTTTCAACAAATCCTACATCATTTGGATAAGGGTAATGTGTTCGAGAGGGCGAAAACCCTCAGGGACAAGATGTGCCTCACCCGTGACAATGGAGAGAGCTTTTACCTGAACTTTATGGAACAGGATGAGTGGTGCCAAAATGAATATCAGGTTACCAACCAAGTCACCATCGAGGGCAGCTACAAAAATCGCTATGACGTAACACTACTGGTGAATGGCTTACCACTAGTGC
This sequence comes from Mariprofundus aestuarium, assembly GCF_002795805.1. Classification (NCBI taxonomy): domain Bacteria; kingdom Pseudomonadati; phylum Pseudomonadota; class Candidatius Mariprofundia; order Mariprofundales; family Mariprofundaceae; genus Mariprofundus; species Mariprofundus aestuarium. Next base: position 2,299,115 of record NZ_CP018799.1, on the reverse strand, counting down.
AAATTGAATTGAAGCGGCGAGGACTGGAGCTCAAAGAAGCATTTAACCAAATCAACCGCTATCAACGGCACTCATTTGGCGCGAGCCATGGACTATTCCAGTACGTACAACTCTTTGTCATCAGTAATGGTGTGAATACCAAATACTACGCTAACAACCGCAAGCAATCGTTTAAGCAGACATTCTACTGGGCAGATGAAGATAACCACCCAATCAAACGTTTAGATGTCTTTGCCAAAATATTTTTGGAGAAGTGCCAAGTCTCTAAGATGATGAGCAAATACATTGTGCTCAACGAGACTGATAAAATTCTAATGGTGCTGCGCCCTTATCAATATTATGCGGTGGAAGCGATTGTTGAGAAGGTGAAGCACAGCCGAAAGAATGGCTATATCTGGCATACTACAGGTTCTGGAAAAACACTGACTTCATTTAAGACTGCTCAAATCCTGATGGACTTGCCAAAGGTGCATAAGGTGATGTTTGTGGTTGACCGCAAAGACCTCGATTATCAGACCAATAAAGAGTTTAACTCCTTTTCTAAAGGCAGTGTAGATGGAACAAACAATACCAAGGCATTGGTAAACCAGCTCAGTGGCGATACAAAGCTCATAGTGACGACTTTGCAGAAGTTAAATACTGCGATAAGCAAAAGCCGTTATCAGAAGGCTATGGAGCCTCTAAAAGATAAGCGCATCATCTTCATATTTGATGAGTGCCATCGTAGTCAGTTTGGTGATACACATAAACGCATCAATGCATTCTTTAATAAGCCCCAGATGTTTGGCTTTACGGGAACTCCCATATTTGCCGATAACGTAGCCAAGAATCAACATGGTAAACGTACAACCAAAGACCTGTTTGGTGACCAGCTGCATAAGTATGTGATTACCGATGCCATCCGTGATGAGAATGTGCTCAAGTTCTCCATCGAATACGTGGGAAGATATAAGCAGAAGGATGGAAGCCAGAATAGTATAGACATCGAAGTGGAAGGTGTGGATACCAGAGAGCTGATGGAATCACCTTATCGACTGGAAAAAATCACCGATTACATCATTGCCAATCACGCTCGCAAAACGCACAGCCGCGATTTCACGGGTATGTTCTGTGTGAGTGGCGTAGATGTGCTGACCAAGTATTATGACCTATTTCAAGCCAAGAAAGAGGCTGGTGAACATAAGCTGAGAGTTGCCACTATATTCAGCTACACCGCCAATGAAGATGATAAAGATGCTGATGGACTAATTGAAGAGATTGACCCGCTGGATGGGTTGAGTGAAGGCAGGACAGTCAACAAGCATACCCGTGATAAGCTAGAGTCTTACATTGCAGACTATAACAAAATGTATGGCACCAAGTTCTCCACTAAAGATAGCCAGTCATTCTATAATTATTACAATGATATTGGTAAGAGAGTTAGAGCGAGAGAGGTCGATATACTGTTAGTGGTGAATATGTTCCTCACAGGGTTTGATAGCCCTCCACTCAACACCATGTATGTAGATAAAAACCTTAAACATCACGGCCTGCTTCAAGCCTATTCACGAACCAACCGCATTCTTAACGAGAAAAAATCTCAAGGAAATATCGTCTGTTTTCGTAACCTGAAAAAGGCTACGGATGATGCGATTGCCCTGTTTTCCAATAAAGATGCCAAAGAGACCATCATCGTGGCTCCGTATGAGGACTATGTAACACATTTTAACAAGGCATTTTCTACACTACTCGGTATAGCTCCGACTGTTGATAGTGTGGATGCATTGGTTACAGAAGATGATGAGTTGTTATTTATTAAAGCATTCCGCGAGTTGCTACGCCTTCGCAATGTGCTAACTACCTTTGCTGATTTTAGCTTTGCTGATTTGGCTATGAATGAGCAATCATTCAATGATTACCGTAGCAAGTACCTCGACTTATATGACAAGGTAAAGAGCAATACCCAGAAGGAAAAAGTCTCTATCCTTGAAGATGTAGATTTTGAGCTGGAGCTCATCCATCGTGATGAAATCAATGTGGCTTATATCATGAAGCTACTGGCTCAGCTGAAAGGACAGGATGACGATACAGCGACGAAGCAGCGTAAAGTCATCCTTGATTTGGTTGCTGGTGATGCCCACTTGCGCAGCAAACGTAAGCTTATTGAGAAATTTATACTTGAGAATTTACCTAAAGTTACGCATGCCGATGCAGTACCAGAAGCTTTCAGTGAATACTGGGATGAAGAAAAACAGGCTGCTCTTGCCACTATCTGTGAGGAAGAGAACCTCAATCCCGAAAGAGTAGAGACTCTTATCAATCAGCATCTATTTACCGAAATCACTCCTCTTAGAGATGAAGTGGTTGCAGCCATGGTGAACAAGCCAAAATTGCTGCAACGTAAGACACTGGCTCAACGTGCCTTGGATAAAATCATGGGCTTTGTTGAAACTTTTATTATTGATGCGCCTGACTAGCAGGATTTGAAATAGGGTTTTTGAGGGCTTTATTGCTCTTGTTCTTGCTGCTGGGCAACTAATGGAATAATTCCCAGCGTAAAGGCTCCCCACGGGGCACGGGATGTGATACTAGATAGCCTTTCTCTAATTGAACCGACAACAATTTGAGTTGCGGCTAGTTCCATCTGAGCCTTGAGCTCTTGCTCAACTTCTGAAACATTCTTATCGGTCACAAAAATACCAAAGGCTGAAATGGTGAAAATATAAGGTGGATTTTCGCTGTTATCTTCATCCAAACTCAGTGTTACTTCAATACCGAAAGCATCTTCACGCCCTTGCATGGCTGAAAGGGTATTGGTCAAAGTGACTCGGCTTCCATGCCTGTTACCTTCCATGTCATGAGTAGGAAGTGCGCGAACCTCCTGATGCGGAAAGAATATGTTCTCAAGCTTCATAGCGCCCTTCATGGCTATTTGTTAATGTCTTATTAACCCAAACAGATGCAACGGATGCCACACTCTTATCATAAGCACCTCCAGTAATAACCTCACTCCAACGAACATGTGCATTTTTTGGTGAGATGTGGATATGCAAATCGCCATCCACGGCTTCAGTAAACTTGACGAGGCTTTCGATGGTAAGATTACTCTCACCTCTGAGAACCTTTGTGATGTATGCGTTACTTGTGGATGCAGCGTGGGCTAGGTCAGATTTAGACATTCCCAGCTGATTCATTCTCCGAGAGATATCACATGCAAAATCAATTTTCTTGGCTTCAGCTTTGTACTCAATGTCATCATCAAGCGAATCATACCAGCCCAATACATCACTCATTTTTTTCTCCATCACTCACTCTAATTAACTGGCCACTACTCTTTGCTTCAAGATATAGCGCTTTGTTTCTGATTGCCTTGCTTACTTCGGCGCGGTCAACCTTTTGTCCTTTCTTAACGGCTCCATGCGATAAAATGACTATCCCGCCAGCATCTTCAAAACAAAATATCCGTAAACGACCTTTAATGAATTCCAAAATCTTTTCATTCTTATCGACTTCATGAAATAGGTGAGTAGTTAAACCTTGCCTACCATGCGCAGCATACCTCTCGAAAAGAGCCTTGAACCCTTTCGCACTTTTTGCCATATCTTTTGGTTGAGACATTAAAAACTCTATAACTGGACACGTTGTTGGTTCTCCATCCTCAAGTATGGCGAGGACTTCTCGGTTGTCTTTTTCGACAACAAGAAGCTTCACGATTTAACCTCTAGGTTAAATATCGTCAGAATTATAGACGGCTTTAGTCTAAATGTGAAACTCATTTCAATAGTCTGGCTATTTTGAAGGGTATGTCCATGGCGTTAATAGACCAGCTTTCTCAATAAATACTCTTAATTCGGTATGCTGCTTGAGTTCTGATTTCAGCTTAAGGTTGCAATTCAGACTAATCTTAATAAAGGATACAATAAGCATAAAGTTGCCCACGGTAGTACAGCCAAGTCTCGGCATATATGGCACATGGGGCGGTATGATGTAATGAATAATGTGCTGCAATTCCTGACGGTTCATTTGCACTTGCTGCATTCGTGTGCAGCATATCCATATGCCTTGGCAACTCCTTTCCCGTAATCTTGCACCATTAACCTTAGTGGCTGCATGCGCAGCCTATTTCTACCCGCCAGCCTTTCTGATATTCAAAGATTATTTCCTCTGGTTTTTTGGGGCAACAATGTTTGCCCTTGGACTGGTGATGAAACCAGAGGAAGCCAAAGAAGCACTATCAAGACCACTAACAATTTTCATCGGTGTTGGAGCGCAATTCACTGTTATGCCTGCGCTTGGATTTGCTGCAGCTTCTATCTGCGTCTGGCAAGGCGTATCACCTGCCATGGCGCTGGGCTTCATCATTGTCGGCTGCGCGCCAGGAGCGATGGCAAGCAATGTAATTTGTTACCTGTTGGGCGGTGCTGTTGCCTTCTCTATTGCTATGACAATGCTTGCCACAACACTATCCCCGCTTCTGACCCCTTTGCTGGTTGAGTTTTTAGGTGGTGTGTTTATGGACATTCCATTCTGGCCGATGATGCAAACCATTGTGACTGTTGTTGTCTTGCCGCTTACAGTAGGAATGATTATCCATCACCGCCTGCCTCAATATCAAGTTCACTATGAGCGCATTGCTCCAGACCTCGCTGCGTTAGCAATAATCATCATCTGTAGTTATGCCGTAGCAGCCAATCAGGAACGCATCGAACAAACACCTTGGATTATCTTCCTGCTTGTAGTCATCCTTAATGCTGGTGGTTATCTGGCAGGGTGGATAATTGCAGGACTCTGTAAGTTTGAACGGCGCTATCAAATCACCCTTGCCATAGAGATAGGAATGCAGAATGCAGGGCTTGGAGTGGCACTTGCTCTTAAACATTTCGAACCTGAAACAGCGTTGGCAGGAGCCTTGTTTGCGGTCTGGTGCATACTTACAGCAGCAGGTCTAAGCCGTTGGAAGAAAATTAAAGAAAGTGAACCTATCCCTGCCATTTAGCCATTTACAAATGTATGGGAATGTTATGACATTGCTGGCCATGGCTCCGGGCGCGCAGCCGACAATGATGAAGCCGAGCGCCATGGCCGGTGTCGCCCCCTGCCATACGGCGATCGTGGCTGCAGTGAAGCCCAGTACCGGCATGATCAGAAACTGTGTTGAAACGCCCAGTGCAATACTGGCTGGTCTGGCGAGGGCGGCTCGTGCCTCTTCCGGTTTCAGGACCAGGCCGAGAGCAAACATCGTGGCACCAAAGCACCAGAGGAAAACTCCCTTGAAGATCAGGAAGGCAGGAGGATAGAGGTAGGCGACCAAGGCGAAGATGACCGTAAAGAGCGCCATCTTCTCTGACAGTAGCCGCCAGATGATCATTTACAGGTAATGGCTGATCTGTTCGTGGATGGCGATCGTCGCTGCCGACTTATTCAGTGTGTAGAAGTGCAGCCCCGGTGTGTCATTCTCCAGAAGTTGCTTGCACTGACTGGCGGCTAGTTCGATGCCAAGCGCTGCGACTGCATCAAGGTCCCCACGAATCGGATCCATCTTCTCATGCAGCCAGGTGGGAATGGATGTGCCGCACATGGATGAGAATCGGACGATCTGATCGAAGTTTCCGATCGGCATGATGCCCGGGATGATTGGCATGGTAACGCCGGCTTTGCTGCACGCGTCGCGGAAACGGAAAAATGCATCGTTATCGAAAAAGTACTGTGTGATAGCGCAATCCGCACCGTTATCCTGTTTTATCTTCAAGTAGCGGATGTCATCAGCTACGCCGCCAGCCGATTCAGGGTGTCCCTCTGGATAGGTGGCGCAGGCGATGGAGAAGTCTCCCTGCTCGCGCAGGAAGGCAATTAGATCGGTGGCATGACTGAATCCGCCTGCAACCGCCTTGAACCGGTCCATTCCCTCAGGAGCATCGCCCCTGAGTGCCAGGATGTTTTCGATGCCCGCAGCACGGTAGTCAGCAAGCAGTTCGGCCAGTTGGTCTTTGCTGGCACCTACGCAGGTCAGGTGAGCGACAGGAGAGAGGCCTGTTTGATCCTTGATGCGGGTGACGATGCCTTTGGTTCGATCTTGGGTGGTGCCGCCGGCACCATAGGTGACAGAGGCGTAGGCTGGATTGATAGTCTGCAGTTCACGCAGGCAGTTCCAGAGGTTCTCCTCACCCTTATCAGTCTTGGGTGGGAAAAATTCGCATGAGAAAAGCGGCCTTGTGGCCGAGCTGAGGATTTTAGAAAGTTTCATATTATAGCCTTGGTACGGTTACGCCGGTTTGCCCCTGATATTTACCTGCTTTATCTTTATAGGAGGTCTCGCACTCTTCATCGGACTCTAGGAAGAGGAACTGCGCTACCCCTTCTCCGGCATAGATCTTGGCGGGAAGCGGTGTGGTGTTGGAGAACTCAAGGGTGACATGGCCCTCCCACTCAGGCTCCAGCGGAGTGACGTTGACGATGATGCCGCAGCGGGCGTAGGTCGATTTTCCGAGGCAGATGGTCAGTACCGAGCGCGGGATACGCATATATTCCATTGTGCGCGCCAGCGCGAATGAGTTGGGCGGGATGATGCAGACATCGGATTTCACATCGACAAAGCTATTGGCATCGAAATTCTTTGGATCGACGATTGCCGAGTTAATATTGGTGAATATCTTGAATTCATCGGAGCAGCGCACGTCATAGCCGTAGGAGGAGAGGCCGTAGGAGACGATGCCTTCACCACTCTCATTGCGTTTAACCTGGCCGTCGACAAACGGCTCAATCATGCCGTGTTCCTGTGCCATTCGGCGAATCCACTTATCCGATTTGATGGACATTACACCCCTCCAAAAACATTGAGTCCCGCAGGATAGCGAGAGTAGTCCGAATCAGCCAGTCACTTGCGCGCCTCATCAAGCAGCCAGACCCTGAAAGCCTTGAGGGCCGGGTTGGGGCGGTGCTTTTCAGGGTAGACCAGATGGTAGCCGTTTTCACCGGGGATTGACTGGGCGAAGGGCTGAATCAGGCGGCCCGATAGGATCTCTTCAGAGACCAGTGCGGGATCGACTACAGCGACACCTATTCCCTCAATTGCGGCAGCGATGGCAAAGTTGCGGGTTTCGAAGGTCTGCTCATGAACAGCCTGGAGCTTGCTTATGCCCGCTGAATGAAGCCAGACCTGCCAGTCATCAGGGCGTAGCCGGGCATGCAGCAGAGTCTGCTGCTTCAGTTCGCCTGGCGAATGTAATCTAATGGCCGGGCTGCATACCGGAGTAAGCTGCTCGGAGAAGAGGTGCTCGATAACCAGCCCGGGCCAGTTGCCCTGTCCTGAGCGGATGGCGCAATCAATATCCTCACGTCTGAAATCGACGAGATCGACTGAGGTGGAAATGCGCACCTCGATGTCAGGGTGCTGTTTCTGGAAGCGGGGCAGGCGCGGAATAAACCAGCGCATGGCAAATGTTGAGAGCATACTGACGGTGAGGATGTGCTGTTCGTGATTCGGTTGAAGCAGGGAGAGTGTCTCTTCGATGCTGTCAAAGGCGGCGCGAATGCCGGGTAGGATGGAGCGCCCTGATTCAGTGAGTTCCAACCCATGCCGGGTGCGATGAAAGAGGCTGATGCCCAATGTCTCTTCCAGTCCGCGAACCTGGTGACTTAGTGCGGAAGGGGTGACAAACAGCTCATCGGCGGCCTTTTTCAGATTCAGGCATTTGCCCGCCGCGGCAAAGGCGCGCAGTGCATTGAGGGAAGGTGTCTTTCTTTCAGGCATGAGAAAACCTCAGTATGGTGAGAGAATATTTCCTTTTAAAATGATTGAAGTCAACGTTATAGTCGAGCTCGGGTTGAGATAAACTCGTCTAGTTGGTTTAATGGAGTACGCTATGGGTAGAACCTTATTCGATAAAGTCTGGCAGCAACACGTCGTAAAACAGAACGACGATGGTTCCATGCTGCTCTATATTGATCGTCATCTGGTACATGAAGTAACCAGTCCGCAGGCCTTTGAGGGGCTGCGCCTGACCAATCGCAAACCGTGGAAGATCAGTGCTACAGTGGCGACACCGGACCACAATGTGCCGACTACAGATCGGGCGCTGGGTATTACCGATATTGTGTCGCGTACACAGGTTGAAGCACTGGATGCCAACTGTGAAGAGTTCGGCATCACTGAGTTTGGCATGAATGATATCCGTCAGGGCGTGGTGCATGTAATGGGGCCGGAGCAGGGGCTTATTCTGCCGGGCATGACAGTGGTCTGTGGTGACTCCCACACCTCCACGCATGGCGCATTTGGTTCCATTGCCATGGGTATCGGGACCTCCGAGGTGGAGCATGTTCTGGCTACCCAGTGCCTGATTCAGAAGAAGCCGAAGGTGATGCGTATCAGCGTGAATGGTGCACTGCCAGCGGGTATTACAGGCAAAGATGTGGCGCTGTTTATTATCGGCAAGATCGGCACGGCCGGTGGTACCGGTTACGCACTGGAATTTGCCGGTGAGGCGATACGTGCGCTCTCCATGGAGGGGCGTATGAGCCTCTGCAACATGGCGATTGAAGCTGGCGCGCGTTGCGGCATGGTGGCGGTGGATGATGCCACGATTGAATATGTGAAGGGTCGCCCTTACTCGCCAAATGGCATTGATTGGGGCAAAGCTGAGGCGATGTGGCGAGAGCTCTACTCTGATGATGATGCCCAGTTTGATGCCGAGCTTGTTTACGATACATCAGAGATCGTGCCGCAGGTAAGCTGGGGTACGAGCCCTGAGATGGTGTTGCCGGTCACCGCATCTGTACCATCCCTTGCAACAGCGAAGGATGAGGTACAGCGCGAAGGCTGGAGCCGGGCGCTGGAGTATATGGGGTTGAAAGAGAATACGCCGATTACAGCGATCACTATTGATAAGGTGTTCATCGGCTCCTGCACCAATGGGCGCATTGAGGATTTCCGTGCCGCAGCAGCTGTCGTGAAGGGCAGAAAGGTGGCTGCGAATGTGAAGCTGGCACTAGCCGTTCCGGGATCGGGGCTGGTAAAACAGCAGGCAGAAGCGGAAGGACTGGATATCATCTTCCGCGAGGCGGGATTTGAGTGGCGTGAGCCGGGCTGTTCGATGTGCCTGGCGATGAATGCCGACCGGCTGGAGCCGGGAGAGCGTTGTGCTTCCACCTCCAACCGCAACTTTGAAGGCCGTCAGGGCATGGGTGGGCGTACCCATCTGGTCAGCCCTGCCATGGCAGCAGCAGCCGGCATTGCCGGGCATTTCGTCGATATTCGTGACTGGTCATAAAGGAGATTACTATGCAGGCATTTACTACTCTGAACGGTCTGGTCGCTCCGATGGATCGCGCCAATGTCGATACCGATGCGATCATTCCCAAGCAGTTCCTTAAAAGCATCAAGAGAACCGGTTACGGCCCGTTCCTTTTTGATGAGTGGCGTTATGAAGACCGCGGCGAGCCTGAGATGGATTGCACGAATCGTCCGAAACGCGCCAATTTCGTACTGAACCTGCCACGCTATCAGGGCGCACAGGTTCTGCTGGCACGCGAGAACTTCGGCTGCGGCTCCTCACGCGAGCATGCACCGTGGGCAATTCTTGATTGTGGTTTCACCTGTGTGATTGCGCCGAGCTTTGCCGATATCTTTTACAACAACTGTTTCAAGAACGGTATCCTGCCGATCGTGTTCGATGATGCGATTGTCGACCAGTTGTTCAAGGAGACCTACGCCAGCGAGGGGTATGCCCTGACTGTTGATTTGCAGGCGCAGACGGTAACAACACCATCGGGCCAGCGTTTTGCCTTTGATGTGGATGATTTCCGCAAGCATTGCCTGCTTAATGGTCTGGATGATATCGGACTGACGTTGCAGGAGTCAGATGCGATTCGCTCATACGAAGCTAAACGCGCCCAGGAAGCCCCCTGGCTCTTCTGAGGCAGTAACGCTGCTGATAAAAACGCCCGGATGGCTCTGCCTCCGGGCGTTTTTTTTGGCCAGATGTCCGTTTGCTGCTGAAAGTCTCTAAAGCTGAAACGATCTACTGCGATATAAATATGTAGAATTTCCTTAAGGTGATGTTTATCCAAGGCAGCAGGAGAATTGGCGTGGGGCAAGTAATTCAGTTTCCAACAAGCAAACAACGAACAGCAACAATTGTTGATGCTTATATTCAGGATCTTGCCAAGGAGATCGGCGCAGATGGTGCTGAATCGTTCAGGTTTATGCGTGCCGAAGCTGAGAAAGTGCTGGATAAATATATTAAGGGTATCAATTTGGAGATGAATCTTACTCTGTCTCCTGCGGCAACACCCAAGGATGTTGAAGCCGTTACGCAACAGGCAAATGAGGCCATGACGAAAATAAGGCAAGAGCTATCGTCTGAGTTGTTTGGTATGATGGCTGAGATCGTTGCACTGAAAGAGCAGCTGCGAATGTTAAAAAGATCCGGTGGTTATTGAATAACCACTTTAGGCAGTGACCTCAACTGGCAGACAGTCACCTTTGTTGAGTCCTAGTTTCAGCTGTACTCCGAGCAGGCTTCGACTCGAACTAGAAGGGAGAAGCTGCTTTTAACCAGCACTAATCGCTTTTCCTTCTGCTCCTCCGTGCATCCATTGCAATATCTTATCATAGCAGAGAAAAGATGATCCGCTATGACCCAGGCTGGCAAGTCAATGTGAACGCCTTGGCCTGTGGGCTAACCTCAGGCGATGCGCCACTCGGTTAGCGAGGCGCGGGTATCGCCGCCACTGATGTTTGGAATAATGCACAGCTCAAGGGCGGTCACGCCATCAAGATCAACATGATAGATTTCAAGCTGACGCGTGGAATCTGGCGAGCTGAAGTTGTACTGCTGGCGGGATATGTCATGGAAATTGTCTCCCTGATCAGGAGACCAGCGCAATACAAACTCCTGCGTACGTTCCTGATGCTGCTCCTGAAACAGCAGGCGAATTACCCGGATGCTCTGCGGCTGATCAAACAGCAGGCGAATTGTCTGCTCTCCGGAATCTGCCGCCTGCCAGCAGGAGCCGGAATCAGCAATCAGTGCGGCTTCGATTGGAAAGCCCTCTTGCTCTGAGGAGATCTCTACCTCTGCGATCTCTTCCAGATTCAGCCAGTTGAACGCTGTCTCCGAGGTTTCCTGAATACCCTGCGTTATAATCCGTTTGCGCATCTGCTTCTTCCTCTCTTTAACCTCGAGCCTGTCAAAACCTGATGCTGTTCCTGTAACCTTTTTCAGTCCACAGGCAGCTGCTCATCAGCGGTTGCAAGCTTGAGAAGTTCTGCAGACTTCTCCTGTGAACGGGAAGAAATCAACTTGAGTAGCTGCTTGCCGCTGATCAGGGAGAGATCACACGTAGTGGCGAAATTTCGGGCATCAGCGGTGAATGATGATGCGGTCACAAAATATGCTTTGCCGATTCCTGTCTGATCCACGATGCCGCAAAATTCAAGTACATCCCTTGCATTAACCGGATATGTACTGGATTTGCACTTGGCGATGGCAACAGGATCTTCGGGAGAACTCCCGGGATAGAGGTCGAAATCTGCGCCGCAGTCGCTGCTTCGGGCAAGCAGTCCCAGATCGTTGAACAGCGCTTCGCATAGTGTCTTGAATTGATTTTTGTTAAGCGACTGCAGCAATTCACGGCTCCAGCTTAGAGGTGGTTTTTCCGGAATATCGGCAGCCGGGGCTACCTGCACAGGAGTCTCATTGGCAGCAGCTTCTTTTGCGGTTACCGATTGACGCCGTGAAGTCGCGCTGGTTTGTGGTTTTTTCGCAAACAGCTCTTTTGCAAGTACATAGAGCGCAATGATCAGCAGCCCCCCTGCGAGGAGGAGTGAGAGCAGTTCGGCCCCAGTGACGATATTATTTTTGAAGGCGATACCCGACTGGGTCGAGCCAGACGGAAAAATAAATTTCACGATATAAGGGATAAGGAGTGCGCCAGCTGCAAGCAGGCCACTTACCCACCAGGGTTTGGCAAGCAGGGCAATAATTGCAGATTCTTTTTTTCTTTTCATTACTACTTCACAAACAGGGGATGCTTTGCTCCTGCCCCCTCCACAGCTTCCATAGCCAGCTCTTAGCATAGCAGCGAATAAAAAAATCTGCTACCTCCCCACATGCTTGCCGGTCAGCGGCACAAAACGGACCGGCAGCTTTGCCGTTGCCGCGATCTGCCCTTTTCGCTTCTCCACCAGTATCAGCTCCTGACTCGAATAGGGGTTCCCCAGCGGAATCACCAGACGCCCGCCCTCGGTCAACTGGTCAAGCAGTGGCTGTGGAATCTGCTCTGTCGCTGCGGTGACGATGATGGCATCAAACGGCGCTTTATCCTGCCAGCCGTCATAGCCGTCACTGTGACGAATGTTGATATTGTCGTAATGCAGTGCTTTGAGGGTGGCTGCTGCGCGCTGTGCAAGCTCCGGCACAATCTCGATGCTGTAGACCTTTCCAACAAGCTGGGCGATAACGGCGGCGTTGTAGCCTGAGCCGGTTCCCACCTCAAGCACCCGGTCGTGCTCGGAGAGGCGGGCCAGCTCGCACATATAGGCGACGATATAGGGCTGTGAGATGGTTTGATGGTAGCCGATGGGTAGTGGGAAATCGCCGCAGGCATCGTTGATATCCTCCGGCAACACGAAGCGCTGGCGGGGGACCGTGCTCATTGCGGCAAGCACGCGTTCATCGGCCACACCGCGATGTGCAATCTGCTCGGTAACCATCTCATGCAGATTCATGTTCTTCATCTCAACTTGTCCGGTCAGATGTGATATGTTGGAAAGGGAGCCGTCTCCTAGCTTTTGCCGGCATGACGCCTTGCTTCACCGGAGCGCCGCTCACTGTGCTCCTTAAGCCTGCGCTCAGCTGCATCAAAGCTGTCGCGGATGGCGACATAAACATCTTCATCGGGCTCATGTTTTACCACCAGCTCTTCACCGGGCACGGTGATGGCGATGTTCACATCGTAGGATTCGCCCTTCTGCTTGTGATGATGGGGGGCATCCACGGTCACATGGCAGCTGATGATCTGGTCGCAGAAGCGTTCCAGTTTTTCCGCCCGGCTGCGGATTCGCTCCTCGGCGACATCGGAGAGGGAGAGGTTGTGAGTGGTGATTTGCAAAGGTTGCTGCATAGGTCACCTCCTGTAGTACCATTATAGACCATACTGGCATAAGGGGGCACCGTGACGGGTTGTTGCGCGGCAACATGACGCATGTTCTGTCAGATATGATGCAAGTAGTTTTGCATGCATGGTGATTGGCCCTAGAATACGCTTGCATGTCATACAGAATCTGCGATAACCACGTTATGAAATCACCTCAATCTTTTAGCTTCCTGCGGATGTTCGCGCTGCTTGCCCTGCTGGCAGGCGGTTGCAGTGATCAGGGCGATGGTCCAAAGCCGGTTGCAGCGAAACCTGTAGTCGTACTGAAAGCCTATATGCTCCCCCTGCATGACCGGGTTGAAGCGCTTGGTACTGCGCAGGCTAGTGAGTCGATCACCATCACGGCCGGGGTGGCGGGCAAGCTTGAAGAGGTGAATTTCAGAGATGGGGAGCTGGTGCGCAAAGGTCAGGTGATTGTCCGCATGGATCAGGATGAGGAGCAGGCGCAACTGGTTGCGGCTAGCGCCCAGTTGGCCGAACATCAGCGCGAAATCAGCCGGCTTGAAGCACTGCTGGCCCGCAAGGCTGCCGCCAGCCGCGATCTCGATGAACGTAAAACGCTGGCCGCTCTTACTGCCAGCAGCATCAAACAGATCAGAGCCCGGATCGGTGAACTTACCTTGACAGCACCATTTGACGGCAGGTTAGGCATTCGTCGCGTCAGTCCCGGCGCCCTGATCCAGCCCGGTACGGTGATCACCACGCTGGATGCTTCCGGTGTGATTAAACTCGATTTTACGATTCCCTCCACCCAGCTACAGGGGCTGAAAGCAGGTCTCCGCATCGAGGCGAGAAGCGATTCGCTGCCGGGCCAGATCTTTGCTGGCCAGGTCGCAGCCATTGATTCGCGCATCGACCCGGTGAGTCGTTCGATCCTGTTGCGGGCAGTGGTCGATAATTCTGATGGTCTGCTGATTCCCGGTATGCTGATGCGGGTGACCCTGCTAAAGGAAAAGCGGGAGGCGCTGGTTCTGCCTGAGGAGAGTATCACCCAGAAGCAGGATAAACACTTCATTACGCTGGTGAATGCCAATGGTGTTGCAGAGCTCAGAGCTGTACAGACCGGGCTGCGCAGGGACGGGCTTGTAGAGATCCGCCAGGGGCTGGCTGCCGGTGAGCAGGTGGTGGTGCGCGGCATGGGCTTTATCAAGGCGGGGCAAAGGGTGGAGATCAGTGAAAGCTGGAATCGTATTCGCGATAGCCAGTATCCTGCTCAAGAAGAGTCCCGGTAAGCTTGTTGCGTGAACCAACCAGCATGATTGAATCTCTTATGGAGTCCGTTGATGTGGCTCTCTGACACCAGCGTTCGTCGTCCTGTCCTAGCTCTGGTGCTGAATCTGCTGCTGGTGGTGTTTGGCATCCTCTCCTTCACCTATCTGCCGTTGCGCGAGTACCCGGATATCGATCCGCCGATCGTCTCCATTACCACCACTTATCAGGGGGCTGCTTCCAGTGTGGTCGAGACACGTATTACTGAGGTGATAGAAGGGCGCATTGCCGGTGTTGAAGGTGTCCGTTCAATTACCTCAAAAAGCCGCGATGGGCGCTCAGATGTCGCTATTCGCTTTAACATCAGTCGCGATATTGATGCCGCCGCCAACGATATCCGTGACCGCGTTTCGCGGATCATGGATGACCTTCCGGACGGTGCCGATCCCCCTGATATTCGTAAATCCGATGCCGATGAGCGGGTGATTATGTGGTTGCACCTGACGGCCAGAGATATGGCGGCCATGGAGGTGACCGATTACGCCAAACGTTATATCGAGGATCGCTTTGCCGTCCTTGATGGCGTGGCGCGTGTGCGCATTGGCGGTGGCAGGGAGCAGGCGCTGCGCATCTGGCTGGATCGCAACAAGTTGGCCGCCTTCGGGTTGACCGTCACTGATGTCGAACAGGTACTGCGTCAGGAGAATGTTGAACTGCCTGCCGGCACGCTGGAGTCGAAAAAGCGTGATTTCACCGTCCGTATGCTGCGCAGTTATCACACAGCGGATGATTTTCGCGGCCTTGTGCTCAAGGCCGGAGGTGATGGCTATCTGGTGCGGCTCGGCGATATAGCCCGGGTCGAGATCGCTGCCACTGAAGAGCGCAGTGTGCTGCGTGGCAATGGCATTGCCATGGTTGGTGTTGGTATCGTCAAGCAGTCCAAGGCCAACACGCTTGAGGTGGCGCGGCTGGCCAGAGCAGAAATGGCCCGTGTCAACGAGGTGCTACCGCCTGCTATGCACATGGAGCAGAGCTACGATTCCAGTGTCTTTATTGACAGTGCTATTGATGAGGTATTCAAAACGCTGTTGATTGCCATATTGCTGGTGGTGCTGGTGATCTACATCTTCCTCGGCAATGTGCGGGCCATGCTGGTGCCGGCGGTAACCGTGCCGATATCACTGATTGCCACCTTCACCGTGCTCTATGCCTTCGGCTATACGATCAATCTGCTTACCCTGCTGGCGCTGGTGCTGGCGATTGGCCTGATCGTGGATGATGCCATCGTGGTGGTTGAAAATATCCACCGCCGTATCGAGATGGGCGAACCGAAGCTCGTTGCCGCCTTTCGTGGCACACGGCAGGTCGGTTTCGCAGTGGTTGCGACGACTGCCGTACTGGTTGCCGTCTTCGTGCCGATCACCTTCATGGAGGGTGATACCGGCCGCCTGTTTAGCGAGTTTGCCATCACCATTGCCGCAGCGGTGGTTTTCTCCACCTTTGCCGCTCTGACTGTTGGGCCGATGATCGCGTCAAAGCTGCTTGAGAAATCTGGAGATAGCAGCTCTTTTGCCCTCTCCATGGACCGCCACTTCGAGGCCTTGCGAAGTAGCTACCTCAGACATCTGGAGCGTATGCTGGAAAGACCGTGGCAGGCTTTTGCAGTGGTCGCTTTGATGCTGGTCGCTGTGCTGCTGCTGGTTCGAGAGATTCCACAGGAGTATTCACCGAAAGAGGACCGCGGTGTCTTTTACATCATGATCAAGGGGCCGGAGGGGGCCTCCTATCAGTATCTGCGCGAACACATGGATGAGGTTGAGCGGCGCCTGATGCCGTTTACCGAAACAGGAGAGTTTCAGCGGCTTCTGATGCGTGCCCCCGGCAGCTTCGGCGCCACATCGAATTACAGCGATGCCCGTGGCATTGTCGTGCTCAGCCACTGGAATACAGGCCGCAAGCCAATCTGGGACTACCTGAATCAGGTCAAGAAGCTGATGGCCGATATTCCCGGGGTGCGCGTCTCCGTGGTGGTGCGCCAGGCTTTCGGCGGCGGCGAAGTAAAGCCGGTGCAGTTTGTACTCGGTGGTCCGACCTACGAGGAGCTGGCCAACTGGCGCGATATCATTATCGCCAAGGCAGCAGAGAATCCGGGGCTGGTTGGTCTGGATCATGACTACGATGAAACCAAGCCTCAGGTCGGGCTTACCGTCCTGCGTGACCGGGCCGACACGCTTGGCGTATCCGTTGCCGAGATCAACCATACCCTCGAAACGTTGATGGGAAGCCGACGGGTCACCACCTTCATTGACCGTGGCAAGGAGTATGATGTGCTGCTGGAGAGCGAGAAAGCACTCAAGCAGACCCCATCAGATATTGCCAGCACATGGGTGCGTTCATCCCTCAGCGGAGAGCTGATCCCGCTCTCCAGCCTGCTCGAGATTCGTGAGTTCGCCGACAGCAGCACGCTCAACCGATATAATCGTCAGCGTGCTATTACGCTGGAAGCCAATCTCGCTGATGGCTATGCTCTGGGAGATGCGCTGGAATATCTGGAGGGGCTGGTGCGCGATAACCTGCCACCCGGTGCAACCATCGATTATAAGGGGCCGTCACAGGATTTTATCGACAGTGGCTCATCGCTCTACCTGGTCTTTGGACTGGCGCTGCTGGTGGTTTTTCTGGTGTTGGCGGCCCAGTTCGAAAGTTTTATTCACCCGCTGATTATCATGCTGACCGTACCGCTGGCGATCACCGGTGCACTTGCCGCGCTGTGGATCTTCGGCATGAGCCTGAACATCTACAGCCAGATAGGGCTGATTATCCTGATCGGTATTGCTGCTAAAAACGGCATCCTGATTGTGGAGTTTATCAATCAACTTCGCGATGAGGGCGTTGAATTCCGCGCCGCTATTATGGAAGCAACAGGCAAACGGTTGCGTCCGATCATTATGACTGCGCTGACCACGGCAATGGGGGCGCTGCCGTTGATCCTCTCATCTGGCGCGGGAGCCGAAACACGGCTGGTGATTGGCACGGTAATTCTCACCGGTGTGATTGTCACCACCTTCTTCACCCTCTTTGTCGTACCGGCGATGTACAGGGTATGGTCCAGCCATACCTCCTCTCCGAAAGCCACGGGACGCAAGCTTGAATCTGAGCTCAAGCAGTTTGAGGAGAAGATATGAGGTGCCATTTGGCAGCAGTTGTTGCCATGCTGATTGTCGGGCTTGGTGGCTGCGCTGTAGGGCCGGACTATGAGGCGCCTGCATTTGAACAGGGTGACAGCTGGCAGAGCGAATCCGCTGTCAATACTTCGGCAACGCCTGTCGATGCTGCTGGCTGGTGGGGGCAATTCAATGACCCCGTGCTCACCGAATTGATCGAAAAGAGTGCCCTGAACAATCGCGACCTAGCCGTGGCCCTTGCCAATGTCGAGCGGGCCAGAGGGTTGAGGCGCGAGGCGGGGGCAGGTTATCTCCCGAGCATCGATGCCGGCGGTTCAGCCACTCGCAGTCGCTACAGCAGGCAGACCGGTTTTGGTGCCAATACGGGAACGCGCAATACCTTCACAGGGTCTCTTGATGCCAGCTGGGAGCTGGATCTCTTTGGCCGTACGCGGCGCAGTGTGGAGGCGGCCGAGGCACAGATCGGGGCGAGTGAGGCTGCACATCAGGGTGTGATGCTGTCGGTCGCTGCCGAAATCGCTGCCAGCTATTTCGAGTTGCGCGGCTTGCAAGAGCAGCTTGAGATGAATCGGCGCGATATCGACCTGCTCAAAGAGGTGGAGGCTGTTGCCGGGGCGCAGGCTGAGCTCGGTGTGACAAGTGGGCTGGATTTGGCTCGTGCTCAGGGTGAACGGGGAAACATGGCAGCAAAAGCACCGAACCTTGAAGCTCAGGTTATGGCGCGCATCTACCGCATCTCCGTGCTGACGGGTGAGACGCCTGAGTTTTATGAAGAAAAACTTAAGCTGAGTCAGCCGCTACCTGTGGCATTGGATCGGGTGCCGGTGGGGCTGCGCTCCCAGATACTTAAACGGCGCCCGGATGTGCGGCAGGCGGAGCGCGAACTGGCCGCGGCTACAGCTGCTATCGGTATCGCTCGCGCTGACCTCTTCCCCGATTTTTCGTTAACCGGTGCTATCGGCAGCAGTGCACGCCTGTTCAGTGATCTTTTCATGCCGGGAACCCTGACCAGTTCGCTGGGAGCAGCACTGGGCTGGCCGCTGTTTGCCGGTGGTGCGATCACGGCCCGCATTGATGTTGCCGAAGCCGATGCTAAAGCAGCCCTAGCTCGTTATGAGCAGAGCGTACTGCTGGCGCTGGAGGATGCCGAGTCGGCGTTGATGGCTTACGCCAGAGAGTGGCAGACACTGAAGCTTTTGCAGGCCGCAGAACGTTCGCATCTGCAGGCATTTGAGATTGCACAGCTGCGTTATGAGGCGGGTGAAGAGGGGTTTATGACCATGCTCGATGCCGAACGGATGCTGATTACCACGCGTAACGATATCGTAAGCAGCGAAATGCGAATCCTCACCGGCCTGACACAGTTATATAAGGCGCTTGGCGGCGGCTGGCAGCTGGTGGAACCGGTCAACGGCGAGCCGCAGCAGGATGGTGCCATGAGTCAACAGGGGGCAGATGAGTGAGTCTTGTGCTGAGTGAGTCGTGGGGCAGATATCTGGCGGGTGAGTTCGAACAGGTCTATATGTCCGAGCTGGTTGCATTTCTGGATGAGCAGAAAGCGGAAGGGAAAATTATCTACCCTGCAGAGGAGAACCGGTTCGCTGCATTTAATGAGACACCATTTGAGTCCGTGAAGGTGGTGATCATCGGGCAGGATCCCTACCACGGAGCGAATCAGGCACACGGCCTTAGTTTTTCGGTGTTGCCGGGCCAGAAAATTCCGCCGTCGCTACGTAACATTTACAAGGAGCTGAATGCCGATCTCGGGATTGCAGCACCCGAACACGGTTGCCTCTCAAGCTGGGCGAAGGCGGGTGTGCTGCTGCTCAACGCTACGCTGACGGTAGAGGAGAGAGCTCCGGGTTCACATCAGGGGAGAGGCTGGGAGCGGTTCACCGATGCTGCGATCAGGATTTTGAGCGAGAAACGCGAGCACCTCGTGTTTATGCTGTGGGGTAACTTCGCTCACTCCAAAGCTGATCTGATTGATGTCGATCGCCACCTTGTACTGAAGTCGACACACCCGTCGCCTTTTTCAGCGCATCGTGGCTTTCTGGGCTCTGCTCACTTTTCCAAAGCTAATGCATATCTCATTGCCAACGGCTATGACCCCGTTGACTGGTCGCCGGCTTGCACGCAGCCACAGCTTCAACTCGGGCTTGATTGAGGCTCTCAGGAGCTGCAGGAGAGCATTGAGCAGCCAGCGCGATGGCGTGCCCACTCCGGTCGTTTGGCAGCAAAATGCTCGTTTTCCGGCTGTTCATCATAGGGGCGGCGCAGCAGCTCCAGCAGTTCATCAATCATCGAGCTGTCTCCGGCCTCAGTCTTGTCGATCGCCTGCTGGGCAAGGTAGTTGCGCAGTACATATTTAGGGTTCACCGCATTCATCCGGGCACGCCGTTCAGTATCGGAAATACCCTGTTGTTGGGTGCGATTGATGTAGCTGCGCAGCCATGAGGCCAGGCGGTTCCGGTAGGCCGCATTGAGTGAGCCAAGGTCGTAGTAGGCATCGAGCAGCGGGGCGATCAGGAGATCGTCGGAGAGACGGGTCGTATCGCTGTCGGTTTCGATACCAGCAAGTTTGCGGTAGAAGATTGTCATGTCGGTTTCAACCAGCGGCAGGATAGCCAGCAACTCCTGGATCAGTATAGCATCATCAGGGAGGGTCTCTGAAAAGCCCAGCTTGGCGCCTATCATCGAGCGCCACCGTTTTTCATAGGTGGCTGCATAGACCTTGATGGCCTCTTGCAGTGGCTCCACCGATTCGACTAGTGGCACCAGTGCATCTGCCAGCCGGGCAAGGTTCCATCCTGCAATCTGCGGCTGATTGCCGAAGCGGTATCGCTTCATCTCGGCATCGGTGATATTGGGGGTCCACCCAGGATCATACCCTTCAAGCCAGCCGTACGGTCCGTAATCGATGGTCAGCCCCAGCACAGACATGTTGTCCGTATTCATGACGCCGTGCACAAAACCGACCCGCATCCAGTGTGCCATCAGTTCAGCGGTAGAGATGCACACCTCCTTGAACCATGTGATATAGACCGCAGGCGATGGCTCGCCAAGGTGCGGAAAATCGGTGCGGATGGTGTAATCGAGCAGCTGCTTCAGCACTGCGATCTCACCGCGCGCGGCAAAGAGCTGGAAATTGCCGAAGCGGGTAAAGGAGGGGGCGATGCGGCAGAGGACAGCACCTGGTTCAAAGGCCGCATTGCCGTTATAAAGGATATCGCGCTTTACCATTTCTCCTGTGGTGACAAGGCTCAATGCACGGGTGGTCGGTACACCAAGGTGAAACATTGCCTCACTGCAGAGGAACTCGCGAAGCGAAGAGCGCAGTACCGCAAGCCCATCGGCATTGCGGGAGTAGGGGGTAAGGCCAGCGCCTTTAAGCTGTAGCATCCAGCGCTCCCCCTGATGATTGATGACTTCGCCGATGTTGATGGCGCGGCCATCACCCAGTTGACCGGCCCAATGGCCGAACTGATGGCCGCCGTAACAACTGGCATAAGGGTCCATGCCGGGCAGCAACCGGTTGCCAGCGAAAACTTCAGCGAAGTGCGGTGATTTACACGCCTGCTCTGAGATGCCCAGCAGTTCTGCTACCTCCTTGGCGCAGGCTAAGGTCTGCGGGTCGCTTACCGGGGTCGGCTTCACGCGCGAGTAGCAGGCGCCCGTCACCTGACGCGTGAAATTTTCCGGCTCGGGGTCGCTCGGCAGTTCGCTCACATAGGCATTATCGAACATCAGTTCTTCAAGTTTGTTCATGATTGGTCCAGAGGGCTTATTCACTTTGCGTGCATAGCGAGAAAACCAGCAGTCACATAATCCATGCTGCCGATATGATCCTTCATCCAGCGTGGAAGTTTAAGGCGCAAAAACATGGCGATCGGACCGACGGTCTGACTCTCCCGCCAGTCAGCTAGTGCAGCTTCAAACTCGGAAAGGAAAAGATCATGGGCGCCTTTATGCATGGCGTAGGGCGGGAAGTGAGCCTCCTGCATCAGTCGCTCTTCGTTGGCGAAGTGCTCTTTCGTATGGGTGAGAAGCCCATCCAGCTTCTCTGTGAGAACAGGACTCTTATTCGCGCCCGCCTCGATTTCAACGATCAGGTCGTAGATGGCATTGATCATCTCCACCTCTTCCAGGTGAACATTGTGCATGAGCTGGAATGGAACTTCGGGAAAATCTGATGCGCATAATTTCATACGGCCATCTTGCCTGATGGGGAGCCATTATTGCAATCAGCACTTTTGTTTGCCGCAATGTTCGCAGTATCCAAGTCCAATTAAGTCACTCCTTAAATATTAGGATATTAACATATATTAAGGTTTTTCTCATCATATGCTTAATTCGCACCGCTAAAGTGTGGCTATCACATTAGAAAAGGAGAACGCAATGGCATATCTGTTTTCATTTGCAGCACTGTTTATCACCCTGTACACCGGCGCTTTTTTTTACATCAGCGTCAAAGATTTTAACTACGCAGGATAAATTGATAGATACCCATCACTAACCCCAGGGGAGGCCTCTATGGCTACGGTTGAACTGACTAAAGAAAATTTTCAGGCTG
The DNA here is from genome assembly GCF_002795805.1 of Mariprofundus aestuarium. Taxonomy (NCBI): domain Bacteria; kingdom Pseudomonadati; phylum Pseudomonadota; class Candidatius Mariprofundia; order Mariprofundales; family Mariprofundaceae; genus Mariprofundus; species Mariprofundus aestuarium. The sequence goes on along the minus strand of NZ_CP018799.1, from coordinate 2,277,014 downwards.
AGGTGGCAGGCAGTGATATTGCCGTGCTCGACTTCTGGGCCCCATGGTGTGGCCCCTGCAAAATGTTCGGGCCTGTCTTTGAAGCCATATCGGAAAATCACCCGGATCTCCTGTTTGGTAAGGTGAATACGCAAGAGCAGCAGGAGCTCGGAGCACATTTCAATATACGCTCCATTCCGACCTTGATGGTCATTCGCGAAAATGTGATGCTCTACTCTGAATCCGGTGCGCTTTCAAAGAAGGATCTGGAGGCACTTATTGGCCAGATCAGAGCGATTGATATGAAAGAGGTCCATGCGCGGGTCGCCAACCAGCAGGCTGCTGGCGCATAACTGGCTCTTCTCCCTCTGCAGCTGCGCCCCTATTTGATAAACTGACTCTCCACCGTCACCTCTGCCCCGGCATGCATTCCTACTGCCGGACGTTTATGCTTCTGGCTGGACTACAGGAGGAGAGATTGAAAACAAAGGTCGCTATTCATTCTATGGCTTTGGCGATGCTGATGCCATGCATCGCTTCGGCATACGAGTGTGCGGGACTGCCTGCCACGATCGCTGGAACGGAGAAAGCCGATAAAATCAGCGGTACATCAGGCGATGATGTGATTGTCGGCTTGGGGGGCAATGACAAGATCGACGGCAAAGGCGGTAACGATCTGATTTGTGGTGGCGACGGTGACGATACTATCAAAGGTGGCAGCGGCAGTGACAAGCTGTTCGGTGATGCCGGCAACGATAAAATTCTCGGCGGCTTTGACGATGACATCATCGAAGGTGGTGCGGGCAATGACAAACTTTTTGGCGATAAGGGAAATGACCTTCTCAAAGGCGGAAGTGGCGAGGATAAACTGAGCGCCGGAGCTGGTGATGACCAGCTCGAGGGCGGCGATGGTGATGACACCCTCTACGGTGAACATGGTGATGACCGACTTTATGGAAATCGCGGCAATGACAGGCTCTATGGCTGGTATGGTAACGATATGCTTGATGGCGGTGAGGGTGATGACCGGCTGTTCGACCGCGAAGGCCAGGACAGTTTTGATGGCGGCAGTGGCAATGATGAGTGCCAGGGTCTGCAGGATTTCGGATCGCAGAATGCATCGGGTGAGTGGCAGAGCGATATCAGGCCAAGTCAGGAGTCGGATTTATGGTCTGGTTGCGAAACCCTGTTCAAGTAAGGGGCCCGGTTACTGTTTATGCAGCTGACTGATAGCCACTGCCATCTCGATGATGTCCGCTTCGACCACGACAGGGCAGAGGTGATACAGCGCGCAAGTGAGGCGGGTGTGGATCGATTTGTAGTGCCTGCAGTCAGTCGCAGAGGCTGGGGAAAGTTGCAAACGATTGCAGCGGAAGAGGTGTCCATCTATCCGGCCTTTGGCCTGCATCCCTGGTTTTGTGATGAACATGATGAATCTGATTTGAAACTGCTGCCCAAGTTGTTAGAGGGGGCGGTGGCTATCGGTGAGTGCGGACTCGATACAGGGCTCTGCCGTTTTGATATGGAGAGGCAGCTGCACTGGTTCCGGGGGCAGCTTCGCATTGCCGCAGAACATGACCTTCCGGTGATCGTGCATGGCTACAAGGCTCTCGATAGTGTGATTCGGGAGATCAAATGCTATCCCGAGCTGCGCGGGGTGGTTCACAGCTTTTCCGGTTCACAGCAGCAGGCGGATCAACTGATCGCTCTGGGTTTCTATCTGGGATTCGGCGGCTCGATAACAGATGAGCGGGCCCGCAAAAATGCAGCAGTTGTTCAGGCGATTCCTGTCGAAAAGCTGTTGATCGAGACCGACGCACCGGACCAGTCCCCCAGCGATCACCGGGGGAAGCGTAATGAACCCGCTTTTCTGATCGAAATCCTCGCGCGGATCGCTACGCTTCGCGCCATTGATGCGGAGTCACTGGCCCGCATCTGCAACCGCAATGCGAAGGAGCTGTTCAGGTTATGAGTCAAGCACAGGAACGTACCGGAATTCTTATTGGTGAAACAGGGCTGGATTACCTCGCCGGGCTGCATTTGCTGGTTGTGGGGTTAGGCGGTGTAGGCGGCGCGGTGGTTGAGGCTGTGGCGCGTGCTGGTGTCGGCCGACTGACGATTGTTGATCATGATAGTGTCGGGCTCTCCAATATGAATCGTCAGCTGGTCTGCACCCACTCAACCATAGGCCAGGATAAAGCTGCTGCAATGGGCGCCAGAGTTGTCGATATTAACCCCGATGTAGAGCTCAATGCCCATGTTGGATTTCTCGGTTATGAGAATATGGAAAGCTTTCTTGCAGCCGGTGATTTTGATTATGTGATCGACTGCATCGATTCAGTTGCCTGTAAATCTTTACTGGTAGCCACATGCCAAAAGCTGGGGATCCCTGTGGCATCCAGCCTGGGAGCAGGTGGCCGGCTGGATGTCACAAAAGCCGAAATCACTACGCTGGATAAAACCTACAACTGCGGTCTGGCGGTCAATCTTCGCCGTAAACTGCGTCGGGCTGGTGCCTCGCTGGATTACCCCGTGGTGTTTTCTGGTGAGTTCCCTATCAAGCCGCTGCCACAGGAACCTGTTGGCAGCGATCCAAACAGGCTGCCGCGAGCAGTTAATGGCACAATCTCCTATATGCCGAACCTATTTGGTTTTATGCTCGCCGGCTTCGTAATTAAACAGTTACTTGATAAGCAAGAGAAGTAAGGAGTTATTATGTTCGGTTGGAATAAAAAGAAAAAAACGGCATCAGCACGCCACATTCTGGTCAAGGATCTTGATCAGTGCGAAGCGCTGAAGGCGGAGATTGAAGCCGGGGCCGATTTTGCCGAGGTGGCAAAACAGTACTCCAGCTGTCCTTCGGGAAAAAATGGTGGCGATCTGGGCAGCTTCCGCGAACGGCAGATGGTGAAGGAGTTCAATGAAGTGGTTTTTTCTGCTGAGCTGCACAAGGTGCACGGGCCGGTGAAAACCCAGTTCGGTTATCACCTGATCGAGATTACATCGCGCTCTGAGGGCTAAACCTTACAGGCCGCTAGTCTTTGCGATCTGAACCTGCTGCAGCTTCCATGTGCGGTGTCTGCACATGATTTCTACCGCTTCATTGATGTCATCGGTGACGGTCACCAGCTTTAGGTCATCTTCACTGATATATCCCGCTTCCAGTACGGTGTGTCGAATCCAGTCGAGCAGGTCCTTCCAGAACTCGGTGCCGTAAAGCACCAGCGGCAGAGGAAACGCCTTCTGCGTCTGCATGAGCGTTAACGACTCGAAAAATTCGTCCAGCGTGCCGAAGCCACCGGGCATGCAGATGTAACCCATGGAGTATTTGACGAACATTACCTTGCGAACGAAGAAGTAGCGGAAGTTGATGGAGATGTTCTGGTAGGGGTTGGGGGTCTGCTCCTCTGGCAGGGTGATGTTCAGGCCAATTGATTTTCCTCCCCCTTCGCTAGCACCCTTGTTGGCGGCCTCCATGATGCCGGGCCCACCGCCGGATATGACACCGAACCCCTCGTGGGCCAGTTTCCGGGCGATTTCGACAGTGGCTTCGTAATGGCTGTCGCCTGGGCTGGCTCTGGCTGCTCCGAAGACGGTCACCGAGTAGGGGAGGTCGTTCAGCGTATCGATGCCTTCGGTGAACTCACTGATGATTCTGAATATGCGCCACGATTCCGAGCCTTTGAGATCTTCCATGGGTGCCTCCGATACTCACTATTATAGAACACTCTGTCCTGGGAATCGAGCTGTGGGACTGGGGCTCCTAAACCCCGTGCATCTGGGGAATCAGGAAGCGCAGTGCCTCAAAAAAAAGCCAGCGGGTAATCAGGTACATCGTCGACATGGCGAGGCAACTGACAGCTGTTACCTTCAGCTTCTCGATCGTTGTGATAGCAGGCACAAAAAAGCGGGGCAACAGGATCATGGCTCCGATGGCACCACAGCTGAATCCCTGCAGCATAAAGAGAAAATATTTCAGCGAGTTTTCAGTCTCGGCGAGGCCGGGGATGGACATGAACTGTGGCATCAGGAACTGGAAAATAATAAGAGGGGCATAAACAAACGGGTACTCTATCCAGAGAAGCCCTGCCTTTTTCTGACCGAACATATAGATCACTCCGGCCAGAATATTTACTGAGACCAAATATAGCGTGACCGATATCATAACGCTGTTCAATCAGGACTCCCCAGAATAACTCCCCCCAAATAGCCTGAATAAACAGGCCAATGGCGACTCTCTTTTCTTGCTGTATAGGGCAACGATAGCACGATGTTCTCCAACTAATGAAGTAGTTACAACGTATATACTCATTTCCACTGGAATTTCACCACTGTGCCTCTAGTCTGCGCGCCACTATGAAAAAGCTTTATTTACCCCTCCTGTCCCTTGTTATGATCACTCCTCTGGCCGCTTACGCCGAGGAGGAGCCAAGCAATTGGAAAAACAATGTTGAACTTGGCGCGGTGCAGACCTCCGGCAATACCAAGACGTTGACTGTTAATGCCAAGCTCAAGTCTGTTCACGAAGGTGATACCCTGCGTGAGACGGTTACCGGCAGTGCCAATAACTCCACTGACAGCAACACAACGACTGCTGAGTCGTACAAAGCCAGTCTGCAGGAGGATTGGAAGTTCTCTGAGCGAGGCTATCTCTTCGCCCGTGGCAGCTTCGAGAGTGATCGCTTTGCAGGGTATAGTCGCCGTTTCAGTGAAACGGCCGGTTACGGTCGCGATCTGATTAAAACAGATGATCTGCTCTGGAAGTTTGAGTTGGGCGGCGGTCTTCGACAGACCCAGTATACTGACCGTAGCAAAAAGAGTGAGCCTATCATGCGTTCTGCAACGGGTGTGAACTGGAAGGTGAATGACTCTGCCACCTTTACGCAGGATATCTCGACCGAGGGCGGAAAAAATGGCTGGGCAACTGAATCGGTCACAGCCCTGCAGCATGCGCTGAATTCACATATAGCAAGCAAAATTTCGCTCAAGCTGAACCATAACAGCAAGGTGCCGGCCGGGATCAAGAAGCTGGATGTCGAGACCGCGATTACGCTGGTGGTGAACTTCTAAGGGATGAGTTGAATCTGGTGCTTCAAGCATGGCCAAGGCAGGGGCTTTAATAATTAATAATGAACTCGCCGCCTGTGTTGCCAGTGTTTGTAGGCGCCGTAAAAACTGTAAATCATATGCAGCAGTGCCTCTGGATCAGATAGTGAAAGCCAATGCGGAAGCGAAGGGTAACGGGCACGAGGTCTTTGAAGATTTCCCTCTTTTTGAGAGTGCTTTCAAAAAAACTGAGCTGGGTTCTTTTTTGTGAGCAGGATCACTTTTTTGCCATGGTCATGCTTTAAGCTCGGCCATGCTGTCAGCAGCAGTATGCAACTATCCTCGAATAAACAAAAGGCGGAGCGTGCAAACTCCGCCTTTTATTTTGCCCCGGCTTCACGCTGCATGACTATGCTTAGTCACTTTGTTCTCCAGAAATTGCAGACCTGTTCGGAGGTTGCCTTACCCGCCGGATAACTTGGCTTTATACCCCTCTTTCTCCAGCAGGAGCAGAAGTTTATCCCGATGCTCACCCTGAATCTCGAGACTGCCACTTTTAACTGCGCCACCCGTTCCGAGCGCCGCTTTCAGTTTTTTCATGAGAATCTTCAGGTTGGTATCATCCAGTGGCAAGCCATCAATAACGGAGACGGTTTTTCCACCTCGCCCCTTTGACTCTCGGCGAATTCGAATTCCCTGCTTGGCCGGATTTGTGATGGCAGGCGTGGGCTTCTGAGCTGTTTTTTTGCGCCCCTGTTTCTTACTGCTCATCGCTTTGTCGAGTTGTCCGCTCTCTGTTGAATAGACGAGTCGTCGGTCGTTAGTCATTACTTGCCCCTTGCATATAGGGGCAGCTAACCCCTTAGGTCACAGTATCTCGATACCGAATGCATAAGGGTCAACAGGGTCACCGAAGCTTACGGTGTGATCTCCTTTCTGCAGTGGCACTGTGGTGCTGGATGCACCATATCCCACACGTTTATCATTCACTTCGCAATAATCGCCATGTTGCATCAGTTGCAGTTGCAAGCCGTTTTTTCCATCTGTTTCGATGCAGAGGTGCTGTTCCCGGACGCGTTTGCTGGCATTGGCCAAAAGGGTGTCCGCCATCTGCTGATGGCGGAGCAGGTCTGTGACGCTCTGCGGAGGCACATGCGAACCGAACACCCATGGCAGGCGTGAGATTTCGCATGGTTGATTGCAGAGTGCCTGTTTAGATATGTCGTTTAATCCAACGACTCTGGCGTGGATCGTGTCATCGGGGGCAAATACGTTAGCCTGTTTTTCATCGACCATCGCATTTTTCAGGCGGGAGAGAAGGGCGGCCAGAACCGGGGTCAACTTGCTTGCGGGGCCATTGACCAGTCTGATCAGCGCTCCGCGGTCTATCTCCTCGGCTTCAACCGCGGTGATTGCAGTTGCCGAAGCACTACGCTGAGTGACCAGACCTACAAGTGCCAGTTCACCAACAATCTCACCGGGCCCGATTTTGACCTCGAATGAGGTACCATCCTCTTTCTTCTGGTTGATTTGTACCCAGCCGCTCTGGATCAGGTAGGCGATGGTATCTTCATCTCCCTGATTGATCAGTGATTCGCCTGTGCTGAAAGAGACAATTTTTGACATGACGGCTTCCTTCCTGTTTATATAGACATGGGAAGGGGGGTTCCCGATTGCACAGGATGGATTCTGGTGCTTTGTGCATCTGTGATGCCGGTCGCAAAAAAATCTATAAAATAGAAGTGGTTGCTGCCATTTTAAGCTGGGGTAGCATTCGCTGACTATTATTTGTCGGAGGCACCATGTCTGCAAAGCAGAAATCGAAAGCTGGTATCACGCATGATGGACTTTTCTTTTCCGAAGAGAGTCTGCATGAGATGCATGATAAGATGCTTTTTATCCGCCGTTTTGAAGAGAAAGCGGGTCAGCTCTATGGTCTGAAAAAAATCGGAGGCTTCTGCCATCTCTGTAATGGGCAGGAAGCTGTGTGTGTGGGGCTGGAGCATGCTTCCGAGCCTGCTGACTACATGATGACCAGTTACCGTGACCACGGCCATATTCTGGCGCGCGGCTCCGATCCAACTGCTGTAATGGCCGAACTGTTGGGTCGTGCCGGCGGTATCGTCAAAGGCAAGGGAGGCTCGATGCATATGTTTGATATCGAGAAGAACTTTGCTGGCGGTAACGGTATTGTGGGTGAGCAGGTGCCAATTGGACTCGGCTTTGGTTTCTCCAGTTGGTATAAGGATGATGGCCGTGTAACCATCTGTATCATGGGTGATGGCGGTATCAATCAGGGCGCAGTGTATGAATCCTTCAATATGGCCGCGCTGTGGAAGTTGCCGATTGTATTTCTTGTCGAGAATAACCAGTACGCCATGGGCACCTCTCTTGAACGCGCATCAGCTGAAACTCAGCTTTTCAAACGAGGCATCTCATTTAAGATTCCGGGCATGAAGATCGATGGTATGGATGTGCTCGAATTCGAAAAGAAGATGGGTGAAGCGATGGAACATGCCCGCTCAGGCAAGGGGCCAATGTTGGTTGAAGCAATGACCTACCGCTACCGTGGTCACTCCATGTCCGATCCTGCCACCTACCGCACGCGTGCCGAGGTGGATGAGTGGCGCTCTGGTCGCGATCCGATAGCACGACTGCAGGCCCAGATGATTGAAGCGGGACTGGCGACCGAAGAGCACTTCAAACAGAAAGACAAAGATATCAAGAAAGAGGTTGCAGCCATTGCCAAGGCAGCGGAAGCGCAGCCGGAACCGGATGCGGCCGAACTGTGGACCGACATCTATACCGATCCGATCGAGAATGCATACCCTTATCCGGGCAAGGTGAACTGAAGATGAGCAAGATTACTTATCGAGAAGCACTGAATCAGGCCATGTGCGAAGAGATGAAGCGTGATGATCGCGTTTTCCTGATGGGTGAAGAGGTTGCCGAATATAATGGCGCCTACAAAATTTCGCAGGGCATGCTGGAGAAGTTCGGCCCCAAGCGTGTGATTGATACACCGATCACCGAGCTGGGATTTGCCGGCCTTGGTGTGGGAGCTTCGATGGCGGGCCTGCGTCCAGTCATTGAGTTTATGACCTGGAACTTTGCCATCCTGGCACTGGATCAGATCGTCAATGCAGCAGCCAAGATGAAATATATGTCCGGTGGTCAGTACAGCTGTCCGATGGTGTTCCGTGGCGCAGGTGGTTCGGCTGCCCGTGTGGGTGCACAGCATTCGCAGAGTCTGGAAAACTGGCTGGCCAACGTGCCGGGGCTGAAGGTGGTCATGCCATCCAACCCTGCAGATGCCAAGGGGCTTCTGAAGGCTGCGATCCGTGATAACGATACCGTGGTATTTATCGAAAATGAGATCAACTACGGTGATGTCGGTGAGGTTCCGGATGGTGAATATATCATCCCGCTCGGTGTTGCCGATGTGAAGCGTGTGGGCTCTGATGTCACCATCGTGGCGCACTCACGCATGACCGGTTTTGCACTTGAGGCGGCAAAAATTCTTGCCGAACAGGGCATTGAGGCCGAAGTGATTGATCCGCGTACGATTCGACCACTGGATGAGAATACGATTTTGGCTTCAGTTGCGAAAACCAACTGTGCTGTTGTCGTTGAAGAGGGCTGGCGTTTTGCCGGTATCGGTGCCGAAATCTCTGCCCGCATTATGGAGCGCGGTTTCGATGACCTTGATTCGCCGGTGATCCGTGTAACAGGCAAGGATGTTCCTATGCCGTATGCTGCTAATCTCGAATCACTGGCTCTGCCGAGCGTACTTGATATCGTCGAAGCCGCCCGTGTGGCGTGTGGAAGGGGTTAAGGGGAAACCATGCCGATTGATCTTTTTATGACTCAGCTCTCGCCGACGATGACCGAGGGTAAGATTGCCCGCTGGTTGAAGAAAGAGGGCGACGCACTTGAATCAGGAGAAATCCTGGCCGAAGTAGAGACAGATAAGGCGACGATGGAGATGGAAGTTGTCGATGAAGGGGTACTGCATAAAATCCTTTCACCGGCAGGTTCAATTGTCCCTGTCGGCAGTGTCATTGCCATCATTGCTGAAGAGGGCGAAGAGGTGCCTGCTGATTACAAATCGGCTGCCCCTGCAGCAGAAGCTCCGGTGACCACTCCAGAGGTTGAGCAACCAGCAGCAGTTGCAGCCAAGCCAGCCCCTGCAGCCGCTGTTTCAGCTCCTGCTCCTGTCGCCAGGAAGGGCGGACGTATCAAGGCGAGTCCTCTGGCACGCAGGTTAGCCAAGCAGAAGGGCATTAATCTGGCTGCCATAACAGGTTCTGGCCCCAATGGCCGTATTACCAGGTCGGATGTGGAAAATGCTGTAAGGCGTGGCATCAATCTCGGTGGTGCTACTGCAGCCGTAGTCGCACCGCCTGCACGGCCGATGCCAGCTGGTCCTCTGCCATACCATGAAGATGAGTTTGTGCGCGTTGAGAACTCTATGATGCGCAAGGCTATATCCCGCCGCCTGACTGAGTCCAAACAGCAGGTTCCGCATTTCTACTTGAGTCTGGATGTGGTCATGGATCGTTTAATGGATCTCAGGGCTCAGCTGAATGAAGCGGCAGATGGCGAATTCAAGCTCAGTGTGAATGATTTTATTATCAAAGCTGTGGCCAAGGCGCTGGTGGATGTTCCTGCTGCCAATGCAAGCTGGACGGAGAGTGACACCTTGATGCACAAACATGCCCATATCTCGGTGGCGGTTGCCATTGAGGGCGGTTTGATTACCCCGGTGGTTCGTTTTGCCGAGCAGAAGGGCATCACCGACATCTCAGCTGAAGTGAAAGAGCTGGCCGGGCGTGCGCGTGCCGGTCAACTGCAGCCGGAAGAGTATTCCGGAGGCACCTTCTCGATCTCCAACCTCGGCATGTATGGCATCAAGCAGTTCTCTGCGATTGTGAATCCGCCGGAGGGGGCAATTCTCGCTGTTGGTGCGACCGAAGAGCGGGCTGTAGTTGTGAATGGGGAAGTCAGTGTGAAGAAGATGATGACCTTGACCCTCTCCTGCGACCATCGCGTCGTGGATGGCGCAGTAGGTGCTGAATTCCTGGCTGCACTGAAGAGGCACATAGAGTGCCCAGCGGGAACACTCATTTAATGTCTCATCCAATGCTTTCCAGTTAATTATTTATGAGGTTTTATAATGCCGATTGATCTGTTTATGACTCAGCTATCCCCGACCATGACCGAAGGGCGTATCGCCCGCTGGTTGAAAAAAGAGGGTGATGAGCTTGTCTCCGGTGAGGTTATGGCCGAGATCGAGACCGACAAGGCGACCATGGAAATGGAGGTCGTGGATGAGGGTGTTCTGCACAAAATCCTCGCTCCAGAGGGCTCCATTGTTACCGTAGGTGCTCCGATTGCTGTGATTCGCGAAGAGGATGAAGAGGTTGCTGACGATTACACGGCGGCCGGTTTAGATGCGGCTCATGCGATTGAGATCGTCAACAATGATTCGTCTGAAGAGGCTGTGGAGCTGGGTTCCGAGGCTGCTCCCGATATGCACCCTGCCTATGTGGCTGCTCATGAGGCACACGATGCCGAAGAGGCGGAGGCACTGCATCTCAAGCCTGCTGGTTTGTTCAATGCTGATGGCGAATATGATGTAGTGGTGATTGGCGCGGGCCCGGGCGGTTATGTGGCGGCCATTCGTGCTGCACAGCTGGGTATGAAGGTAGCCTGCATCGAATCCACCCACCTTGGCGGCATCTGCCTGAACTGGGGTTGTATCCCGACCAAGGCACTGCTGCGCACGGCTGAGGTGATTAACATCATCAAGCATAGTGGTGATGTGCTGGGGCTGGGCGTTACCGAGGCCAACCCTGACCTGGAAAAGGCAGTTGCCCGCTCACGTGCCATCTCGACCAAGCTTAATGGGGGCATCGGTTTCCTCTTCAAGAAGAACAAGATCGAACATATCGAAGGCTATGCAACATTCGAGGCCGGCAACCAGCTGATGGTGAAGGATGCCGAGGGTAACGTCAGGCAGGTCACCGCAAAACATGTGATCGTAGCGACTGGTGCCCGCGCCCGCGCATTCCCGGGCATGGATGTCGATAATGACGTGGTGATCACCTACAAACAGGCGCTGGCGCCTAAGGCACTACCAGAGAAACTGGTGGTTATCGGGTCCGGTGCGATCGGCATGGAGTTCGCCTATTTCTACAAAGCGATGGGTTCCGATGTGACCGTGATTGAGGCGGCCGATCAGATCCTGCCACTGGAAGATCACGAGATTTCTAAAGTTGTCGCGCGATCATTCAAGAAACAGAAGATCAATATCATCACCGGCGCAATGGTATCATCAGCCAAAAACATTGATGGCAAGGCTGTGGTTGAATATGAATCCAAGGGCAAGAAGCTGAGCATTGAAGGCGATGTCTGTCTGGTTGCCGTTGGCGTGATCGGCAATACTGATGCAATCGGTGCTGAGAACACCTCGATGAAGGTGGATCGCAACACTATTGCGGTGGATGACTGGTACCGTACCGATCATCCGGGTATTTATGCTATCGGCGATGTGGTCGGCGCTCCTGCGCTGGCACATGTTGCCAGCCATGAAGGTATTGTCTGTGTCGAGGCTATTGCCGAGAAACATCCCCATCCTGTTGATTACGGTAATGTCCCGGGTTGCACCTATTGCCAGCCGCAGGTGGGTTCATGCGGCAAGACAGAGAACCAGTGCAAGGAAGAGGGCATTCCCTACAAAGTGGGTCGTATGTCCTACGGTACCAACGGTAAAGCGATGGGGCTGGCAGAGACTGATGGCATGGTCAAAACGATATTCCATGCTGAGACAGGTGAGCTGCTGGGAGCACACATCGTAGGTGCTGAAGCCACTGAGATGATTGTCTCACTCGGTGTAGCCAAAACATTGGAGACCACAGAGGCGGAGCTTGCACACCACATGTTCCCGCATCCAACACTCTCGGAGATGATCCACGAATCAGTACTGGATTCCGACGATCGCGCCATTCACATCTAAGCGGCAAATGGCTATTTGAAAGCTCTTTCGGGAGCCTTTTTGTTTGCAGTTCTAGGTGAGTAAAACAGCGACAATGCCGGTGAGGAAGATGCCGTCGAAGGTTCCTGCACCGCCGATGGAAGCGATGGGGGCGCCGAGCCTGGAGATATCCCTCATGTGCATCAGGTCTGCTCCGATGATCACACCGAATGTGCCGGTGATGTAGGCCAGTGGTGCAGCATATTCGCCGCCGAAGGTGATGGCGATGATGGCGGCGGTAACCGGAGCGACAAGCGGCATCATGCCGATACCGATGCCGGGAATCGGACGGCTGGCCAGAAAGCAGATGATAGAGCAGAGCCCCACCGATAGCAGAAGCAGCGATAGTTCCAGTGGAAATCGGTAGATCAGACTTGCTGAGAAGACCAGTGGGATCAGGCAGCCACCGACGTTAACAGCAATTAGCGTCTTCCCCTGAAACTGTGGTATTGGGACGCCGAGTATCTCCTGCACATTATCGGGTTTGAGGCCGCCTTCCGGATGCTCCGCTTTAATCGAGATGACAGGCAGGTTCAGCGTGCTGCCTATCAGTGAAAACACCAGAAACATCACGCCCTGTGCTGGCGACAGACCCAGTTTTTCAACGATCAGTGATATAAGTCCAAGCTGAACCAGCGACAGCAGAAGGGTTCCAACCAGTATGGATAACACGATCAGTACAAACAGGCGAACGGGTGAGGGGGGAAGACTCATAATCTTATTGTAACAGAAATGGCGTCAACCGGAGTCGAATAGTAAATGAATTGGCTTCAGGGACGGGGAACTTCGATGTATGTTTCAACCGGCATGCGGCAGACCGGACACTCCTGTTTCGGTAGCTTGGTGACAGTGGTTCCGCAGTTCTGGTTTACATAATAGCGGCTCTCGCCTGCCTCGAATGGTGCCAGTAACCTGTCGAAGAAACGAGCCGCTCCGTTCGGCATCTCATCAATCAGCCTGCGGTGATGCTTTTCAGCCTCCCATGCAAACCGAAGATACTCCAGAGCCCTCGCGTGCCCCTCCGGGCTGATGCGCTCGATATATCTGGGGTACTGACTGTTGATCTCGGAGAGCTCTGTAGTTGCTGAATATCTCAGATTTTCATCAGTACTACCTGCCCTGATCGATGAGAGATCAATGGTTGCCGTCCGCTCACCAACGCTTTCGATCAATTCCTTAAAATGGGACGCATGGATATGCTCGGAGATTGAGATGGCCTTGAATAGATGGGCAATGTTGCCATGGCCCTCTTCGACAGCCCTGTCTGAAAATATCTGGAAACGATGTGCGGCACGCACCTCGATGCCGTAGAGCATCTGCATCACAGCAAGGGTTTCACGGTACTGCTTGGCGGGGTTTTCTGCGGCCTGTAAAAGGTGAGTGTTGCCGGTTATGGCAAACAGGAGAGCCGCAATGAATAATGTACATGCAGCGGTGCGGTGCATGGTATCTTCCATAGAAGCACTATCATACACCATGAATTAGACAATGGCAGCCCTCTAGGGAAGCGCTGATTTATTCAATGCTTCCATGCAGTCCAGAGCAGCAAGTTTGTAGCACTCAGCCAGTGTAGGGTAGTTGAATACGTTGCCGACCAAGTCGTGCACTGTGCCGCCAAAGTGCATCAACATCTGACCGGTATGAATCAGTTCGCTGGCATGCTCGCCGACAATATGTACTCCGATCAGCTTGTGTGATGTTGCATCAACAATCAGTTTTACCAGTCCGTTGATGTCGCCAATAATCTGGCCGCGGGCGCTCTCTTTGAAATGGCCGCGTCCAACCACGTAATTGATCTTCTCCTTCTTCGCTTCCTTCTCTGTCTTGCCTACCCAGGAGATCTCGGGAATGGCGTAGATCGCCATCGGAAGATGTTCAGGCATAGCGTGGGTTTTACCGGCGAAGGCGTGCAGCACGGCGGCACGTCCCTGCTCCATGCCGGTTGATGCCAGTGCGGGCCAGCCGATAAGATCACCAACGGCATAGATATTCGGAACACTGGTTTGGAAATCGTCATTAACAGTAATCCACCCCTGATCCAGTTCGATGCCTGCCATCGGGGTATTCAGACTCTGCGAGTTCGGTTCGCGGCCAAGGGCATAAAGTACAGCCTCTGAATAGAGCCTTTTGCCCGATTCCAGCAATGTGAGGGTGCGCCCCTCCTCAATGCTGACCGCAGCCACGCGCTCCTGCATGTGAAATTCAACACCCATGTTTTCAAAAGACTCGGCAAGCACGCCAACCACATCCTCACTCAGATATGCCAGCAGCTGTTCATGCGAATCGACGACGGTGACCTCTACACCGAGGGCTGCAAAGATCGATACGAATTCACAGGCGATAACGCCACCGCCGACCACCAGCAGGCTTCCAGGCAGTTTTTTCAGGTTGAGAATCGAGGTGGAATCAAGCACGGTCTTCTTGTCGAACGGAATATGCGACGGTCGTCGTGGCCTAGAGCCTGTAGCCAGTAATATGATTTCGGCGGAGAGCTTCTTTGATACCCCTTTGCTGTCGATAATCTCCAGTGTGTGCGCATCCACAAGCGAGGCCTCGCCCGGAATCAGGGTTACGCCCGATTTAAGAAGCCGTTTAACAATCACCGACTCCTGCTGGGTGATGACCATGTCCTTGCGCCGTACAGCCTCAGCCATAACACCGTAACGCGCAGTGCGTGACGCTTCACGCATGCCCTGTGTGCCGGTTCTTGAGGCGAGATACGCTGCCTCACGCAGTGCCTTGCTTGGGATTGTACCGGTTTGCAGGCCCGCACCGCCGATGCTCGGCTTGCGCTCAATAATCGCTGCCTTCTTGCCCATGCGTGCTGCCTGCCATGCTGCATGCTGTCCGGCAGGGCCGGATCCGACGATCAGGATATCATAGTCCATGGTGTTCTCCTGTTTAGCCGTGTTTCAGCGCGAAATGCAAAACAGTATCCCCGGCATGCCGGGGACATGTTCCTGATTTACTCCATAGGTTGGAATTCCGATGGGTCCTGTTGGGCCATATGTTCGTAGGTGGCCCAGCGCAGATCAGCTGACTCCTGAGCCAGTCCCATCAGGCGTTCAGCCTCTTCAGGGTGACTGCGCTGCAGCAGCTTGTAGCGCATCTCGGTGTAGGCGTAATCCCTTACTTTCATCGTTGGTGTTGGCGAGTCTAATACAAACGGTCTCTTACCAGCCTGGCGCAACATTGGATTGTAACGAATCAATGGCCAGTAACCGGAAGCAACCGCCATATCCTGCTGATGCAGTCCCTGAGTCATATCAATGCCGTGTGCAATACAGTGGCTGTAGGCGAGAATGATGGATGGGCCTGGGTAATCCTCTGCCTCACGCATCGCCAGCAGTGTCTGCTGCGGATTGCCACCCATAGCGACTCGGGCAACGTAAACATTGCCGTAGGAGATTGCCTGCAGCGCCAGATCCTTCTTGCCAACCGGTTTACCCGCCGATGCGAACTTCGCAGTGGCACCGATAGGTGTCGATTTGGAAGCTTGGCCGCCGGTATTGGAGTAGACCTCAGTGTCGAGTACGAGCACATTGATGTTGCGACCTGATGCCAGTGCATGATCCAGTCCTGCGGAGCCAATATCATACGCCCAACCATCACCACCGACCAGCCAGACGCTGCGACGAACCAGATGGTTGACCACGGTCAACAGGTTCTTGGCACGCGGATCGTCGATCCCTTCAAGGACCAGCTTCAGTTTTTCAACGCGTTCACGCTGCTGGGTAATCCCGGAGCCGATGCTCTGGTCCGCATTGATGATCTCATCAATGAAAGAAGCATCGAAATACTCACTCAACCCCTGCAGTTGCTGCATGGCCATGTGCGTGTGCTGGTCAGCGGCAATACGCATGCCCAGGCCGAACTCGGCATTGTCCTCGAATAGTGAGTTCGACCAAGCCGGGCCGCGTCCGTCTTTGTTCTTTGTCCACGGTGTGGCAGGCAGGTTGCCGCCATAGATCGAGGAGCAGCCGGTGGCATTGGCAACCAGCAGACGTGGTCCGAAGAGCTGGGTCAGCAGGCGTACATAAGGCGTTTCACCACAGCCTGAACATGCACCGGAGAACTCAAACAGTGGCTCAAGGAACTGGGCGCCGCGAACGGATGAGTAGTCAATGGTGCCGCGATCGTTGTAGGGGATGGTTTCAAAGAACTCAACATCCTTGATGCCCTGCTCCAACATTGGCGCTTTTGGCGTCATGTTGATCGCTTTACGTGTTTTGGTTTCATCGGTCAAATCAAATGCCGGGCATGCATGTACGCACATTTCACAGCCGGTACAGTCTTCCTGATAGATCTCCAGCGTATAGCGGGTTTCAGGGAAGCCGCGTGCTGATACTGGTGCGGAAGGGAAGCCCTCATGGGCATTTTCAAGGTGATCCTCATGGTAGAATTTGGCTCGGATCACACTATGCGGGCAAACGAAACTGCAGTTGCCGCACTGGATGCAGACATCAGGCTCCCACTTGGGCACGAAGTCGGAGATGTTGCGCTTCTCCCACTGCGCAGAACCTGAAGGGTAGGTGCCATCCACCGGAATCATGGAGACAGGCAGATCATCACCCTTGCCCGCCAGCATCGGTGCAATCACATTCTGGATGAACTCAGGCGCCTGTGGCGGCACCATCAGGTCCATGAGACGCTGGCTGGATGCTGTGGCTGGCGTCTCCACCTTGTGCAGGTGATCAAGGGCGGCATCGACCGCCTTGAAGTTCTGTTCAACCACATTCATGCCTTTGCGGGCATAGGTCTTCTCAATGGCAACTTTAATCTGGGCAATCGCTTCATCACGCGGCAGTACACCGGATAGGGCGAAGAAACAGGTCTGCATGATGGTATTGATGCGGCGGCCCATGCCTGCATTTCGGGCTACGGTCGAGGCATCAATCACATAGAAATCGATATTTTTGTCGATAATGGTCTGCTGTACAGGCTTCGGAAGTTCATCCCATATCTGATCAGCTGCTGTCGGGCTGTTAAGAAGGAATACGCCATTTTGCGCTGCTTTATCCAGCATATCTACCTGCGTGATGAAGGTGGCCTTGTGACATGCGATAAAGTTGGCTGAATCCACAAGGTAGGGCGCACGGATCGGATCGGAACCGAAGCGCAGATGTGAAACGGTCTGTGACCCCGCCTTCTTGGAGTCGTAAACGAAATAACCCTGGCAGTTCAATGGGGTGTTCTCACCAATAATCTTGATGCTGTTCTTGTTGGCTGAAACGGTGCCGTCAGAACCCAGCCCAAAGAAGAGGGCGCGGGTTACATTTTCAGGTTCAATGTTGAAGCTGCGATCGTAGGTAAGGCTGGTATGGGTCACATCATCGTTGATACCGATAGTGAAGCCGTTTTTCGGGGTCTCACTGGTCAGCTCCTCGAACACAGCCTTGACCATGGCCGGTGTAAACTCCTTGGAGGAGAGGCCGTAGCGGCCACCAACTACCCTTGGCAGTGCAGCCAGTTCACCGATCATTACCGATTCGGAGAGTGATGCCATTACATCCTGATAGAGCGGTTCACCATAGGCGCCCGGCTCTTTGGTGCGGTCAAGTACGGCGATCTTTTTCACTGTTGCAGGCAGCGCTGCAATCAGGTGCTGTCGGGAAAATGGACGGAAGAGCCGCACATTGATGACGCCAAGCTTGGCGCCCTGGGCGTTGAGAACCTTGATAGTCTCTTCAACCGTTTCTGTGCCGGAACCCATGATGATAATTACATGCTCGGCATCATCTGCACCGAAGTAGTCAAACAGGTGATACTGGCGACCGGTCAGCCCGGCGAGCTGATCCATCGTATCCTGTACAATGCCAGGCACCGCATTGTAAAACGAGTTGGAGCTTTCACGGCCCTGAAAGTAAACATCCGGGTTCTGCGCAGTGCCGCGAATAAACGGGTTGTCCGGATTTAGAGCGCGGCGGCGATGGGCGAAAACCAGCTCATCATCAATCATTGCCCTGATCTGATCATCGGAGATCAGGCTGATTTTGTTGATCTCGTGCGAGGTGCGGAAACCATCGAAGAAGTTCATGAATGGCACGCGTGCTTTGAGTGTGGCGGCATGTGCGATCAGAGCTGCATCATGCGCTTCCTGAACAGAAGCAGAGGAGAGTACAGCAAAACCGGTGGAGCGGGCTGCCATCACATCCTGATGGTCGCCGAAGATCGATAGCGCCTGCGTAGCCAGTGAACGGGCAGCGATATGGAATACGGTTGAGGTCAACTCACCGGCGATCTTGTACATGTTCGGGATCATCAACAGTAAGCCCTGGGATGCAGTGAAGGTGGTGGTCAGCGCGCCGGTCTGTAGCGCACCATGTGCGGTGCCGGCAGCGCCACCCTCGGACTGCAGCTCGATGACTTCGGGAACCTGTCCCCAGATGTTCGGTTTACCCTGAGCAGCCCACTCGTCGCATAGCTCGGACATGTCGGAAGAGGGGGTAATCGGATAGATCGAGCAGACCTCGTTTACCCGGTAGGCGATATGGGCAACGGCGGTGCCGCCGTCACAAGTAATCTGTTTGGCTTTATTCTTCTCAGTCATCGTGTCGTTACCCACCCTTATTCCTGACCTGCACTTACAACATCTTCCTTGACCATCTCAATGGCGTGGCACGGGCACTGCTCAAAACAGGAGGCGCAACCGGTGCATTTGTCGTAGTCGTATTCGTAGCGTTTACCCTTGCCCAGCTTAATGATCGCATCTTCCGGGCAGGATCCGTAGCAGCCGTCGCATTCAAAGCAGTTGCCGCATGATAGGCATCGTTTGGCCTCAAACAGCGCCTCTTTTTCACTGTATCCCTGCAGAATCTCCTGGAAGCCACCAAGGCGATCTTCCGGCGAGAGTTCGCCCTGTGAACGCTTGGATGCTTCGGTGCTGTACCAGAGCTGCAGTTTGTCGTGCTCAACAATCGGGTGTTTGGCAGCAGGTTCGTAGATATCGCCACGCAACCATGCATTGATGTAGCGGGCAGCCTTCTTGCCGTGGCCAGTTGCAATGGTGACCGAGCGTTCAGATGGCACCATGTCGCCGCCGGCGAATACACCATCGGCTCCTGTCATCATATTCGGGCCGACGACTACCGTGCCGTCCCAGTTAAATTCAATGCCTTCAACCTTTTTCAGGAAACCGGTATCGGTATCCTGACCCACGGCCATAATCAGTGCGTCGGTCTCCAGCGTTTCTGTTTTGCCTGTAGGTTGCGGACGACCATTCTCATCCAGTTCCATCACCTCAACGGTCATGGTGGTGCAGTCGATCTCTTTGATGGTGCGCAGCCAGTTGATCTTCACACCCTCTTCGATCGCCTCATCGGCCTCAAAATCATGCGCTGGCATGCTGGCACGGTCACGGCGATAGATGATCACCGCCTCTTCCGCACCGAGGCGCTTGGCAGTACGTGCAGCATCCATGGCTGTGTTACCGCCGCCGTAAACCGCCACCCTGCGACCCAGCTGCAGGTCTTCGCCGTGTTCGACGCTTTTAAGGAAGCTGACCGCATCCATCATCTTGCGCGCATCCCGGCTTGGAATCTCAATGTTCTTGCTCAGGTGGGCACCCACAGCAACGAATACGGCATCAAAACCGCCTTCAGCCTTGGCTGCTTCGATATCATCAACACGGCAATCGAGAACGATCTTGGCACCCATATCCACGACACGCTGAATCTCCTGGTTGAGCTCCTTGCGTGGCATGCGGTAGGCCGGAATGCCGAAATGGATCATGCCACCGGCAAACGGGCCAGCTTCACGGATCTCTACTTCATGACCAAGGCGAATCAGGTGGTAGGCTGCAGAGAGTCCGGATGGGCCCGCGCCGATAATCAGTACGCGCTTGCCTCCCGGAGGTGCAGTGAACTCAGGCTTCCACCCCTTCTCCATCGCCAGATCGCCAAGGAAGCGCTCGACGGCATGAATACTTACTGTGTCATCTGTATAGTTACGATTACACGCGGTTTCGCACGGGTGGTAACAGACACGACCGTGGATGGCGGGGAAGGGGTTGTTCTCCAATAGTTTCTGCCAGGCAGCTTCATACTCGCCGGCCTGAGCCAGAGCCAGCCAGGCCTGGATATCCTCGCCAGCAGGACATGCATGATTACATGGTGGCAGGAAATCCATATATACCGGTTTGCGTGAGCGGTGGGCACCGGTGCCGGTATCGTGTTTGGTCAGGTCAAGACTGCCTGTCATGTATTTATTAGAACTCATAGGGCTGCTCTCTTAGTCAGATATATTCGTCCAGCTATAAAGGCCGAAACTATAATCTAAATTGTTGAGGAAGAGTACTCACAGTTGAGCGCTATTTTCGCCGGGTTTTGTGATAGGCAGGTTGCCTTTTTGCCACGCGGACCAGTCGCCCTGCAGATGCAATAAGCGATCAAAACCGTTTTCCATCAGAGTCGATTCTACCATTACCGCCCGCATGCCGGAGAGGCAGTAAACGACAACGGGGCGCTGCTTATAATCGGAAATCTCATGCAGTCGCGCTGCTATCTCCCGGTGGTCAAAATGTTTAGCTCCGGGAATAAAGCCCTCCGAATATTCTCCAGCAGTGCGTACGTCGAGGATGAGGATGTCTTCCCCGCCATTGATCGTATCCAGAAGCTGCTGCTGTGAGATGGCAGGGGCGCCACTCTCCAGCGAGCAGGCTGCAAGCAGGGCGAATACCATGATCAGCAGGGATCGAGGGCGTTGCATCATATGGGGTACCTTTTTCCTGTTTTCATATTACATTAACGCGGAAACCATAACGTTTCCAAGCTGATGAATACAAGGGAAGGGGTAACTGTCATATGGAATTGTTAATTGCCGGTCTGATTGTCTTTATTGGCATACACCTGATTCCAGCAAAGGTGTCACTGCGAGAGTTGCTGGTCGGCAGGATCGGGGAGAACGGTTACAAGGTGGGCTTTGCCCTGATTTCAATGGCTGGCCTTGCGCTGATTGTCACCGGAAAGGGCAGTGCTGAGTTCATCGAGTTCTATGAGCCGCCGTCATGGGGTATGCATGTGACCGGGCTGCTGATGCTGTTTGCGATTGTATCAATGGTTTCATTCAAGCTGGAAACGAGCTTCAGGCGGGTCACTGCCCATCCCATGCTCTGGGGGATTACCTTCTGGTCGGTGGGTCACCTGTTCGCCAATGGCGATGCTGCATCGCTACTGCTTTTTGGCTCTTTCCTGACCTATGCACTGTTTGCTATGGCCTCAGCCAACCAGCGAGGTGCGAGGCCAGCCGGCAATAAGATCTCGCTGATGCAAGATGGTATCGCCCTGGTGGTGAGCTCGCTCATCTATGTCGCCCTGATGATGATGCATGCCCACTTCACCGGCATTTCTCTGATGGCATAGGGCTCAGGCCAGAATTGATTCAATCATATTGCGGTATGGCTTCACCATTTGGAGCCATGCCAGATGAGATATATCGATAGCCTTCTCTTCTCTCTGGTCGGCGAGGGAGATAATTCTCGTCGCCATTGCCGCAGCCTCCCGATCGGGGTCATCGTTGAACGATGCGACCAGATGGCTGGCCGGGATGAATTCAGGATAAGCGAGCCGGTTCGGGGCAACCGGGGATGCACCGCAGGCGGTTGCCTCAAGCAGTGCCACGCCCTGAAAATCGTGCAGCGCGGTTGACATTGCGATATCAGAATTTCGCAGGATATCGAGATAGGCGATGCGATCCTCGATAAAACCCCACGCGCCGATTCTGTGCGGGAATTGCGAACGTATGGCATCGAATATCTCCGGGTATATTCTGAACTGCTGGCCGATGATGTGAATGCGGAACTCCAGTTGCGCAGTTTCAAGTTTCTGCAGCAGCAGATGAAGCCGGTCAGGGCCTTTGTCATACTCCCAGCGATGGTTCCACAGCAGGGTTAGTGGCGCGCCCTCTTCTTTTTTGCGGGTCTCAAAGCAGGACTCATCTAGAGGCACCGGTAGAATCCGGCTCTTTTCGCCAAGCTGATCGAGCAGGGCGAGTGGGGCATGATCGGGCATCTTCTTTATCAGTGCCCTAGCGCCGGCGAGAAAGCTGTCGCGATTATATGCTGAGTTGAAGGCGATCCGGTCTGCGGCAAGCCCTGAATAGATGGAGGTGATCTGCGCCTCCACACTCGGGTGGGCATGGCCTGACTCCGGATAGGCGAACTGGTTCTCATGGAAATAGAGGATGGCAGGTGTTGCAGCCAGTTTGGGAACGATGCCGCGAAGGGTGGCGAGATCCACCATTGATGTGGCGAGGATCAGGTCGTATGGCGCATCCAGCACCTGCTGCTGTTCGGCCAGCCATGAGAAGGTGTTGCCGCGGACTCGCCATGAATAAAAACGGGGCGGCAGTGTCAGGACACTCCATTTGTATTCGGGCAGGTGTTGGGTAAGGCCTTGCCGCCATTGACGGTGGCTGGCTGCATCGTAGGCGGAAAGAAGCAGGATTCGCATGTGCCGATTGTAGCGGTCGCCGGGTAAAGCAACAGGGGCACGACCCCTGTGAAAGGATCCTACTTATCGAGTTTGGTGATCTTTGAGCCTTCAAAGGTGAGGTTGTACATCAGCCCTTTATTGGAAAAGATGAAGCCGATAATCGGGTCCTTGATCGTATTGGTATCGATATCGCCGCCGGCACCGATGGTGACTAGGGCAACGCTGCCATCTACTCCCGCTTTCCAGCCATCGCTGGATTTGAAGCCCTTCAGCGCATCCCGGGTCATAAACATGATGACCTGCGATTTCATCTGGGCGCCCAGCTGGAAGCCGATCGAAGCGGCGGCTGTGTTGTAGTAACCGGTGGTTTTTCCACCCTCAAGCATGGCGCCCTCCCCATATTCACCGCCGATGCCGATGCCGGCCTTGAATACCTCAGGGAAGACCAGGATGGCAACGGCCTTATTGGCCAGCTCTTTGCCCGACTTCACCTGGGAGTAGAATGTGGTCATGGTTGATGTGACCTTGGCATTAATCTCCTGCTTGCTTGCTGCACTGGCTGCAGCAGGCAGGCATAGCAGGCTTAACGCTAGGCAGAGCATGCCAAATCGAATAGTTGTTGTTTTCATACGGGCCTCCTTTGTGAATCACCGTTCCAACTATAGCATATACAGGCCAATATTGTCGTGGTTGTTACCGTGGGTGGTTATCTCACCAGTAGCTGGTGCATCACGGCAATGCAGCTATCCATCAGACAGGGCAGCCCTGCATCGGTGGCGATCTTCCAGCTCTCCGGGTTGATGATGCCCTGTTGCAGCCACAAGGCCCCCGCTCCGATCGCTACAGCCTGTCTAGCAACTTCCGGTGTAAACTCAGCTCGGCGAAAGACATTGACGATATCAATGTGCTCAGGGATTGAGGCGAGGTCCGGGTAGGCTTTCTGTCCGAGGGTGGTCACCGCTTTTGGGTGTACAGGGTAGACGCGATAACCGCGGCTGATCAGGAAGCTGGCAATCTGGTGGCTGGTTCGATGCTCTTTCGGCGAGCAGCCGTAAACTGCGATTGTTTTCGCCTCCTTCAGCAGGCGGGCGATGGTTGCATCATCAGGATTTGACCAGTTCATAGCGGCAGCTCCCCCTGTGGCTGGCTTAAAACAGCCCGGACAGAATCAGAACAAATAGTGTGGCCAAGGGAGCTGATATTGGCAATGATCTCTAATATGGCGTGTTTTGTACTTATATTGGCGTAGTATGACTCACGTTTCTAAAAACTTGGATTTTCCCATTGTTATCTATAATAATCGGCGGATTTCCTATCAAGGGGTTGGGTTTAATGAGGATTCTTGTCGCACTTGTCTTGCTGTTTGTCTTTTCGGGCACCGCTGTTGCTGAAACACGTTATATCGTTGATCAGGCCCAATTTCCTATGCGTGCAGGCCAGAGCACCGGCCATAAGATTGTGCGCATGCTCTCCAGCGGTACGGCCGTAGAGCTGCTTGGCCAATCTGCAGACGGCTACTCGCATATCAAGGCCGGTGGCAAGGAGGGGTGGATTCTCAGTCGCTACCTGATGAATACACCAGCAGCCAGGGATCGTCTGCAACTGTTTGAGAAAGAGTTAAGCCAGCTCGGAGAGCTGAAAAAACAGAAGCTGGCTGTTGAAGCAGAGAGCGAGAAGCTGAAGGCTGAAAACAGCAGGCTCGAGGCCGATCTGGCACTGCTGCGTAAGACTGCTGCCAGCGCATCCGAGATGTTGGAGGAGAATAAGTCTCTGAAAGCTGGGTCGGAAGAGGCGAAACGGGCTCTGGAAGAATTTCGCAGTGATACTGAAAGTATTACCAATGCAGCTTATCAGCGCTGGTTTATGCTCGGTGGCGGTGCAATTCTGGCTGGTGTACTGCTTGGACTGCTGTTGCCGTATGTGCGTCTGCGTAAAAAGAAACGCTGGGGTGGTTATTAATCACGACACCTTTGCTGGTCAGTTGGCGAATTCGGGTTAGCATCCGCCCATGGCTATCGTAAATCGCCGTGCTCGGCACGAATATCACATCCTGGAAACCTTTGAGACCGGCATGATACTGACCGGCCCCGAGGTGAAATCCATCCGTGCAGGCCTGGCTAACCTAGCCGAGGCGCACTGCATTATCCGCAAAGATCGCGTGCTGCTGATCGGCTGTCATATCAGCCCCTACAAGCCCGCGGCGATGAATAATCCAAGTGATCCCACCCGTTCACGGCAACTGCTGCTGCACAAAAAAGAGGTGGAGCGGCTGTTGGGTAAGCTGAAAGAGAAAGGTTTAACGCTAGTGCCGTTAAAGCTCTATTTTAATGCGCATAACTTCGCCAAGCTGGAGATTGGACTGGCCCGTGGTAAGAAGATGCACGATAAGCGCCAGGATGTGAAAGAGCGGGATATCAGGCGTGACCTGCAGCGCCAGTACAAGGTGTAACTGCGCCCCCTTTCCTAACACCGTAAATCAGCAATGGTCTGCATCTCATAGTGATACTGCCCTTGAGTATGTAGAGTCCGTCTATGTTTAATGTTTTGCTTGGTATGGCTGTCATCATTGTTGTCGGAATCGGCTGGAGACTGATTCTCGGCAATGACAGTGCGGAGACGATCCGTTCACATCTGGCGAAGGCCGTTTACCAAGTGTTTCTGCCTGCCCTCGTGTTGCATGTGCTCTGGCAGGTGCCGGTTGATATGAATACGGTGCGAGTACCCTTGGTTTCCGCAATCAGTGTGCTTCTGTCACTGCTGGCGGCATTTCTGATCTACTCAAGTGGACACTTGGTCAAAGGGTTTATGAAGGTTGCATCGCCCAACAAAGCGGTTGGCGCACTGCTTCTGGCCTCCGCATTCGGTAATTTCTCCTATCTCGGACTGCCAGTCCTCAGCCAGACATTTGGCGAATGGTCCCAGAAAGTGGCGATCCAGTTCGATCTGCTGGCCAGTACGCCAATCCTGTTTACTGTCGGCATTATGGTAGCACGCTATTACGGCTCGGCGGCCAAAGGGCTGCACCCGGCGCTTGCGCTGTTGCAGGTGCCTGCCCTCTGGGCAGCCGTTGCCGGGCTTGCACTGAGTATAACGCATGCTCCCATGCCGATCTGGCTGGGCAATTCTCTATCGATATTGGGTGCGGCTGTCGTGCCGTTGATGCTGCTCTCTGTTGGTATGGCGCTTCGCTGGCAGTCGGGCTGGTTGGGGCGTATTCCGGTGCTGCTGCCTGTGATTCTGATCCAGTTGACCCTGATGCCACTGATTGCCTGGGGTGCCTCGATCGGTGTCGGAATGCCGGAGAAGCTGCTGGCTCCGGCTATTATCGAGGGGGCGATGCCGACCATGGTGTTGGGGCTGGTGATCTGTGACCGATTCAAGCTCGATACGACGCTCTATGCAGAGGCAGTTACGGTGACAACAGTGCTCTCCCTGCTGACACTGCCACTCTGGTTGCAGGTCGTGTTGTGATAGATGATTCAGGGGTTTGAAGCATGAACAGGAATTGCCTCTCTTGTTGTTTCCCGTATTCATGTAACTCAATGTCGCTTCTGTGTAGCTACTCCCTCTTTGCATGCAAAACCAGAAAAGTTGGCCATTAACGAGGGGCCGACTCATGGCTAATAATGGAACCTTCTAGAAATAGAGGGGTTATTCATCTATAATCAGTATGTATTGTCAGTAGATGCATAAATGGCCTAAGGGCCGGTTCGGTCTGGTTGTCTTGGGGGTGCTAATGTTTCGCTTGGGTTCTTGCCGATGCTTGGTTTTTCTTAATGGCGTGCCCCTCCCTTTATTGACCGTGGCTGTCAATAAGACGACATGATTCCAGACACAAGAAGACCTTGGCTCAAGGCATCCGCCCCCTTTTTACTGGTTCTTGCTATTGGGTTGGTTAGTTCGGTTTCAATGATACTCATAAAAGAAAAAAATGAGTGGGTTCATCATACTGATCAGGTGATAGAGCAGGCCGGTTTAATTGCAAAATTGATAGTCGATATGGAAACTTCAGAGCGCGGCTTCCTGCTGACCGGTGAGGAGCGTTTTCTCGAACCCTACAATCTGGCTGATAACAAGATCGATAATGCCATTGGCTATCTTTCAGAGTTGGTGGCGGACAATCCACCTCAGGTAGAGCAGGCCCAGAAGATTGGACGGCTAATCAATCAATGGAAGGAACAGGCCGCCATACCCGAGATAAATAAGCGTCGCGAGGTGGATGTAACAGGCGGCAGCATGGCAAGGCTGCAGGCTATGCTGGTTGAGCGCACAGGTAAGAAGATTTTAGACCGCATTCGAGTTCGGGCAGACCTGCTTGATCAGGTTTTCAAACGGGATGGTCTGACTGAAGGGCGCCTATTGCTGCTTCAGGTCACCAAGGCCATGGTTGATATGGAGACAGGCGAACGCGGCTTTCTGATCACTGGTCAGGATGAGTTTCTCGAGCCATATGACAGTGGCCGCGAAATGCTTGTTAAGTATTTTGATCAATTAACCAGCTATTGCCGCAGGCAATCACAGGAGGCTCTGCCTCATGTTGAGGCGATGTTTCAGGATGCCAGTCAATGGCAGATCATGGCAGGCACTCCCGAGATCAATGCGCGCAAAAAGATGAATGAGAAGTTGGTGGAATTGGGTGAAGTAATTAACATGGTGAAGGCGGATACCGGGAAGTCAATCATGGATCAGATCCGCGTCGAGTTGGCTGCCTTTGAAGATGTGGAGCGCCGCTTGAGAGTAGGGCGTATTCAGGAAGTCTCAGCGATTACTTACTTCGGACTGTTATACACCCTCATTAGTGCCATTGTGGCGGCTCTGCTCGGTTACTGGTTTCTGCAGAGGAAAAATTGGCTTGGAGGTGATCGATGATCTGTTTCCGAGTTGTTTTGAAGCACCTCATTTGTCTGGTGGGGCTGTTATTCCTGTATGCAGGTACGACTGTTGCTCAGGACGTGTCGGTATTTATCAGCCCATCCCAGGCCTATGCAGAGGCGGTTCAGATTGAGAAAGAGGTGGAGCTGCTGCTCAGGCACTTCAAGATCTCCGAAAGAATTCATCCGAAGCCCTACAAGGCTGAGTTGAAACCGCGCCACGTTTTTGAGATGGCCTATGTTGTACTGACCAAAGTCCAGATTTTGCGGGAAAAGAACGGCTTCTCCCGTTTCAGCATAGTTTCTCTGGAACCGAAGATGTCTGTGGACTCAGAGCTGGTTTATGAACAGACCCAGAGAATCCTCACAGAACTTAGAATTATCAAGACCCGCCTGGGCATCTCAGCTCAGGTTTCTGCCGCAAAAAGCTATTCAGGAAAAAGGCCGATTGATGTTTTCAACAAGCTTCACCAGATATCGCTGAATATTGAACTGCTTAATCAAGCGCCGATTTTACCCAACCATGTGTTCGCTGTTGTCATGAAGATTGATCATGATGTTGATGACATTCTTCGCCACCTCTTTGTCGATGATCAGACCTTCCCTCCAGCAAAGGTCGAAGGTGCCAAGCCTGTCGATGTATTGGCCTCCGTGTTTGCACTAATGGGTGAGATTCAGCGGCTGCAGGGGCAGGCTGGTATCGGGCGCACCGACTTTTCAGCATTTGAGCAGAGTGAAGATGTAAAGCCATCCGATGTTTTCAATATGGTGGGTATGGCCTTTGCCGAGCTGCAGACGCTCAAGGCAAGCCTTGATATCACTACAATTGCCCCACCGGCAGAGCGTTTTGAAGGAAAGGTACCGGCCGATTCGCAGCAGCTCATAAGCTGGGTGACCAGAAAGCTGCGCTTGATCGAACAGCTAAGATAGGAGCCTGAGATGAGATGGAGTGAGGCAATATTGCGCAAAACCGGCATTGAGAAGCTGGCTATCCGCAGGAAAATGTTCACCCTCTTCTATCTGGTTGTAACGATCGCTGTCGCGGTTGTCGGCTATTACGGCTATCAGTCAGCCAGAGATGCCTATCGCCAGCATGCATTGGCGCAGGTGGTGGAGAAGACAGACGATGCCTCCCGCAGCACCATGGATCTCTTGTCTCTGGTTGCCAATGACATGAACTTTATATCCAGCTATTACGGGCTGACACGATACCTCTACTGGCAGGATCTGAAGGTTCCCGGCAATGCCGCCATCTGGAAAAGTTCCACGACAGACGCATTCGAAGCGTTTATGCGTAACTACGATTATCTCTACAAGATCCGGTTCCTGGATAACAACGGGACTGAGGTCATCAGTATCCGTAGTGACAGGGCAACAGGGGAAGTGCATGTCGAGAAAGGGCGCAACCTTCAGGACAGGCGCCATGAGGCCTACTTCAGTGAAACCTATATGATGGAAGAAGACGGGCTCTACACCTCGCCGCTGGACCTGAACAGGGAGTATGGCAAAATCGAGAAGCCCCACATCCCGGTGCTGAGGTATGCCCGTCCGGTATATGGTGCCAACCATGTGAAGTACGGTGTGGCGGTGATCAATATATATGCCGATTACTTTCTCTCGTTTGTCAGAAGTATCGATGAAGGCAGTGATGGCAACTACCTCCTGATCTCGGAAGATGGCTTCTATTATTACAACCCCGATGCGGAGAAGTCATGGGGCCACCTTCTGGGTCACCATGTCAGCTTTGCCAGCGATTACCCCGAAATATTTGCCTCCATCTCCGGAAAGGAGGGCGGCCTTATTGAACTGGATAATAAGGTTATCAGCTTTACCAAGATCTACCCCAACCCCCAGGACAAAACCAACTACTGGTATCTGGTAGGTATGATTGATGAAGATGTGGTGCTGGCCCAGCTCAACCAGTTCGTCACCATATCAGCCATCATCTTTGTTATGACGCTTCTGCTCGTGTTTATCTCCGGCCGCCTCACCATCAACAGCCTGCTGAGCCCGTTGATAACCCTTACCCGCCAGATGCAGCGCCTGAGTCAGGGTGAACTGCGACGTGAGGAGATTGACTACAGGGCGGATGATGAGATCAGTGCCATGCTTAAATCGAGTGACAGCGTAATTGCCAACCTGGAGGCGCTGACCACACAGGTCGACACGATCTCCTCAGGTGATTATTCACAGCAGGTGCACGTTCTCTCCGACAAGGACAAGTTGAGCATGGCTATCAATAATATGACTGCCACCCTGAAGAAAAACAGGGAGGAGAATGAGACCCGGGAGTGGCTCTCCGACGGGCTTACACAGCTTACCCGTGAGCTCTCAGGTGAGAATAACCTGCAGCAACTGGCGGAAAAGGCTGTCTCCTTTATCGGCCGCTATGTCGATGCCGGCCATGGTGTAATCTATCTCTACAGTGAATCAGATGAAGGGGAGACGCTTGATCTTCTAGGCTCCTATATGTTTACCGAGCGAGCCAGCCTCTCCTCCCACTACAAGCTGGGAGAGGGGGCTATTGGCCAGGTTGCACGTGAGCGCAAAGCGATCCTGCTCAAGGATATCCCCAAAGAGAGAAAGATCAGTACAGGCACCACCAGTGAGACCCCGCTGAATACCTTTACCTTCCCGCTGATCTATGAGGGTGGGCTGTGTGGCGTTGTTGAGTTCGCCTCATTTGAGCCATTCACCGAGCTTAAACAGCAATTCTTTGACGAATCAGCCAGTATCATTGCATCGCTGATCTACATGGCCATCCAGAGTGGTAAAATCTCGACCCTTCTGAAGGTTTCTGAAGAGAAGAGCCGTGCCCTTCAGCAGAGTAACACCCAGATGGAGGAGCAGCAGCAGCAACTGCAGCAACAGACAGAGGAGCTGCAGCAGACCAATGCCCAGATGGAGGAGCAGCAGCAGCAACTGCAGCAACAGACAGAGGAGCTGCAGCAGACCAATGCCCAGATGGAGGAGCAGCAGCAGCAACTGCAGATGCAGACAGAAGAGCTGCAGGAGTCAAAAGAGGCACTCACCCTAAGGGCTGAGCAGTTGGAGCTCTCCAATAAGTATAAATCGGAGTTCCTGGCCAATATGTCGCATGAGCTGCGCACCCCGCTCAACTCGGTCATTCTTCTCTCCAAAATGATGATGCGCAATGAGAACGGGCATCTCGATGATGAGGATGTCAAACGGGCCAATGTTATCCACCACTCGGGCAATGAGCTGCTGCGCCTGATCAATGACATCCTCGACCTCTCGAAGGTGGAGGCCGGTAAGTTCGAACTGATTCAGGAGAGCTTTGACTCCACTCAGCTGCTGGATGAGCTGAGGAGCCAGTTTGAGGATAGCGCAAAAAATAAAGGGCTGAGCCTTATTGTTGACGATCGGCTGCATGCATCACTAAACACCGATAAAAACAAACTTCTGCAGATCCTGCGCAACCTTCTCTCCAACGCCATGAAATTCACCAAACAGGGATCTGTTACCCTTACTGCTGCAATGATCGAGGATGAAGTGCTGCCGATCAGAATTTCGGTCAGCGATACCGGCATTGGCATCCCTGAAGATAAACTTGAGCTTATTTTCAATGAGTTCCAGCAGGTGGATGGCTCCATCTCCAGAGAGTTCGGAGGCACAGGCCTTGGACTCTCCATCAGCAAGAAATTTGCAGAGCTGATCAACGGAAAGGTGAGCGTGGAGAGTAAAGAGGGCGAGGGGAGCACATTCACCGTTCACCTGCCCGGGGAAATGGAGCAGGAGAAGGCTCCTACCTCAGTAGATGCGCGGGATTATGCAGAGGCAGAAGACGATGATCGTGCAGAGCTCCGTGATGAAGGTCGCCCAATTCTTCTTATCGATGATGACAGCGATTTTTGTAAAGCTGTTATCGACATCAACCGTCAGAATGGCTGCAAAACGGTGACTGCGCATAGTGGCAAAGAGGGGTTGAAGATGGCCACCAAATACCATCCGGCCGGGATTATCCTTGACCTTGGGCTGCCGGACATGGATGGCGTTGACCTGCTTGCCCGCCTAAAGAAGAACGCTCAGACCAAGGCTATTCCCGTCTATGTCGTATCCGGCCGGGATAAAGACGAGGCCCTGCTGAAGCAAGGTGCTCTGGAGTACCTGCAGAAGCCGGTAACAAGTGATGACATCACCGATATGACCCATGCCATTCTTCAGACGATCAGCAGCGGTGTGAAATCTATCCTTGTTTATGCAGGTGAAACGATCTCTTATGCAGAAATATTAGAGTTGGCGAAAGCGATGGATACTCAGGTCATCGACATGAGTGATTCGGAAGCATCCCTTGAATTGATAGGTGAACAGGAGAAGTTGCTTGCCATCGTTGATGCAGCCCCCTCTAAAGGAGCAATGCTGGATATCTGTGCCGAGTTGAGGAGTCGGTGGCCCGATATCTCTATCGTTATCGGCGCCGCCTCAGCCCCAGATGCCGATGATGAGGCAGCTATTGCCAAGTTTACAGATACGGTCATCGTCAAGTCTTCCGGGGCGCAAAGCCGGTTGATTGAAAATATTGAACACTTCCTTCGCACGGCTTCTAATCAGCAACTGGACCCGGCCCGGCCGAACCCTGTTCATGCTGATCAGAAGGTGCTCAAGGGAAGTAACATTCTTGTTGCCGATGACGATGCCAGAAACCTCTTTGTGATCACATCGGCGCTTGAGGAACACGGAGCGAGGGTTGTTGATGCAGTCAATGGTAATAGTGCGCTTAAGAAACTGAAGGAGGAGCAGTTCGACTTGATCCTGATGGATATCATGATGCCGGAGATGGATGGCTATGAGGCGATCAGCAAGATCAGGGCAGATGATGCATTGAAAGATATTCCCATTATCGTGTTAACTGCCAAGGCGCTGAAGGAAGATCGTGAAAAATGCCTGCAGATCGGTGCCAATGACTATCTCTCCAAACCTGTCGAGTACGAAAGGCTGATTAAACTGAGCCATGCCTGGATTGAGAAGGGGAGATGAGCCTATCTGTCCATGATGGTGGAGGAAAAAGACGCCTGCTGGTTATGGGCGAGCTTTCAATACCCGAAGAGCAGAATGAGCTTATCAATGCCATCAACGACTCAGCAGGCATGGCGACTGAAGTTGCCTTTTTTGATGCCCGACTGCTTCCGGGGAAGCTGATCAAAGTGCTGGCATCTCACTCCTCGGGCGTGAAGCCTCTACGCATACGAACCCATCACCCGAGCCTTTCTCATTATCTGAATAAACTAAAAATCAACTCCAGAAATGATCTGGCAATAAGTGAGAACAAAAGGCATCCAACATTCAAGGCTCTAGCTCTAGGTGGCTCGGCAGACAGCCTTGCGAAAATTCTTCATATCATCGAATCGCTGCAATTATCTGAGTTGACTGTTTTTATTGTTCAACATGTCTCCGAGGATCAGACCAACCTTCTGGATAAACTGTTGAAAATGCGTACTGATTACAGCGTGCTCATGCCGCATCACATGATGCCGGTTGAGCCTGGCACAATTTATATTGCGCCCCCCGGCCATCAGCTTCGCATTCATGAACAACAGGTCTACCTGACGCGCGACCGTAAAGTCCGCTTTGCACGACCATCGATTCAGGTGTTGTTTGAGTCACTGGCATACGAATATGAATCCAGCCTGATGGTCGCCCTGCTCTGCGGTTATGGCGATGATGGTGTGGAAGCATTGAAGGTTCTACGTGATAAAGGCGCAACCGTATTGATCGAGTCCCCTGAAGAGTGCGAGGCAAAGAATCTGCCACAAAATGGCATCGACAGCGGCCATTACGACCATGTTCTTAGCAGAAAGGGAATTCAGAGTTTTTTTTCCAGTGCTGCGATCAAGAACAGCTTACCCGACCTGCACACGATCAGCTCCTTTCTCGAAGCTGTCAGGGAGCAGTACGGTTATGACTTCACCGAGTATCAATCAGGCACCCTGCAACGGCGTATCGAAGTGATGCTCAAAAGCTGTGGCGCTGCCGATTTCTTTTCGCTACAGCGGGATGTTCTGACAAATCCGGAAGCCTTTGATCTGCTCTTCAGTTCACTCTCCATCAATGTGACTACATTCTTCAGGTCTCCTGAGCAGCTCGACTACCTGCGCCAGAAGGTGTTCCCGTTTCTGGAAAGTTTTCCGCATACCAAGATATGGGTGGCCGGTTGCTCAAGCGGTGAGGAGGCGTATTCGCTGGCTATTCTGCTCAAGGAGGCGGGGCTGCTGCAGAGAACTACCATCTACGCAACGGATATCAATTCATCCATTCTCTATGAGGCAAAAAACGGCATCTATTCATGCCAGAAGATGGATGAGTACCAGGATAATTATCGATTAAGTGGCGGTGCTCGGAGGTTTGCGGACTATATTGAAAAGCAGGGTGACATCTTCTCAATCGCCCCGGAGCTTCGGGAGAGGGTGCTCTTCTTTCGCCATTCACTGGTTAATGAGGCTGTCTTTAATGAATTTCAACTTATCCTCTGCCGTAATGTCATTATCTATTTCTCTAATAAGCTGCAAAATCATGTAATGCAGCTCTTCTCACGCTCCCTGCATCGCGACGGTTTCCTGACTCTCGGGGATAAAGAGTCACTGAGCTTGGGTGACGGTAATCGTTATTTTAAAGCTGAAAACAAAGAAAAGAAGGTTTATCGATGGTTGAGCTAACAGCGGGCAATGATATTCCCTTCAAAATCCTGATTGTAGATGACAATCCAAGTAACCTGTTCACGCTTGAGTCTCTGCTTCGGCGACTGGAGCATTGTGAAGTAGTGCAGGCCTCTTCCGGTGAAGCTGCGCTTGCAACCACTATTGAGAACTCCATCGACCTGATTCTTCTGGATGTCCAAATGCCCGGGATGGATGGCTATTCAACTGCAGAACATTTGAAAATGACCAGGCGCACGAGGGATATTCCAATCATTTTTATAACAGCGGTATTCAAGAGCGCTGAGTTTATCAAACGTGGCTATGAAGTGGGTGCAATTGACTACCTGACAAAGCCACTGGATGAGAATCAGTTGCTTAACCGTATAAGGCTTCACCGTAAAATATTCGAACGTGAAACGGCACTTCGAAAGGCATTAAAAACACTCGAATTTGAAAGTCAGGAGCGTTTCCGCTCTTATTTCGAACGCTCTACTGTCGGTATGGCGATTGTTAACCCCGACAGGAGCTGGCAAGAGGTGAACGATGCCCTGTGCCTCATGCTGGGCTACAGCCGTGATGAATTGATGCACATGTCCTGGCCTGAGTTGGTTTGCCCTGATGATCAAAAGCTTGATGAGGGTTGTATCAACTCATTATTAAGCGGCGAGACTGATGACTATACAATTGAGCTACGGTTTGTTCACAAAGACGGTAAAGTTGTTCACACACATTTCGCAGTGCGCAGCGTACACAAAGAGCAGGGCGGTATTGATTATCTGACTGCAATGATAGTGGATGTCAGCAAAACCAAGGAAGCGGAAGCCGTACTGCGTAGGTTGTCTCAGGCTGTTGAGCATGCTGGTGAATCCATCATGATCACAGACAGCAGCGGTATCATCGAATATGTGAACCCTGCCTTCTCTGAGCTTACCGGATATAGCAGTGATGAAGTTGCCGGGCAGAATCCGAAGGTTCTTAAGAGCGGCAAGCAACAAGCGCTTTTTTATGAAAAGATGTGGAATACCATACTTTCTGGTCAGGTCTGGCATGGTAAAATGATCGACAGGAAAAAGGATGGCAGTTTCTATCCGGCCATGGTGACGATTTCACCCATCAAGAGTGAGTTGGGTGAAACGACCGGTTTTGTCTGCCTTCAGCAGGATTTGAGCGAGAATGAGGAGCTTGAGAATCGATTCTATCAGGCTCAGAAGATGGAGGCGCTTGGAACACTGGTGGGAGGTATTGCCCACGAATTTAATAATTCATTGGCCGGAATTACCGGCAACCTATATTTGGCAAAAAAACGAGCATCGCAGCTTCCAGAGGTGATTGAAAAACTGGATATTATTGAGAAGCTTTCGTTCAAAAGTTCTGAGTTGATTAAAAACCTGCTCTCTTTCGCACGTAAAGGGGTGGTCCAGAAAACACCGATCAACTTGCCCCTCTTTCTGAAAGAGGTCATAAAAGTACATCGGGTTTCGCTACCGGAAAATATCCGGCTGGATTTGGATGTTGGAGCCCTCCCCATGACAGTCAACTGGGATGCGAACCTTCTTCAGCAGGCATTGATCAATCTCATCAACAATGCCTGTGATGCGTTAATGACGGTTGAAGAGCCCTTGATATCTATCAAATTAAGCGAGTTTTCTGCTGATGGTGATTTTCTTGCTAGGCACCCTGAAACCGACGCTGACAACTTCGCTTGTCTCTCCATAAGAGATAATGGAGCGGGTATCAGCCCGGATGACCTGCCTCATATTCTCGAGCCCTTTTATACAACCAAGAAAATCGGCAAGGGGACAGGGCTCGGTCTCTCAATGGTAAGCGGGGCGATGCATGCCCACCAGGCTTGTATGGAGATTGAGAGCGTTGAAGGCGAAGGGGCGCTGTTCCTGTTTTATCTGCCCTTACAGGAGACAGAAGAGATTGAGTTTTCTCCCCGGCAGCGTGAGGTGATTGAGAGTGGGGTTGGTGAGCTAATACTGCTGGTCGATGATGAAGAAAATATTCTCGAGACAAGCAAAGAGGTGCTGGAATCGATTGGTTATCGGGTGTTGGTAGCTTCGGATGGTTCAGAGGCCGTTGATGTTTTCAAGGCCAATAAAGATGAAATTTCCATCGTTGTGACCGACATCATGATGCCAAAGCTTGGAGGTGTTGAAGCAGTTGGACTTATGAAGAAGATTCGTCCTGAGATTAAAGTTGTTTTTACCACAGGATATAACAAAGAAGAGGAGCGGCTTGGTGATGTTCATTCGAGCGATGTTATCGTTCTATATAAGCCCTACGAAGTTGATGAGCTTGGCAGAACCATCAGAAGGGCGTTAGACGCATAGGATTCGCCGCTATTTTGAGCCATGGTTTTGCGTGTAGCGAGGAGATGTGGCGCTTTCTGGTGCTCTCTGGATCGTGACGTTTTTACCAGTGGGTAAAAAGGCGATAAATATGTGAGACGGTAGTCGATAGTCAGGGCATGAAGTGGATAAAGGAGGCTTTACTGATGGCTGGGTTAAAAGAGTTCAATGCTGTTGATGACAGCCCCTACAATATTCTCATTGTCGATGACAACCAGAGCAACCTGTTTACGCTGCACTCACTGCTTAAACGGGTGAAAAACATTCATGTCATAGAGGCTGACTCGGGTGAAAAAGCCTTGAAAATCGTCATCGAACAGCCGGTCGACCTGATACTCATGGATGTGCAGATGCCGGAAATGGATGGCTTTGAGACTGCCAAACACCTGAAGATGACAAGCCGAACCAGGGAGATACCCATTGTTTTTATCACCGCTGTGTTTAAAGCCGAAGAGTTCATTAAACATGGCTACGAGGTGGGGGCCATTGACTACCTGACCAAACCTATTGATGACAACCTGCTCATCAGTCGCCTCTCTCTTTACACCAATATCATCGGGCGTAAGCGTGCTGAGGAAAGTCTGCTGCATGCACATCAGATGCTTGAGAAGAGGGTGCGTGAGCGCACTCGCGAATTGACCATCGCCTACAACCAACTCAAAGAGGTGGATAAGCTTAAATCCACGTTTCTCTCCACGATGTCGAACGAACTCCACAACCCTTTGAATGCCATTATCGGCTTCGCCTCCATGTTGAGGCGGGGCATGGAGGGAGAGCTCACCGATACCCAGCTGGACCGCGTGACTCGCATTGAGGCTGCAGGGCAGCAGCTGCTGGAGCTTATAACCGAGGTGTTCGAGATATCCATGCTTGAGTCAGGAAGTGTAAAGGCCAAAGCAGAGACATTCTCGATGATTGAGGTTATCAATGAGGCGGTTGCAAAGGTTAAACCGGATGCCGAGAGGAAAGGAATCAGGGTATGTGTTAAAAAAAATGGCGACACCTCCATTCGCTCGGACAGGGAGTGGCTGATCAAGTGCCTGCTCAACTATCTTAGTAATGCTGTGAAATACAGCACAGGGGGAACAATAACGGTATGCGCCAGCGAAGATGGTGAAAACATACAGGTAGATGTGATGGATGAGGGTATTGGTATCAAGAAAGAGGATCAGGAGCGTGTGTTTCTCGCATTTGAGAGGCTGGATACCCCCCTCTCTGCCGTGGCGGGTGGAACAGGCCTTGGCCTCTATTTGACCAGGCTCATTATCCATAATCTATTGAAGGGAGAGCATGCCTTAGAGAGCACCTCTGGTAAGGGCAGCAGGTTTAGCTTCACCATTCCCAAAACATCTTAATGTGGCGTGAAATGCGCCAGTCTGGCTGGGTAAAGCTGTCTTTGGCTGTTTCTTCAGCTCCGGATGTTTCAAATAAATGGCGATACCAGAAGGGCATAGCGGGCCAGCTTCCCTATCGATACAAGCACCAGAAAGGTAATCAGATGGCAGCGCAACAGCCCTGCCACGAGACAGAGCGGATCACCGACAATGGGCAGCCAGGCAAACAGCAGTGATGGCTTGCCATATTTCTCAAACCACTTTTCTGCCCTTTCGGTCTGTGCCTCGGAGATGCGCAACCATTTTTTGTGCAGGGCCTCGTTGCCGAGCCGCCCCATGCCGTAGGTAATCAGGCTACCGAGCACGTTGCCGATGGTGGCAATCAACAGGAGCGACATCACACTGCCGCCTTCATTGAGACGATAGAGCAGCAGTGCCTCCGACCCTCCCGGAAAGAGGGTGGAAGAGATCAGCGCCGAAAAGAAGAGTGCCCAGTCCATCGCTGCACACTAGGTGGCTGGCGGAATTTCGACCACTGTTCCTGAGATGATCTGCTAGAATATGGTCATGCTCTACCTGTTCAACTCGCCATTAGGGCCGATCTCTTACCGCTGGGATGGAGAGGCGTGCCAAGAAGTCAGCCTCTCTGCACAGATTGGGATGCCTGAATCGGTTGATCCGGTTTCTGAATGGTTGAATGCCTACTTCAGTAATCAGCAGGCTCCTTTGCCGCTTCTGGCTGAAGCTGCAACACCTTTTCAGGAGAGAATGCGGCAAGGATTGCTGGCGATTCCGTTCGGTGAGGTGCGCACCTACGGCGAAATTGCAGCAACACTGCATACCGCCCCACGGGCGATGGGGCAGGCGCTCGGCGGCAACCCACTGCCCATCCTGATTCCCTGTCATCGCATCATTGCAGCCGATGGTTTGGGTGGTTTCTCCTGCGGCATCGAGTGGAAGAAGAAGCTGTTGAAATTTGAACGCAGCTTTTGAGCTGTTAGTGTGCTCGAAATTTATTAAAGAGGTGTATTATGACAGTAGCAAGCGCCCGCCATATCCTGGTGGAAAGTGAAGAGAAGTGTAACGAACTGAAAGCGGCTATCGAAGCCGGTGCCGACTTTGCCGAGGTCGCATGCCAGAACTCCAGCTGCCCATCCGGCCGCAATGGTGGTGATCTGGGTGAGTTCGGTCCGGGTATGATGGTACCGGAATTCGACAAAGTGGTCTTCTCCGCCGAGGTTGGAACCGTACAGGGGCCGGTTAAGACTCAGTTCGGCTATCACCTTCTGGAAGTTACCAGCCGCAGTTAAGCTGTTTGATGCATGACTAAAAAGGCGGGGATATCCCCGCCTTTTTTATGAGCTGTTATGAGTCAGTGCGATCCATGGGTTAGCTGTCCAGCATTGATTTTCTGTTTTTCAGCTGTTCAACGATCTTATCTGCCGGAACCGGTGGACTGGAGAGGTAGCCAAGCATGCCGTCGGAGTCATGCGCGCGTAAAAACTGCAACTGGTCGTTGGTTTCCACGCCCTCCGCAACCACCTGATGATTTAGAATGTGCCCCATCGCAATGATGGCATTGGCGATCTGGCCGCTGTCTCCACCCTCGCCGATCTGGTTGACCAGTGACCGGTTCATCTTCAGCTCATGCACAGGCATGTCCTTCAGGGACTGCAGTGAGAAGAAGCCTGCGCCAAAGTTATCAATGGTCATTTTTATGTTCAGATCATTGAGTTCATTCATGGTTTTGATGACAGAGGTGCTATGCTGCATCAAATCATTTTCACTGATCTCCAGCTGCAGCATGCTGGAGTCCAGATTGCACTCATCCAGAATGCGTGCCACCAGCTTGCTGAAATCAGGATGCCTTAACTGCTCGGCTGTAACATTGACCGATACAGGTACGATGGGAAGCCCTGCATCCTGCCATGTCCTGTTCTGGGTGCAGGCTCGACGCAGTACCCACTCCCCAATCGGCACGATAAGGCCTGTCTTGTTGGCGATGGGAAGGAACTGGTTGGGATAGAACATGCCTGATTCGCCGCCCCTGTTCCAGCGCAGCAGTGCATGGGTGCCGGTGATCAGGCCGTCCTTCACACCAACCTTGGGCTGGTAGTGAATCACCAGCTCATCATTTGCGATGGCCTGGCGCAGGGCCTTTTCAACAAGCAGCTCCTCACTTAGCTCAGTCGATAAGCCTTGTCCGGAATTGCGATAGATGCAGTAGCGGTTGCGCCCCATCTCCTTGGCCTGATACATGGCGTCGTCTGCCAGTCGCATGCAGGTCTCTACATCGCCATGTTCCTGAGATTTCATGCAGATGCCGATGCTGATGCCAAGTACATAGTGGGTGTCCTTAAGCAGCATGGGCTCCTGAATGCTGGCAATAACCTTGTCTGCGACTAGGCAGGCGGCCTTTTCTGAAGCGATATCTGCAAGGATGATACTGAATTCATCGCCGCCGATCCTGGCGACCGTATCGGTTTCACGGATACACTCCTGTAATCTTTTGCTGACCTCTATGAGTGCTTGATCACCCCACTCATGGCCAAGCTCATCATTGATGGGTTTGAAGTAGTCCAGATCCATGAACAGCACCGCCATATTGGTCTTGTTGCGGTGCGACTGTGCCAGGGTCTGCTGCAGGCGGTCATAATAGAGGCTTCGGTTCGGCAGCCCTGTGAGCGGGTCCGAATAGGCCATCTCCCTGATCTTCTCTGCGCTGAGTTTCTGGTCGGTGATGTCCGTTATGAAGCCCAGAAACTCAGGTTCTCCATCCCTGTTTTTTTCCACCCTGAACTCGTCAGCTACCCAGAAGTAGTGGCCATCCTTATGTCGCAAACGGTACTCAATTCGGCTGCTTCCACGCTTAAGCCCGCGCACCAGCTCAGCCTGTACGTGCTCAAGATCATCAGGGTGAATCTGCTTCATTCTCAGATCCGCTTCGCTGGTGCACTCTTCATTCTTATGGCCACACATGCGCTGGATGTTTTCGCTGATAAACAGGGTGGCATAAGGGGCAGTCGTTTCTGCTGCATAGATGACAGCTGCAGTTGATGTCAGCAGGAAGTTCAAACGCTCATTGGCCATGCGAGCTTCTGCCTCGCTCTCCTGAAGCTGCTGGTGCATAACCTGGAAATCCTGCAGTTGCCGGTTCTCATCTTTCAGGGCGCGAAAATCTAGGCAGTGTTTGACACTATGAACCAGTTCAAGCGGCGCGATCGGTTTTTCAAGGTAGTCGGCAGCACCCTGTCGCAGCGCATCGATGGTGTTTTGTTTGTCGGCATAGCCGGACATCATAATTGCCGGGCAATCCGGGCGGTGTCCGCGGATATAGGTGAGAATGTCGAGGCCTGATTTCCCACTGAGCTGGATATCGAGCAGGGCAAGGTCAATGGAGTCGTCGATCAGAGTGATGGCCTGATCGTAATCTTCAGCCGTACAGGCCAGAAAACCCGCATGCTCCAGCACCTGACTATATGCCTCTCTGAGGGACTCCTGATCGTCAACAATAAGGATTTTGGATTGTTTCAAGCCAGCCTCCCCGTTGGTTTATAAAACGTCCCAATATCTAACCATAGCATAAATTATGAAAACTGTTAGATAGTGTAAAGCAGGGGTTTATCTGGCGACAGGAAAATCTGTGAATGGAACCTCGATTTCACCATTGACTGTGACGCGAACCAAGCCTTCTCCGGCAGAGAGGGCCGGCGGGGCAGAGGCCTCGGCAGCCTTGGCCATCATCGCCATCTCAGCCCGATACATGACGGGCTGAGGTGTGTGGCTGCTGCTGTTCAGGCGAATGATGCGAAAGCTTCTGGCATCTACGCCCCTGGCGATGGTTGCAGCCTTGGCCCGAAACGCCTTGATGGCCTGAAGGCGTAACAGCGCCTGTGTTTCCAGAGAGCTGTTTCGGCTAACCCTGAACTGCAGGTTGGCGAGGTTTGCCCCTTCAGCTTCGATTGCATCCAGCCACTCTGGCACGGCATCAAGGTTGCTGCTGGTGATCTGCTCGGTCTGGGTCATGCGCCATGCGGTGCGGATGCGTGTCATGTTCTTCGGATGGTGCCACACCGGCTGCATGGTGCGATCGGTGGTTTTCATCTTCACACCCCTTTCACTTTTCATCCGCTTCTGGATCGCAGCACTCACCCGATTGACATGCTGGCGGATTTCGTTGGCATGTTTGCCCTCTTTTTCAACCCGAAAGGTGATCACCATCTCGTCATTGGGAATTTCGGTTTCCGCACTGGCTGAGATGTTGATGCGTGTGCCGGCCGGCTGATCACTTTCGGCCTGCGCCAATGCAGGGGTGAAGAGTAGAAGGGAGAGCATAAGTAGGTATCGCATAAAGCCAGTATGGAACTGATTTTTTCAATCTGCAAGCTAGGGTTGCCGAGATTGTATACTTGGAAGGCAAGGATTATGAGAACGATAAATGAAATAATTGAACAGCTGGGGCTCAAACAGCATCCGGAAGGAGGATGGTATAGAGAGAGCTACCGCTCTTCCGAGACGGTTCCACTGCATGGACTGCCGGCGCGGTTTGATGGCGAGCGTTCCTTTTGCACCAGCATCTACTTTCTGCTGAGTGGCGATGAGTTCTCCGCCTTTCACCGCATCAAACAGGATGAGTTGTGGCACTTCTATGATGGAGATGGCTTGACGGTGCATGTAATTGACAAGGCAGGTTCCTGCCTAGAAAAGAAGCTGGGGCGCAATGCTGAAAAGGATGAGTGTTTCCAGCAGGTGGTGGAAGCGGGCGACTGGTTCGGGGCAAGCGTACCTTCCGGCGGCTTTGCACTGGTTGGGTGTACGGTTGCTCCTGGATTCGATTTTGCCGATTTTGAAATGCCATCGCGCCAGGAGCTTCTGTCGCTTTATCCGCAACACAGCACTGTGATCGAGAAGCTGACACGGTAGTTTGCAAGAGATGCGCATGAAGCCGCTTTCCGGGATTGAACATTTTGTTTTACGAGGTAGGGAATTCTTCGTTAAACGGGATGATCTCATTGATCCACTACTTAGTGGCAATAAATATCGCAAGCTCTATAGCCTGATAAAAACGCCTGCTGAAACCTATGACGACATCATCTCCTATGGCGGCACACAGTCCAATGCCATGCTCTCCATTGCCGCGCTCTGCCATCAAAAAGGGTGGGACTTTCACTACACATGCAAACTTCTGCCTGAACACCTCAAGGCCTATCCGAGCGGCAATTTAAAGTTGGCACTGGAGCTTGGCATGCAGCTGCACGAGGTGGCGCATGAGGCCTACGAGGAAACGGTCCGGCAGCTGAGGCTGCAGCGAAAAACATCAACACTGTTTGTGCCTCAGGGCGGAGCAGATCCAATTGCAGAGGAGGGCATCACACTGTTGGCTCGGGAGATAAGTGGATGGCAGCAGGAGCAGGGTCTTGATGAACTTCATGTGGTTACCCCTTCAGGCACCGGTACCACAGCGTGTTATCTCGCCTATGCGCTTCCCGATGCCAAGATTCTGACCACGCCTACTGTCGGCGACAGAGATTACCTGATCCATCAAATGGAAATGCTGGGAGCCCTGCCGCCAAACCTGCGGATTCTCGAAAACGAAAAGAAACATCACTTTGCCAGGCCCTATCCGGAGTTTCTCGCCATATACCGGGAGCTGAAGGCTGCTGGTATAGAATTTGACCTGATCTATGGGACTAATATGTGGCATACACTGCTGCAACATGTTGAGTTGATCGATGGTGCGATCCTTTACGTTCACAGTGGCGGCTTAATTGGCAACGAGACGATGCTGAACCGCTATTTCCATAAAGGGCTTTTAGCGTGACATGAAATTGATATGTGGCACATTGCTTGCTGCATCACTGTCTGGTGAAATAATCTCCAGGGAGGACGAAAATCGCATGGGTGGACTGAACAGAGATGGCTAGAGCTAAAGGTATGAGCCTGCGGAGCAGGGTAATGTTCATTGTTCTGGCAATTCTTCTGGCTGGCGCGGCATTGCTTTTCTTCAAAATCCAGGATGATCAGCGGAAGTCACTGCGCGAGGGCTATGCTTCTGCTGTAGAAAGTGCAGTTAGCAACCGTGGTGTACACCTGCAGGTATACATTAATGAACTGAGTAAGCAGACACGGTTTCTTGTCCAGACTCCGCCAGTGCGGGCCATTGCCCGCGCCGTCAGGAACGGCGGAGTCGATCCGGTTGAGGGTGACTCGCTAGCGGTATGGAGGGCGCGGCTTGAAGAGATATTCAAATCATTCCTTCTGGCGAATCCCCACTATTTTCAGCTGCGCTTTATTGGCCTGGCCGACAACGGCATGGAGCTGGTACGCGTTGAACGACTTGAAGACGAGCTGGTAGTAGCGACAGATGCACGGCTGCAAGCAAAGGGTGACCGCGACTACTTCTTAGAAACGCTGAAGCTGGCTGACGGAACTGTTGGAGCTGCATATATCTCTGAAATCACTCTCAATCGTGATCATGGCAAGATTCAGCTGCCTCATGTGCAGACGATCAGAGCCTCAGTGTTAGTCTTTGCAGGGGATGGGGAGCTGTTCGGCATGCTCGTGGCTAACCTGGATCTCGGTTCCAGCATTGCCGAAATCATGAAGCCGGTGCGTCCCGGCATCCAGGGTTATTTAAGTAACCAGCAGGGCGATTTCCTTTACCACCCCGACTCCGAAAAGGTGTTCGGATTTGATCTGGGCCAGCGCTACCGCTGGCAGCAGGAAATGCCTGAGCTCAACCTGCAGGAGCCTGAACAGCAGTTGAGTGAATTTTCCAAGTTTGGGGCTGATTCAGGGGGCATTACTACGCAGTCGCTGAATATTGCCGGCCAGACCATGCACATGGCTGCAGCCAAGATCTATTACGACCTGAGTAATCCGGAGAGATACCTGACATTGATCTATGGTTTTCCTGATGCCCTGATTGATGAGAGGACAGCATCGCTTCGAAATATGCTGGCGTTGGGCTTCCTGGGGATTTTGCTGCTGCTTGGCTTGATCATGTCTGTCATGTTAAGGCGGATGTTTTCACCACTTGAGCAGTTGAGCGATGGAGCGATGGCGGTAGCCAAAGGTGCCCGAACGATTGATCTGCCAGTTCAGGCCCCCGGTGAGCTCGGAACCCTTGTTGATGCTTTTCAGCAGATGCTGGAGGGCATTGCGTTTCAGGAGCAGAAGGTCGGGGCGCTAAATCAAGAACTGAAACTAAG
Organism: Mariprofundus aestuarium; assembly: GCF_002795805.1. Lineage (NCBI taxonomy): Bacteria > Pseudomonadati > Pseudomonadota > Candidatius Mariprofundia > Mariprofundales > Mariprofundaceae > Mariprofundus > Mariprofundus aestuarium. The sequence continues at coordinate 2,232,097 of NZ_CP018799.1, read as the reverse complement.
CGAGGCCTATGCCAGCCGCATTATTGAAACGGTTCCCCAGGGTATCATCGTGGTTGATGCGGATGGTCGAATTATTCGAGTCAACAAGATCGCCATCGATTTGTTTGGATATTCGCTGCAGGAGATGCTGGGGCAGCCGGTCGAATTTCTCATGCCCAAGGAGCTTATCGACATCCATCGCTCTGAACGCACTGAATACCAGCAGGGAGAACCGGAAGATAGCCGACACATGGGAGAGGGGGGCGACCATGTTGCTAAGCGTAAGGATGGGGAAGAGTTTTTTGTTGAGGTGGAACTTTGCCCTCTGCATTTGAACGGCGAGCACCATGTCATTGCTACGGTTTCCGATGTTACCCAGCGCAAGCTCGCCGAGCGGGAGCTTCAAATTGCTGCAACCGTATTTAACGCCCATGAGGCAATGTTTATTACTGATCCAGCGGCCAATATTCTCAGGGTGAATGATGCCTTCCTGAAGATCACAGGCTACAGCCGTGAAGAGGTGGTTGGGCAGAACCCCCGAATCTTGAAGTCAGGCCGCCACTCCAAAGAGTTCTACAATGAGATGTGGCGGCACATTACCGAGTATGGAGTCTGGCAGGGCGAGATATGGGATCGACGCAAGAATGGGGAGATATTTCCGAAGTGGGCGACGATCAGCAGCGTTGAAGACAGTCGTGGTCGAGTCGTCAATTATGTCTCTATGTTCTCGGATATTACTGCGGTCAAAGAGGCGCAGGAGGAGGCGTTGAAACTCGCCTACTACGATCCGCTGACCGGACTTCCGAATCGGCGTCGACTTATTGAGCAGTTGCAGCAGAACCTGAAGGAGAGTGCGCGTAACAAGCTCTTTGGTGGCCTGCTGTTTATTGACCTGGATAACTTCAAGATCATTAACGATACGCTTGGCCATGATCAGGGGGATGCTTTGCTCAAGGAGGTTGCACAGAGGCTAGAGGCGGTTCTTCGCGAGGTTGATACTGTTGCAAGGCTTGGTGGGGATGAATTCGTTATCATCCTGCACGAGTTGGGAGACGATAAAGAGCAGGCCATTGAGGGCGCCAGGCATGTCGGTGAAAAGCTTGTGGCTATCCTAGCTGAGCCGTATCGGTTGAAAGGAAAGAGTTTCAGTTGCACAGGCAGTGTTGGCGCCACTCTTTTCCAGGGTATGGACGTGAGCGTGGACGAGATATTCCGCAATTCAGATATAGCCATGTACGAGGCCAAGAAGCAGGGCCGCAACGGTCTGCGTTTCTTCGATCCGGCAATGCAGGCAACACTGGAGAAACGCAGTCAACTGGAATCAGACCTTCGTGATGCCCTGGAGCTGGGGCAGTTCGAGCTCCACTACCAGAAACAGGTGGATGATGAGGGCAAGCCTACAGGTGCTGAGGCATTGATCAGATGGAAACATCCGCAGCGAGGCATGGTTCCACCATTCGAGTTTATCCATGTTTGCGAGGAGAGTGGCCTGATTGTGCCTGTGGGGCAGTGGCTCATGAAAGAGGCCTGCCATAAACTCAGCCAGTGGCAGCAGCATGAGAGCATGAGTCATTTGAAGCTCTCTGTGAATATAAGCATGAAGGAGTTTATGGAGGATGGCTTTGTCCGGCAGGTTCATCAGACTATAGAAGCCTCTGGCGTGGATTCCGCCAGTCTCGAGCTTGAAATCACCGAAAGTATCGGGCACTCCAATCCAGAGGAGCTGATCGAGAAGCTTCACCTGTTGCGCTTGGCAGACCTCAAGCTCGCGATGGATGACTTTGGAACAGGTTACTCTTCACTCTCATACCTGAAAAAACTTCCTCTTGATGTGCTCAAGATTGACCAGAGCTTTGTTCGTGACCTTGGCGTAGATATCAGCGATGAATCAATCGTGCAGGCCATTATCAAGGTTGGGGAGACCCTGGGCTTGGAGGTGATTGCCGAAGGGGTGGAGTCTGAAGAACAGTTTAAGCTTCTTAAGCAGTATGGCTGCAGAAAGTTTCAGGGTTACTATTTCGGCCGGCCTGTGCCTGCTGAGGAATTTGAACAGGAGTTTCTTTTCGAGTCGCCTATTCTTGAAGGATCTGGGGTGTGATCATCATGTTGATCCGATAGTGTCTCCCGATCCCAGATTCGGAGTTCTATTTTGAAATATGTAGGTGCACATGTAAGCGCGGCTGGCGGTGTCGAGAATACGCCTGGCCGGGCCATTGATATCGGAGCGAAGGCCTTTGCCCTGTTTACCAAAAATCAGCGTCAGTGGGCTGCTAAGCCGCTGACGGATGAGAGTATCGCAGCATTCAAGGCCAACCTGAAAAAGGCGGAGATTGAACCAAAGCATGTTCTGCCGCACGACAGCTACCTGATCAACCTCGGTCATCCCGAGGCCGAACCCTTGGCAAAATCGCGAAATGCCTTTCTTGATGAGCTGCAGCGCTGTGAACAGTTGGAGCTTCCCCTTCTCAACTTCCATCCGGGATCACACCTGAAGAAAATCTCAGAGGAAGATTGCCTGAGTCGCATTGCCGAATCGATTAACTGGGCGCTGGATCAGACTGAAGGCGTTACCGCGGTGATTGAAAATACCAGTGGGCAGGGCAGCAACATGGGCTTCCGTTTCGAGCATCTTGCTGCGATTATCGAAGAGGTAGAAGACAAATCGCGCGTTGGTGTCTGCCTCGATACCTGCCACACCTTCACCGCCGGTTACGATATGCGCAGACCAGAGGATTGTGAGAAAACATTCGGTGAGTTTGATGCCATTGTTGGATTCAATTACCTGCGCGGCATGCATCTCAACGGTTCCAAGGCCGCCTTTGCATCACGTGTGGATCGCCACCATTCGCTCACACAGGGAGAGCTGGGGCTGGATGTGTTCCGCCATATCATGAACAGCGACCACTTCAACGATATTCCAATGGTGCTGGAAACTATTGATGAGACCATCTGGCCTGAAGAGATTCAGTTGTTGTACTCTCTGATTGAAGGCTAGGTTTGCGCCATGAGTGATATTCAAACTGTAACGATTATTGGAGCCGGCCTTGCCGGCTCAGAAGCTGCTTGGCAGCTGGCCAAACGCGGTGTGCCGGTAAGGCTGCATGAGATGCGGCCGGTGAAAATGACGCCAGCGCACAACACCGGAAACTGTGCCGAGCTTGTCTGCTCCAACACCTTTAGAGCCGATCACCTTGAGAATGCAGTAGGTCTTCTGCACGAAGAGATGCGCCGCATGGATTCGCTGATTATGGCGTGCGGTGATAAGGCGCGTATTCCAGCCGGAACCGCACTGGCTGTGGATCGCGAACAGTTCTCCGAGATGGTCACCGCCGCTCTGCGCGCGGAACCGCTGATTGAGCTTATCGAGGGCGAGGTTACAGAGATCCCTGCCGATGGACTGGTGCTGATCGCCTCAGGCCCGCTCACCTCTGATGGCCTCTACGATGAAATTCAGAAGCTAACGGGTGTGGATCGGCTCTGCTTCTTTGATGCGATTGCACCGGTACTTGATGCCGAATCGATCAATATGGATATCTGCTACTGGAAAAACCGCTATGACAAGAATGTCGAAGAGGGTGAGACGGGTGACTACCTGAACTGCCCGATGGATGCGGAGCAGTATAAGGCCTTTATCAAAGAGCTGGTCAATGCCGAGAAGGTGGCCTTTAAGGATTTCGAGGATATTCCCTTTTTCGAGGGCTGTATGCCGATCGAGGAGATGGCCGAACGCGGTGAGGATACGCCCCGTTTTGGGCCGATGAAGCCAGTGGGGCTGGATCATCCCGAAACCGGCGAGAAGGCATATGCCGTTGTTCAGCTCAGGCGAGATAACCGCATGGGGTCACTGCTGAATATGGTCGGTTTCCAGACCAAGATGACCTATGGCGAACAGAAACGCGTATTTACCATGATTCCCGGGCTTGAGAATGCGGAGTTCTTCCGGCTCGGTAGCCTGCATCGCAACACCTTTATCAAATCGCCTGATCTGCTCGATGGTACCCTGCGCCTGAAGTCTGATCCGCGGGTTCTCTTTGCCGGTCAGATTACCGGTGTGGAAGGTTACGTGGAATCAGCCTCCATGGGGTTGATGGCAGGGCGATTCCTTGCTGCGCTTGCCCAGGGTGAGGAGCCCAATGCGCCGCCGGAGAACACGGCACATGGCGCACTGCTGGCGCACATCTCACAGACAAGAACGGCAGACTTTCAGCCGATGAATATCAACTTCGGCTTGTTGCCTCCGGGTAAAAAGCGCGAGGGTAAACGCCGTTTCTCAAGGGCTGAGCGCAGGCGTTCAGTTTCCGATCTTGCGCTGGCTGCTCTGGATGAATGGTTAAGCACGAAACCCTGATGGAGCTGATGCCTCTAAAAGGTATTCAAATCCCCCGCTAGCAGGCTGCCGAGACAAATGTCAAAAACCGGAATAAGCGGCGGCCGTGGCCGAATTTGGATATGCAGGATCGGGAACCCGAAGGGCAGGCTGGTTCCGGGGTGGCTTTCTTTCGTTCTTTCTTTGCCATCAAAGAAAGGACAATAATATTTCTTATATTATGATGGTGATTTGCTGTGGCATAAGTGCGTTTCGTGCTTTTGCGATAAGCCGTTTACAGCAGGCGCGGATGTAGTTCTCCGGCGATGCGGGTAAGTTGCTGCTTCACCCAGGCGGGACCGGGTTTATGCTTCTGCTCAAATGAGAGTCGTTCAAGTTCCCTCAGTGCCGGCACGAGGATGTCGAGCTGGCGCGGTAGATAGGTGAGCATAGACTGCAGTACCTGTTCGCGAATATCCCACTGCAGTTTGCCGGCACTGTTGCCGAGGATCTGCAATAGCCCTGCATCATCCAGCGGAGGTGTCAGTGTAATGCTCTCCATGGCCAGCAGCCGTGATGAGAGCTCCGGTGGCAGGGATTCGTTGTCACCAGACCAGGCGACGACAACAGGGCGTTGAAGGTCGCGAGCCCGCTCAAGGCAGTGAAAGATGGCATGTGCAACCGTCTGTGGCATAGCTCCGGCCTTCACATCAAGCATCCAGAAGCTCTTCTCTTCCAGTGCCTGCATCCACTGCTGCACCAGATGCCAGCTTGCTTCCTGCGCTTCATCACTGCTGATATCGAGCAGGCCAATATTGGGGTGATCCCCGGAGATGGTGCGTAAGAGGTGGCTTTTGCCAGCGGCCGATTCGGAGTTCAGCCAGATGCGACCGCCATGTATCGTCCAGAGCGCAAGTCGATTGCAGGCATCTTCAACACCGGGGTGGCGTAACCAGCTGTGATAGTCGTAGGAGACCGGCAGCGGCAGCTGCAGGCGTAACTGGTTTTTCTCTGCTGGCATCAGTTGGTGTCTTCGTCAGTGACCGCTTTGCGCATCCAGACCACCATGTACTGCACCCCGGAAATGCAGGTGAAGGCAAAGGTTGTCCAGATCACGGTCTGGTAGAAAAGTTCAGTCGGGAATGACCAAGCCATATCGGCGAGTACAGTCAGCACCAGTGTGATCTGTAATACGGTGGTGATCTTGGAGCTCATCGTGGGCTGCATCTCCAGTTTGCCGGTTACCACCTCATAGGCGATCGCGCCAACCATGATCACCAGATCACGGAACACCACGGCAAGGAAGAGGAAGAGCGGGATCTCATCAATAAAAAAGAGGGTTACGATGGTGCTGATCAGCATCAGTTTGTCGGCAAGAGGATCCATGAATGCGCCAACGATGCTGCGCTGGTCGAGGTAACGGGCGATGGCACCGTCGAGCATGTCGGTGATGCCGGCAATGCCCATCAATATCAATGCAAAGGCCGCCTCTCCCTCCATGATTGCAAAGACAATAAAAGGGGTGATGACGATGCGGGCCAGCGTCAATATGTTGGGGATACTCAGAATACGGTCATGTACCTTCACTGCTTACTCAGCGCGCCACCCACCCTTCGACGGTAGGTGTGAGGGTTAATCCCCTGCGTTTGAACCACTGCGTTAACCACTGCTCATCGCTCCCTTTCAGAAGCAGTCGGTACTGCTGCCCATCACGGTTCACCTGCCTGAGGGAGAGGTCAACAACGCGTGGGTCCCGGCGAAGTTCCTCCTCGAACAGTACCTGTTCGGGCAGAGATGCGTGGCGCTCAATGCTGAGAATCACAGGCTCTTTCTGGGCGGTCATGCCTGTTGCAGTCACTATTGGAGTTTCCGGGGCTGGCTTGGAAGCAATGGCATTGGAGGCGTAGGCACCCCGTGCTTTCAGAAGCACCTCTGAGAGCCAGGGGTTCAGCTGCCTGAACGGGTCACCCGAGCCGACTGTGCGGGTTTCGGAATACTCACCAAGCCTTGAGGTGCCGCGTACGCTCAGGGTAATTTTCCGGCTATCCAGCCAGCGCCAGTGCAGTACCAGCGACTCATGTGCGCCATCAATAGCATAACCCCATGTTTGACCCTCTGAACCTGCACGGCGCTTCAACATGGCGGCGGATTCCGGCATGGAGCGCCCGGCGGCGTTGGAGATTTGCAGCGAAAGGTTCCATGCTGGCAGGTCGGCGAGGTGCGGTATGTTGTGTTTCTTAAGAAAGGCTATCACGCGTCGCTGGTTGAATTCGACACTCACCCCGTTGGCTGTAGGCGAGACGCGCTGAAGGAACTGAACCGCCTTCACATCTTTCGGGATCTGCCTCTGAGCGCTCTGCAGAACAACCCGTCTCCACAGCTGGGGCAGTGCCATGTCGGCGGCCTTGCGGATATTGGCATGCAGGTATTCTGTCGTGATGTTGTCGTTACTGTCTGCGAAAACATCGACTTGCATGCGAGGGTCATCTGCGGCCAGCGCAAGCTGGGGCAGGAGAAGCAGGAGAAGCAGCAGAAAGCGTTTAATCATTTGACGACCCGTAGATGGCTGGTTTTACGATCTTTAGGCTTCTCATCCGCAGTTTCCTCTTTTTTAGCGCCGCCGCCTTCAATCAATTTGATTGGTGAAGCCGCAGGTTCACCTGCAGATCCTTTGGCCGTTGCCGATGCTGTGGTGGACTCATCCTGCTCTTCTGCATCTCCGGGCATGTGGCTGCTAACCGCCTGAACGATCGCCTTGATCATCTCCGGCACGCTGTCATCCCAGATAATGCCTTGGTCAAGGTCACCTTCGGGCAGGTAGGCCGCCCAGATCGTATGCATCGGCACCTTGCAGGGGTAAGCAACACCGGAAAATGAGAAGTTGGATTCGAGACTGTCCTCGCGGATATGAATCATCTGGGGCATGCGGGAGTTGAGAATAAGGCGCAGGGCAGGGTCGCCCTTGAGCGAGTCGGGGATGTCCACGTCATCGCTGGTGGCATCAATAACAATGTAAATGCGGCCGTGCGCAGCAAAATATTCCCGTAGCTGTTTTGCTTTGGCTGCATCTGCGAAGCTTAAACTCATATCAGATCCTCGATTGTCATCGTTTGCCAACGCTAGCGGTAAAGCGGACAGGATTAAATACGGAGTGGCCCTGTAAGCCGGGTTCTGTCTCTCCCGAGGGAGGAGACGGTCATTCATCTAGGCCTGCCGTTACCGGCAGGCTCGAGCAGCCTACCCGAGAGCAAACGTGGGCCACGCTTAGCGCTCTCCTATTTGGCCTTGCTGCAGGCGGGGTTTACCGTGCCCCGATCTGTTACCAGCTCGGGCGGTGCGCTCTTACCGCACCTTTTCACCCTTACCGACGGCCCCCGAAGAGGCAGAAGGCGGTCTGTTTTCTGTGGCACTTTCCTCGAGGTCACCCTCACCGGCCGTTAACCGGCGCCTTGCCCTGTGCAGCCCGGACTTTCCTCGGCGGGTGCAAGCACCCGACGCGACCGTCCAGGCCACTCCGTGCGCCGCAGTGTAGAGTTTTATGCGAAGATGCGCACTTGATCATCGAATTGGTTTCCGATGATATGCCTGAAAAAGAATATTTATGGTACCTTGCTGTATTGAAAAACGTCCCCATCCCAGTTGATGCGCAGTGTTTTCCCCATATCCAGGATCTCAAGTGTGCCCGTATTATTAGGCGAATAAGGCATGTCATGGGTGATTTGACCCGAAATCACAGTATTGATGTCACCACTGACGTTGGAGGTGAGCACAACGCGAGTAAAGTCCTCTGATGAATAGTTGCTGCCATCCAGCCAGTAATTGCCAAAGTAGCTCTCTGCCCGCTGGGGTGGGTAATCAGGAGAGGTGATGATGGTGGATGAGTATGTTCCGTCAGCACGAAAGTGGATTTCCTCAATCTCTTTATCCGGTGCAGGAAATGCATATTTCCATACACCGACAAGCTCACCGGGGTTTCCATAAACACGGTTATACCTGTATGCGCTAGGGTGACCATCTGGATAGACACCTAGGCGAAGCCGGTCTTCATTATTTATGTCCCAAGTTGCCCCGCCCATATCAAAGCCATAATAGTTGCCACTCTGATCAATACGGAATGTTGGTTTGGCCGCACCTGACTGTTGCCACGTGCCAACGATTTCCGGAATGAGTGCCTGGGTGCTTTTACTGTTTTGACTCTTATCACATCCAATAATGAGCAGGCTGGAAATGGCCATGCTGAATAGAATCACCCTTTTCATGCTTCCTCCTGATTGGATAGAGAATAAAGTAGATGTGGCCTCCTTGAGCAAGCGCCCTCTTTCAGTTGCAATGGTTTGAGGGAGTCATATCGTTCCGGTCATGAATGAGACTGCTACCAATCCGATCCTGAAAGGGATCACCACTGAACTCCCACCTTTTGACCAGATCAAACCTGAGCATGTGCTGCCAGCGATTGATGAAGAGATTGGCCGTGCGCGGCAGATCGTGACCGGGCTGGTTGAGATCGCCGATCCCGACTGGGATTCACTGATGCTGCCACTTGAGCAGATCGAGGAATCTTTGGGTCGTGTCTGGGGGCCTGTCGGGCATCTTAATTCGGTCTGTGATTCAGAAGAGCTTCGACCGATCTATCAGCAGGGCGTGGCGAAGATGACCGAGTGGTCGAGTGAACTGGCGCAGAATGAGGCCCTTTATGCTGCGATCAGGAAGGTGGCTGATCGGGATGATTTCGCCGGATTATCACAGGAGCGGCGGCAGGTGATTGAACATGCACTGCGTGATTTCAAACTCTCCGGTGCCGAGCTTGAAGGCGATGCCAAGGCGCGCTTCAAAGAGATCCAGATGTCCCTCTCCGAGCTTACTACTGCGTTCGGGCAGCATGTGCTCGATGCTACGCAGGCGTTTGAACTGCACATCACAGATGAGAACGATGTTGCCGGTCTGCCGGAATCTATTCTGGCGTCTGCTGCACAACGCGCCACACAGTCTGGTAAAGAGGGCGGCTGGCTGATTACACTCGATGCCCCCTCCTATGTCCCCTTCATGCAGTTTGCCGAGAATCGGGGGCTGCGCGAGACGATGTATCGCGAATATGTCACACGGGCATCAAGCGGAGAGCTGGATAACACGCCGGTGATTGTTGAGATCCTTGCCCTGCGTGCGGAGGCTGCCTCCTTGCTTGGCTTTGAGCATTACGCCGCCTCCTCTCTTGCCAGCAAGATGGCAAGTGACGTGGATGAGGTGACTGGATTCCTGCGTGAACTGGCAGCCAGGAGCAAGCCGGTTGCCGAAAAGGAGTTTGCCGAGCTGCAGGCCTATGCCGCTGATGAGCTGGGTTTAAGCGATCTGCAGGCGTGGGATGTGGCCTTTGCGGCTGAGAAGCTGCGGCTGAAAACCTATGCGATTTCACAGGAGGAGCTGAAACCCTACTTCCCTGAGAAGAGTGTTACAGCAGGCATGTTCGGGCTGGTTGAAAAGCTTTATGGGATCTCCATCCGGGAAAACGAGAACGTGCCGAAATGGCACGAGAGTGTCCGCTTCTTCGAACTGTTCGATAGCAGCGGCGTGAAGATCGCTGCCTTCTATCTCGATCCCTATGCGCGGGCGCATAAGCGTGGTGGCGCCTGGATGGATGAGTGCATCGTCCGCTGGCAGAAGCCTGATGGCGCCCTGCAGCTGCCGGTGGCCTATCTGGTCTGCAACTTCGATGCGCCCGTCGGAAATAAACCGGCACTGTGGACGCATGATGAGGTGACCACGCTCTTCCACGAGTTTGGCCACGGCCTGCACCATATGCTGACCACGGTCTGTGAACTTGGCGTTTCCGGTATCCGCGGCGTGCCGTGGGATGCGGTGGAGTTGCCAAGCCAGTTTATGGAGAACTTCTGCTGGGAGCGGCAGGTGGTTGATCTCTTTGCCCGGCACTACGAGACAGGTGAAGCGCTGCCCGATGCTCTGTTTGATAAGATGCTGGCAGCAAAGAACTTCCAGTCGGCGATGATCATGTTGCGCCAGATCGAGTTCGCACTGTTTGATGTGCTGCTGCACAGCGAATATGACCCAGCAGGTGACGAATCAGTTCAGCAGCTTCTTGACCGGGTGCGTGATGAGGTCTCAGTAATCACGCCGCCGGCCTTTAACCGTTTCCAGAACAGCTTTTCGCATATCTTTGCCGGTGGTTATGCGGCGGGTTACTACTCTTACAAGTGGGCCGAAGTGCTCTCAGCCGATGTTTACGCCACCTTTGAAGAGGAGGGCGTGTTGAATGCCGGTACGGCAGCTCGTCTGCGTGAAGAGCTGCTCTCGATCGGTGGCAGCAGGGAGATTATGGATGCATTCGTTGCATTTCGTGGGCGCAAGCCGACAGTTGATGCGTTACTGCGCCATTCCGGCTTTGCCGTTGATTTAGGAGAATAAGAGATGAGTGATCAGGTAACTATTGTTGATATCAAAATGCCATTTATGTCGATGGTCGTATTTATGGTGAAGGCGGCAATCGCTTCGATTCCGGCCTTTATTATCCTCTCCATTATCGGCTCGATTACATTTGCCCTGTTGGGGGCCTCCTTAGGGTCGGTTGAGACCTACTTCGGGCCGGCACAGTTCTAACATGGGTAACGAAAGTTACAGAGAGCAGGCGCTGAAGCTTTATCCATGGGTCTGCGGCCGTTGTGGCCGGGACTTCGCAGGCAAGCAGTTGCGTGAACTGACGGTTCACCATCGGGACCACAACCACAGCAACAACCCGCCCGACGGCAGCAACTGGGAGCTGCTCTGCATCTACTGCCATGATAATGAGCATCAGCGTTATATGGAGGCCGATGCACACGGGGATATAAAGCGAGACGAGTCGAAGGGTTCGAGCTTTAAGGGGCTGGCCGCTTTGGCTGAGTTGTTAAAAGAGAAGGGGGAGGATTAAATATTCGTTGCCACGTCCTATGCTGTGTCGCGATTAACAGTCCGGATTTGTATAGAATCATGATGGTCATCCATATTAAATAATACTTGACTTATTTGATAGGGTATTGTATCTTGCTTACAACGTTTGGCTTAATGGTCAAAAGGAGGCCGAGATATGAATGAAACCCATGATGGTACAGAAGCTACTGGTTTGGCAGGTGTTTTGGGCGGTACAGCGCTAGCGTTTTGGGCAGCGATTGTTCTGCTTTAAAAAAAGCCATTACAAATTGATAAAAAAAGCCCCGCTTCGGCGGGGCTTTTTTTATGTTCCTTTGTAAGTGCCGGTGAGGGCTATTTTATTGTTTCTTCCGGTTCAATATCCGGGCCGATCAGGATGGCCAGCCACTCTGTATCCTGTCGTGCTTCCAGCGCCAGTTTTACAATCATCGTCAGTGGCACCGAGAGCAACATGCCGACCGGCCCCAGAACCCAACCCCAGAAGACCAGAGAGAGAAATACAACCAGCGTGGAGAGGCCAACGCCTCTGCCCATGAAACGCGGTTCTACCACATTGCCCATGACAATATTCACGGCGACAAAGCCGAGCCCGGTTAACACGGCGTCACCGACCCCCAGCTGTACCAGCGCCAGCAGCACGGCGGGTACGGCGGCAATAATCGAACCGATATTGGGTACAAAGTTAAACAGGAATGCCACCAACCCCCAGAGAACCGCGTGATCAACGCCAAGAAACGAGAGCCAGATGGTGATGCATGCGCCAGTAGCAAGGCTGATCCAGGTTTTAATGGCGAAGTAGGAGCTGACAGTGGTGGTGAATTTTTCAAAGCCGCCGGTTGAGGGGGCGCGACCTCCCATCGCATGCCACTTGTGTGGCAGGGCGGTCATCTCTATCAGCATAAAGATGACCGTCAGAACGATGAGGAAGGTGTTGGCCAGTACGTTGCCAAGTCCCGAGAGAAGGTTGCCTGCCATGCCCATGGCGATGGATGGATCAAGGTTATCGCGTAGCAGCTGCGTATTCAGGTTGATGCCAAGCCCCGAGAGCCATGCGATAAGGTCACTGGTCTGCTGGTTTAACCTGGACTGGTAGGTCGGCAGATTGTTGGTGAACTCGGCAACAGAGGCGCCTACAAACGCGCCGAGCAGGCTGCCGAGAAGAACCAGGGTCAGCGTGATAATCAGTACGGAGATAGCAGGAGAGAAACCTTTGGAGGTAAACCATTTCAATGGTGGCAGGCAGATGATGGCGATAAATGCCGCCAGCAGGAATGGCACCAGTATGGTAGTTGCCGCCTGCATGCCAGCCACGACAACCACAAATGCAGCGGTCAGAATCAGGAGGTTGCTACTATAGCGCGACTCCATCGCTTACTGATAGTCCGCCAATCGCGGGTCTTCAAGGTCAAATGCCGTTTCACCGCTGGCAAACATCAGCTTCAGGTAGGGGAGGCAGCCCTCACACTCGATTCCACATCCGGTCGCTTTTTGCGCGGCGGCAAGGTTTTCAAAACCCTTCAACTGCTCGAATGTTTTATTAATGCATTCGCAACGATTGACCTTCTCATCACACATGGTTCTACTCCTGTTCTTGATTGGAGTTCGGATACTGGCCCAAATCACGCTGAAACGGCAAGCGCAGCATGAAGATCAGGTTGTGGGTGGGAGCAGATTGCAGCCGCTCCAGCCCTATGGTCATCGCCTCATGTCCCCGCTCCGGCTGTTCCCGCCATGTGCCGAAGATGCGATCCCAAATGCTGAGGTTGAAACCGAAGTTGCTGTCGGTCTCCTGCTGGATTACAGAGTGGTGAATGCGATGCACATCCGGGGTAACGAGCAGCAGACGTATTACCGCATCGACCTTTTTAGGAAGGTGGAAGTTGGCATGGTTGAACATCGCCATACCATTGAGAATGACCTCGAATAGCACTACGGCTATGGCCGGAACACCGAGCAGGATTACGAAGGTGAGTTTGACCAGCATGGAGAGAATAATTTCGATAGGGTGAAAGCGTAGCCCAGTTGTCACATCGATGTCGCGGTCGGCGTGATGGACACTGTGCAGTCGCCACAACAGTGGTACGGCGTGAAAAATCAGATGCTGGGTGTAAATAACCAGATCGAGAAGGATGATGGAGAGAGCCATTTCCATGGCTGCCGGCAGCTCGATCATATGAAACAGACCGATACCATTTGCTTCGGCCCATATTGAGGCGCCGACTGCCCCTGCAGGAAAGAGAAGGCGTATGACCAGGATGTCGAGCAAAACAATGCCGAGATTGGCAGGCCAGCGGCGATAGCCGAAATGGAGATTGCGGCGGGGTACGACTGCCTGTGCCAGTGCCATGCAGCCAAATATTATAAGAAATGCAGCAAGCCTGAGGGTGGGTTCATCCATGCCAGGAGTCTGTATGAAAACCGGAAAGAGGCAAAGCAGGGCATGATGCCGGGTTTGAAGGCCCTGAAGGTGCGTAAATTACGCTTGGTGATCATCGTCATAGGCTCTAGCCTGAGGGTAGATGCTATGATTGGCTCAATATCTAAACGTATTTGTGCTATGCCTGCTTTCAGTTGATTGTGAAATCGGTATGCTTGCGCAGAACGAACGAGATTGAGAATCGGAAAGCCTGCGACGCTTTCCGGATGACAGCGGGATCTGCCGTTGAATCAAACAGGTAACGTGTTACGGAGGACAGAAAGATGAAACGAGTAATGTTATTGATGGTGGCAGCAGGTCTCACCTTTACCGGATGTGCAACCACTCCGGATGACCCGAACAGACATACGAAAGAGAAAGCGGCAGTGGGTGCAACCATTGGAGCCATTGCTGGTGCTGTGATCGGCCATCAGCAGGATCGTTCCGGCGGCGCACTGCGCGGGGCGCTGATTGGAGGTGCTGCGGGCGGGCTGCTTGGTGCAGGTGTTGGTCGTTATATGGACAATCAGGAGGCTGAATTCAAGCGTGTGCTGGAGGAGGAGCGTCGTGCCAATCAGATTGAGGTTGAGCGACTGCAGAATGAGAACCTGAAGATCACCATGAATTCCGAGGTTTCATTTGATTATAACTCGGCACAGCTGAAGCCTGCTTTCAACAATACGCTGGATAAGGTTGCTGATATTCTAAATCGCTATCCGCGCACAACCATCAAAATCACCGGCCATACCGACAGCCGTGGATCTACAGCCTATAATCAGAACCTCTCCGAGCAGCGGGCGAATGCTGTAGGTTGGTACCTGGCCGACCGTGGTGTGGACTCGAGAAGGGTCATTGCTGACGGACGTGGTGAACTGCAGCCACGAGCGACCAACGATACCGAAGCGGGCAGGCAGCTGAATCGTCGTGTGGAGATGCTGATTGTTCCAGACAGGGATATTCAGTAAGCCACTCAACAGTAAGAAAAACCCGGCTTAGCGGCCGGGTTTTTTTTTGTTTCAGGAGGAAAATTATGGGCAAGGTTATCCGCTATACGCTGCTCTCTATTGCAACAGTCGTGTTGCTGCTGTTTGCAGCACCCGTGCTGCTGCCCTCCGATGTGCTCAAGGATCTGGTTGAGGAGCATGCAAGCCGAACATCCGGGATGGCGGTGAGTGTCGGTGGGGTATCACTCCGCCTTTTTCCAGTAGTGGAACTGAGGGCAGTGAATATTGTTGCCGGAGAGGGGGAAGGCGCTGTATCTGAGATGCATGCGGAATCCGGAGCGGTTTTACTTGCCCTGTTACCACTGATTCGTGGTTCTCTGGAGTTAAGCGGGTTTGAGCTGATTGGTATCGAGATGAAATTCCCTAAGCGGGCAGGTGGGGCTGCTAAGCCTGTTTTGCATATCGACAGCGTGAATGGAAAGGTTCGGATAAGCCGGGATCAGGTAAAATTGGATGAATGGCAAGCCATCCTCTATGACGGTGAGGTAAAACTTGATGCTGTTGTTTCGCCTGCAGAACGCGGGCAACTCTCGATGGTCGGCAGGGCCACGCTACATACGATTCAGCTTCAGCCACTGATTCTGGATGTTGGGGCCCACCAGTCATTGAATGGTACTTTAAGTGCGGAGCTCGATATCTCTACAGAGGGGAGATGGCCTGCTGCAATACAAAATGGCCTGAAGGCAGATGGACCGGTGCGTATCCGCTCAGGCCAGCTTATGCTGGGAGGCCTGACCATTGGCTACGATCTGATCCGCTTTTCGCTGCAGGCGCGCGGGGTGGACCAGCATCTGAATAACCTTGAGATATTTTCCCCGCTGATCAATGCTGCAGGTGATGTCAGCGTAGTCTCTAACCGCAATCTTCATGGGACGATTCGTACGGCAGGGCTGCTCTCCGGCGAGATGCTTGTGGGAGGAACAATTGACCACCCGCAACTGACTCCTGTTGCGGTGCCTCAGGCAAGTTCTGCGGGTGATTGATCGCCGTAGCGGCATGTTGCCACACTTCGGTATTGATCTTTTGCTAGCTTAATGGTTGCGGCTGACATACAGTGCGTTCCGCAGAACATGATTGTTGGTGGTTTTTCTAGGCAGATTCAGAAGTTTCTTCTTGATTTATCTTCACTGAAACATCTCAAATGAACAGTTTTGCACTATATAATAATTAGATTAATAGATTAATCGAGGATTTTTAAAATGGCAACAGGTACAGTTAAGTGGTTCAATGACTCTAAAGGTTTCGGCTTCATCGCACAGGATGATGGTGGCGACGATGTGTTCGTACACTTCTCCGCAATTCAGGGCGATGGCTTCAAGTCACTCGTTGAAGGCCAGAAGGTTGAGTATGAAGTAGAAGACGGACAGAAGGGCCCACAGGCTCGTAACGTTTATCCTCAGTAAGAGTTTCATACTTTAGTTTTTAACTAAAGCATAATTAGCACCTCGCCTCGGCGGGGTGCTTTTTTTTGTCCCTTACTTGGCCTAATGACCTATTTGGAGAACTGTTTTTCATGATTCTTGTCAAACTCAAGGGCCAGTTCATAGATGCGGTTAAGGTCATCTTCGCTGGCATCAACAAATGAATCGATCTGTTTCAGCGCATGCTTTATGCTCTCATGTGTAAGCTTTGGCGAGAGTGTAACTTTATCGGCGGCCAATTGAGCTGGATAGCGACGCCATTTGAATAGAAAGTTGAAGCTTACTGCGACGGCGAAGATCAAAGCGATATTGAGCAGCACCGGTGTAATGACATACATATAGCCCAGTTCTTCAACAGCAGCACCGCCGATCACAGCGGAAAGGG
The DNA here is from genome assembly GCF_002795805.1 of Mariprofundus aestuarium. NCBI lineage: Bacteria > Pseudomonadati > Pseudomonadota > Candidatius Mariprofundia > Mariprofundales > Mariprofundaceae > Mariprofundus > Mariprofundus aestuarium. The sequence continues at coordinate 2,215,668 of NZ_CP018799.1, read as the reverse complement.
CGGTAGCACCGCCCGGTGGATGGATGCACCTGAGGTAATGCATGGCCGTAACCGAAATTCCAACGGCTAATGCGGCGGCGATATAAGTATCGGGAACCAGTTGGGCGCAGGTCACTCCAATCAAGGCAGAGATGAGATTGCCGCCGAAAAGTGGCCAAGGCTGTGAAAGAGGGCCGTGTGGTATGGCAAAGAGTAGAACAGTGGCAGCCCCCATAGAGGCGACAATAAGATAGGCATCGGCCCCCAGAACTGAGTAGCTGATCACGATAATCATGAAAATGGCGATGAACCCACCAAGGCCGGAGATTAATTTTTCGGCATGACTGGATGGATTGAGTTCGATGCCGATGAGGTCGGATAAGCTTTTTTTAGCCATAACAGCCCTCCTCTACAAGGAGAGGCTTCATCATAAGGCGGGAATACTCAACCCTGATGTTTTTCTGGCTTCTGTTGGGCGCGCCTCTACCTGCCCACTCTGCGCTGGAGGGGGCAGAGAAATCCCCCTTGAGGCTCGCCGTTTGCGGCGTTCCTTGTATGCCAGGCTATGGCAAGATCAGCTGCTGAATGAACCTATATTGCGCAGGCGCTTGGTACGGTTGGCAAGAAGTTGATCCAGTGGTGTCTTAAGCAGCTCGTTAATCGATTTTTCCAGTAGATCAGACATCAGCTCGGCTGCTTCTTCGATATTGCGATGCGCACCCTCTTTTGGCTCAGGGATGATCGCATCAATCAGCCCCAGTTTCTGCAGGTCGATAGCAGTTGGTTTGAGTGCTTCGGCAGCCTCAGCTGCATGGGCGCGGTCGCGCCAGAGGATCGCCGCACAACCTTCAGGTGAAATCACCGAGTAGGTTGAGAACTGCTGCATATACATGCGGTCACCAACACCGATAGCCAATGCACCACCGGAGCCACCTTCACCGATAACGGTGCAGATGATTGGTGTTTTCAGTGCAGCAAGTTCCAGAAGGTTGCGTGCAATCGCTTCACTCTGGCCACGCTCTTCAGCATCAATGCCGGGCCATGCGCCAGCGGTATCGATAAAGGTAAGTACGGGAATCTCAAAACGCTCTGCGAGTTTAAACAGTCGCAGAGCCTTACGGTAGCCCTCTGGTCTTGGCATGCCAAAGTTGCGTCGCAGTTTCTCTTTGGTGTCACGCCCTTTCTGGTGGCCGACGACCATAACGCTCTTGCCGCGGAAGTTGGCAAGGCCACCGACAATGGCGCCATCGTCGGCAAATGCGCGGTCACCGTGCAGCTCCTGAAAATCATCGAACATATGCGGGATATAATCGAGGATGTAGGGGCGATCGGGATGGCGGGAGAGCTGGCAGATCTGGGCGCGGGTCGCTTTGCTGTAGATCTGCTCAACCAGCTTATCCTTTTTGCTGTTCAGGCGCTCCACCTCTTCGGCGATATTTACACCGGAGTCTTTACCCATGCCTGAGAGATCTTCGATCTTCGATGTCAGTTCTGCAATCGGACGTTCAAATTCAAGATAGCTGTAAGCCATAAAACCCTCTCTTATCCTCTGCGTGCCTGCTGCTTGCGAGGCGGTTGCCACGGTTTACAGCGTACGCGAATGGATTCCACGCCGAAGCGGGCATCCAGTTGGGCCCGAACTGCATCGCTCCAGTTGATGCACGGACCTGTGATCAATTGCGCAAGACTAGCGTCTGGAAGCCGTACATGGAATGCAAGCCTTGCCGAACCGCCCGTGGCCATCGATTTCAAACGTGCGAGGGTCACTTCATCCCATGCGATGCTGGCTGTGCTGATCTGAATTTCATGCACCAGTTCAGGCAGGATCGTATCAATAGTGGTGATTGCCTCGGCAATGAGTACCGGGTCATCCTTGGAGGTATCCACCTTGGCGGCAACAAGCAGGGGCTCATCTGACGCCAGCAGTTCCGAGACTTCGGCGTAGAGCTTGGCGAAACAGATCATCTCCGCCTGCCCATGCAGGTCTTCGACCTGTATGAAGGCCATGGTGCCACTGCGTCCGTTATAGGGGCGGATACTTGAGATGCCGATCGGAATCACAATTTGGCTCTCATGTTCACGCTGTCCAAGTTCAGAAAGGTTGCAGTCGCCAAGCCCCTGGAATCGTTTGAGATAGGCTTCCAGCGGGTGGCCGGTAAGGTAAAAACCGAGCACCTCGCGCTCAGCCTGCAGCTGTTCTCCGGCATTCCACGACTCCATGAGTGGGAAGCCACCCTCCCCAGATTGTGGCTCGGCAACCTCAAACAGGGTCGACTGGTTGGAGGCGTACTCCTTACGTTTGCGAGACAGCTTCTCAACGACCTCTGCAAGCCCTTCCAGGGCTGCCCTCTGGTTCGGAATCAGCCCCTTCAGTGCGCCAGCCTTGATCAGCGCCTCGAGAATGCGCTTGTTGAGTGTGCGCACCGGAGAACGCATCATCATGTCTTCAAAGGTTTCAAATTTTCCATCTGACTTGCGTACGGCAACCACCTCGCGGACAGCTGCTTCGCCCACCCCTTTGATGGCGCCAAGACCGTAGCGGATCGCACTGTTCTCCGGCCGAAACTCCCAATCCGATTCGTTGATGTGTGGTGGCAATATTTCAATGTCCATATTACGGCAGTCGGTGACCAGCGCTGCGATTTTATCGGTGTTGCCCATATCGCAGGAGAAGGTGGCAGCCATGAATGCCTGCGGGTAATGGGCCTTGAGGTAGGCGGTCTGGTAGGAGATCAGGGCATAAGCAGCGGAGTGTGACTTGTTGAAACCGTAGCCAGCGAATTTTTCCATCAGGTCGAAGATCTGCTCGGCCCGATCCAGTGGCACCTTCTGCTTCTCTGCGCCCTCCATAAAGATCTGGCGCTGTTCGGCCATCTCTGAAGCTTTCTTCTTACCCATCGCACGGCGCAGCATATCTGCCTGGCCGAGTGAATATCCGGCCAGAACCTGAGCGATCTGCATCACCTGCTCCTGATAGAGAATCACACCGTTGGTCTCCTGCAAGATATTTTTCAGCTGCGGCACAAGATAAACAATCTCCTGACGCCCGTGTTTGCATTCGATAAATGTGTCCACCATGCCCGATTCAAGTGGACCGGGACGATAGAGTGCGACCAGTGCGATGATGTCTTCAAAACAGTCGGGGCGCAGGCGGGTCAAGAGATCGCGCATGCCCGAAGACTCCACTTGGAATACAGCTCCGGTCTGGCCACGCTGCATCAACCTGAAGGTGGCGGCATCATCCATGGGGATGGTTTCGATATTAAAGGCCTGCGCTTCGGGGCGCGGGTCATACTCCTTGATCAGTTTGCAGGCGATATCAATGACGGTCAGTGTTTTAAGTCCCAGAAAGTCGAACTTGATCAGCCCCATCTTTTCGCTGCTGCCCATGTCCCACTGGACCACTTTGCCCTCTTCACCAGCTACCTTGAACAGCGGGGCAGTCTCATCGAGGTTCTGGCGGCCAATGATGACACCGGCGGCATGTTTGCCGGCATTGCGGTGGCACCCCTCAAGCCGCAGCGCCAGCTCGAACAGGCGTGCCACCTCGGTGTCCTCATCAACCAGCTTGGCCAGTTTCGGCTCTTCAACCAGTGCCTTCTCCAGCGTCATCTTCATGTCGTTGGGGATCAGTTTGGCGATCAGGTTTACCTTGGAGAGCTCCATGGCGAGCACTCGCCCGACATCTCGCACCACCGCTTTGGCCTTCATCGAGCCGAAGGTGATGATCTGTGAAACCTTCTCTTCGCCATATTTCTCAGTCACATAGCGGATCACCTCTTCACGGCGACTCATGCAGAAGTCGATATCGAAATCGGGCATCGATACTCGTTCGGGATTGAGGAATCGCTCGAATAGAAGGCCATATTTAATCGGATCAAGGTCGGTGATCTTCAGTACGTAGGCGACCAGTGAACCTGCACCGGAACCACGGCCAGGACCGACCGGGATACCATGGTTTTTAGCCCAGAGTATGAAGTCCGATACGATCAGGAAGTAGCCGGGGAAGCCCATCTTTTCGATAACATCGAGCTCGAATTCAAGCCTTTTGTCGTAGAGTTGGCGCTCTGCATCTGGTGAGCCTGCAAGGATTGTCGGCCAGCGCAGGTCGAGCCCTTCGCGTGACTGCATGCGCATATAGGCATTGATCTCCATATCCACAGGTGGCTGGAAATCGGGCAGCTGATAATTGCCAAAGCGTAGGTCAACATTGCAGCGGTTGGCGATGTGTATGCTGTTTTCAAGCGCCTCCGGAATATCGGAGAAGAGCTCCTGCATCTCTTCATAGGATTTTAAATAGTGTTCAGGGGTGAAGATGCCGGTGACATCATCATTGAGGGTGCGGTTCTGCTGCAGCGCCAGCATCGCCTCAAAGGAGTTGAAGTCATCGCGCTCCAGAAAGTGTGTGTTGTTACTGGCGACCAGCGGAATATCCAGTTCATGGGCAATTTCGATCACCTGACGGTTGATCTCCTCCTGGCCTGAACTGCCGTGACGCTGAATTTCGAGAAAGAAGCAGTTCTCGTGAAACATCTCCTTATAAAAGCGGGCCGCAGCTTTTGCACCCTGCCTGTCACCCTTCTGCAGAAGTTGCTCCACCTCGCCATTCCAGCCGGAGGAGAGGGCTATCAATCCATCACTGTATTCAGCCAGCATCGGCTTGCCGACACGCGGTTTGTAGTAGAAGCCATCAATATAGGAGATAGAGATTAGCTTCAGCAGGTTTTTCCAGCCCTGGTTGTTTCGTGCCAGCAGCACCATCTGCGGGAAGCGGGGGCCGCGTGGACCTTCAGAAACGCGCTTGGTGTGATCCTCGCAGAGGAAGACCTCACACCCGAGGATTGGCTTGATGCCCATCTGCATCGCCTTGGAGTAGAACTCAATGGCACCAAAAAGATTGCCGTAATCGGTCAGGGCAACGGCAGGCTGCTTAAGCTCGGCTACCCTCTTCAGCATAGGGCCTACCCGCGTGGTTGCCCCCAGAAGGGAGAAGTCGGAGTGGTTATGAAGGTGAGCAAATGGAGCAAAGCGCATCTGCCGAGCATAGCTTCAGAATCTCCATTTTGCACCCGTCTAATTGGCCGGCCGGGCAAAGATTCAGCTGCTAGCTGGCGCCTCTTTCCCGCCTGACTTTTTTGATGACCAGCATGGCTTCGACAAGTACCCATCCGGCTAGCAGGAAGATAACTGCGCCCACTATAGCAACGGTCCACTGCTCTTTTTCGAGGGCGCCGAAGATGCCCATCACCATGCCGGCAATGGTGGCGCCCAACACCAGCAGCATCGGTAGCATGGTGTAGAGGATCGGTTTCTTTTTACGATAGAGGTAGATGGTAACGGTGAGCAGGGTCAGCCCTGCAAGGATCTGGTTGGTAGTGCCAAACAGCGTCCAGAGAAACAGGCCTGCCGGTTTTCCATCGACCTTGAAAAAGGCGAAGAAGCCGATGGCTGCGACGGCCAGGAAAGTGGCGATATAGCGATTGCCCAGTGCCTTCACACCGATGGTCTGGCCGATCTCTTCAAGATTGAAGCGCAGGAGGCGGGCGCCTGTATCAACCGAGGTCATGGCAAAGCCGACAACCACTACAGAGATAAAGGCCGCTGCATAATCGAGCGGTACACCGAGTTGATGGATGAAGTTGGCATTGCCCTGAATGAAGATGCCGAGTTTCTGGTGCAGGCCAGCAGCCTTATCCCATGAACCGTAAAATGACTCCCAGTCGGCACGCGATGAGAAGGCACCGGCGGTGGTGGCAAGCACGGCCAGCAGCGCCAGCAGAGATTCACCGATCATGCCGACATAACCGACAAACGGCGCATCGCTCTCCCGGTTCAGCTGCTTGGAGGTGGTGCCGGAGGCAACCAGCCCGTGGAAGCCGGAGACTGCACCGCAGGCAATGACGATAAACAGGAATGGCATCAGTGGCGGTGCACCGACCGGATTCGGGTTAATAGCCGGGGCGGCCCAGTCGGGAGATAGCAGGAAGAAGCCTGCCAGCATTGCAAACAGCGCCAGATAAAGCAGCAGTGAGTTAAGGAAGTCACGCGGCTGCAGCAGCAGCCAGACCGGCAGTACGCTGGCGATAAAGGCGTAGACCAGCAGGGACCAGGTCCAGTCACTGGCAGTGAATCCGGTAATCGGCATATCCAAGCCGATCCATGTGGTGAGCAGCATCAGCACAAAGCCTGCGGCAATCATTGGCCATAACGGCATATTCTTTTTATAAACAAGAAAGCCGATCACCATGGCAATGAGCATTAGCGAGTAGGTCGGGAATATGGCTTCAGGGTGTGATGTAGCAGGGATATTGGCGAGATCCGGCGCGGCGAACAGACCGGAGATAACAAGCACGAATACACCCATGGCGAGAGCTACCAGGAAGAAGATGACCAGCAGGAAGAGCAGGCGTGTGCGCGGGCTGATCACATCGCGTGCGATGCTGCCAACACTCTGTCCTTTATGGCGAATGGAGAGCACGAGGGCTGAAAAGTCATGCACTGCGCCGACCAGCAGGGTGCCGAACACCACCCAGCAGAGAGCGGGTATCCAGCCCCAGATCACTGCAATGGCGGGGCCGAGCATAGGCGCAAGCCCTGCGATAGAGGCGAAGTGGTGGCCGAAGAGGATGTATTTATTGGAGGGGACGTAATCGACATCATCACGCAGTGCATGTGCAGGTGTCTCGTTGGCATCATCCAGCTCAAATATTTTCCTGGCTAGAATTCTTTTGGCATAGAAACGGTAAAAGAGCAGGTAGAGGCTGAGTACTATGATTGTCATGACAACAGGTGTCATTGGTGATCCTCCCGATGCTTGGTCGCAGCAGAGGGCGACGCTACTATGGCTCGGATTATTCACAAATAGTGCAGCGCCCTCGCGCCACTAAAGGGAGAGTCTATGCGACTTCCAGTCACCATTGGATTACTGCTGTTCCTGGCTTCCTGTCAGCAGCAGGATGGCTTGACGCTTAACGGGCCACTTAATCCAAGCCCTGTAGTGGCCACGGTAAATGGTGAGAGTATCCATGAATCCGACATCGATTTTGAACTGGCATCGCTGCCCGATGAGATGGGGCAATACAGAAGTGATCCTCAGGCGCGGGCCCATGTCATGCGCAATCTGATTCGCAGTCACGCGATCAGCCAGAAGGCGAAGCAGCTGGGTTTGGAGCTCGATCCGGGTACGCGTCAGCGGATTGAAAATGCCAGTCGCCAGATTCTGATTGAGGCAGCGAGGCAGTGGCAACTGGCACACATGGAGAAGATTAAGGAGAGTGATATCTCCGCTTATTACAAGCAGCATCTCTCAGATTTTGCTGTGCCGGAGCAGGCGCATGCCCGTCACATCCTTGTCGCGTCTGAAAAGCAGGCAGCGGCGATTATCAAGAAGTTGCGCAGCGGAGTCGATTTTACAGGGCTGGCTGCCAGCCAGTCGCTCGATGACAGCAACAAGTCCCGTGGTGGTGATCTGAACTGGTTCCAGCGTGGTGTGATGGTTAAAGCCTTTGATGATGTAGTCTTCGGGCTGAAGGTGACAGGGATCAGCAAGCCTGTGAAAACCAGTTTCGGCTGGCATGTTATTCAGGTGCTGGGGCGCCGAGCCGCGATGCAGAAGCCGCTGGATGAGGTGCGTGAAGAGGTTGTTGGCATTCTGGAGCGTGAGCAACTCGACCGCTGGTACGCAAGCATTGAGAAAGAGGCCCGGATCAAGGTGATCGATCCGGCATACCGGTAAGATGCTTTCTTACGTGTCCTGTGCATTACCCATAAGAATCTACCTGTCCAATCCGATTCAAACGGTCAATAGCGGTTATTTAAGCCTGAGACGGTAGACGGTGGAGCCGGATAGCAGGTCATGCAGCGCCAGCTTCTCCTTGCTGAGTGTCATCACCAGCAGGCTTAGCGCGGGAATGGATGCGGCAACAAAGAAGAGGAAGTGGCCGGTATCTTTGGTGGCGATGTACCAGAGCGTCATGGCCAGTGCCAGCCAGGTGATTAGCAGGCCGGCAAAGCGGATGCTGGCAGTAAACGGCGTCAGCGGGTCGCCGGTCTCCAGCATGGCGAGCCTGAGCTTCCACGGGCGCATGCCTGTGGTGGCGCCACCTTTAACCCAGAAGCCGATGAAGTAAGCAGCGACGACTGTCAGAAACAGCAACCCTTGCAGCCATTTCGGCGGCGTCATGCCGAACATTTCAACGCTGATGGTGATCGGAATGCCGACCAGCAGCATGGTAACACCGAACAGGATGGTGAGGTCGTAGGCGCTGGCCAGAATGCGGACAATAATGCCTGCTCGTATCCCTTGATCGCGTCTGTTCTCTGTCATGTGTTCCCCCTCCCAATGTGAAGGAAGCAGTGATCTGCACACTGCTTCCACGCAGCCATAGGCTGCCATCCGAATTACTTTTGTGTTCTGGTAGCTGTCGTTATTCCCTTGATGGTCCAGCTGCCCACGAAGAGGCCGCATAGTGCCAGTACAACCGATGCGCCGGAAGGCCATTCATATGCATAGGACCAGATCAGTCCTGCGCATGTGCCCGCAACCGAGAATCCAACCGACAGTAACCACAGACCGGACAGTGATCTGCCCCATAGCCAGGCACAGGCGGCGGGCAGTACCATCAGCCCTGCCGTTAAAACAATGCCGGCAAGTTTGACGCAGAGGATGACGGTCAATCCGACCAGACCGTAAAGCAGCAGGCGCAGCGCGCCGACCGGAAGCCCCGAGGCCTCAGCTGTGACCGCATCAAATGCGATACTCCACCAGGCGCGCGATGCCAGCAGCATGACAATAAGAATCAGGCTGCCGAGAAAATAGAGCCAGTGCCTCTCATTCGCAGATACAGTCAGAATATTACCGAATAGCAGTCCGAACAGATCCACGCGCGTGGTGGTGGCGGTGGAGATCAGCACGATGCCGAGTGCCATGGCACCTGCAAACAGAATGCCTGTGCCCGCATCCTCTGAGATTCCCTGACGTTTTGGCATCAGCGCCAGCAGCAGGGCGATAGCAACGGAAAATACAGTGGCGATGGGAAGCAGTGGTAGGGATAGCGATACAGCGATACCAAGGCCTGCCAGTGAAGCGTGCGAAACGCCGACGGTGAGAAATGACAATCGATGCGCCATCACCATCACCGACATGGAGGCGGTGACCACGGCAATCAGCAGTGCTGGCAGCAGACTGGCAGCCATCACCGGGCTGCTGAGGAAGTCGCTTAGCAGATCAATCATGGTGATGGTCGCCATCCGCGTCGGGGGAGCAGCCGATACAGCCGGCATCATGGGCAACAATCTGAATATGTTCACCATACATCGCACGCCAGATATCATCGGGAATGTTCTCTCCCTTCATGGCGTGGTGGTGAATCTGGCGATTCAGGCAGGCTACCGAGTCGACATGGGAGCTGATGGCAGCAATATCATGCTCCACCATGATCGCACACATGCCAGTCTCATCGCAAAGCCTGCGCAGCAGGCGGAACAGCCGATCCTGACTCACACTGTCCAGCGCTGCAGATGGTTCATCAAGCAGTAGCAGTTTTGGTTTTCTGACCAGTGCGCGAGCAAGGCGCACGCGTTGTCTCTGGCCGCCGGAGAGTTGACGGAAATCGTTGCCTGCCAGTGATTCCATATCGACAAGGGCAAGCGCCTCCATGACCGCGCGCTGATTGTTACCCCAGCTCCATGGCATGGCATAATTGGGCAGTCCCATGGCGACCACGTCGGATACACGCATCGGTAGCCTTGGTTGATGATCATGAAGTTGGTGCAGGAATCCGATCTGTTTAAGCAGGCGGTGGCGGCTGTAACGCGTCAGGCATTCGCCCATCAGGTCGATATGGCCGCCATCTGGATGCGTGAGTCCGGCAATGATGTTGATTAGCGTGCTTTTGCCAGCACCATTAGGACCAACGATGCCCATGAAGTGACCCGCCTCTACATCCAGGCTGATATTATCAAGGATAGGCTTGCTTGTTGGACCGAAACGAAGGTGGCTGACTTTAACGATGCTTGTGCTCATTGCTGCTCAGAAACCTGCTGCAGGTTTTGCAGCATCAGCTGATCCCAGCTTGTGTTGCAGTCAGCCAATGCATCAAGTGTGATATGATGGGGGGCTTGGTAGCTATGTTGTCTCAGCCAGTCCAGCGCACGATTGGTGTGCCCTGCATCGCTGATCAGCCAGGCTCCTGGATGCTCCTCAAGTTGATGCAGTGAGTCATCAAGTGCATGCGGGCCATGTTCATGACCGTGATGTCCGGACTCAAGTACATTCAAAACAGGTACCTGCATATCAACCATCAGTCGTCTCCATGAGGGGTGCTGCATAATCACACCTGATGACCTGACCTGCTCCAATGCCTTTTGCCACTGCTTTTCAATCGCAAAGGTGATGGCGATAGCCTTGTTCAAGTTGCTGTTAAGCGAAACTTCTTGTTGCGGATCCAGTTTGATCAGGGCATTGGCAATGTGGGGCAGGATCAGGCGCACCTCTTTCGGGCTCACCCATCCGTGATCCTTGTCCGGCCAGATATCGAGCACATTTTCATGGTTGGGCGGTAGTGGCCAGCCGCCATCATCGAATGAACTGCGAATCAACAGTCGGCTTTTGGCCAGTTTTTCAATGGTGCGCGGTTGCATCTGGAAATGGTGTGGATCAGCGCCGGTTGGCAGCAGGCACATGACCTCAGCCTTATTATCCAGCATTTTTACCAGGCCAGCCAATGGCGGTAGTGTGGCTGCGATCTCTGCAGCAGAAACCATGAATGGCGCTGTCAAAAGAAGCATCAGGGGTAAAGTGAGCTTGGCAATGGTGTGTAAAGCAGCTGGCATGGGGCAATGCTAGCATGTTACCGGAAAAGTCCATCTATGGATTTGTCTGCCCCATGTGAAAGGCTATCGCGCCTTGATTATCTAATGAAATATAAGGAAACTGCCAAGCCTATGATTTCACCTGACTACTTTGACTTCCGCTGGAGCTGGTATACACCTGTTCTGAACAGGCAGGAGAGGCCTGCTGATCACTGTGCTGTGGAGGTGCGGCGTCTGCCGATCCACATGGCCGGACGGGATGCCGGAGAATATATTCCCTTTGCTGTTCAGGCTGATGTCGAGAATGCGCTCAAGATTTCGCTGCGCAGGCTTCAGGATTATGCTGTCCGGTACATGGTTCGCGGTGAAAAGGTCTCAGCGCATACGCTGCCACCGATGGATGCCAAGGTTCGTGCGATGGTGGCCTATCTGCGCAAGCAGAATCCGCACCTCTCGCGCGACCTGCTGCACCACTGGTGTGCCGAGCAGCAGGGGGCTGCTGCTCTTCTGAATGTTTGCGAGGTGCTCTGGGAGCAGGGTTGGAAGCAGGATCAAGCCGATGCGGCCCCATGGGTTCCTGCCGTGAACGTGTTGCTTCTGCGGTTGATCAGGACGGCCATTGCCGCGCTTCCAGACGAGGAGGGCGCGACCACCAACCATGTCATGCTCTGCGTGGTTGGCGGACTCTATGTCTGGGCGCTACAGGAGTTTCTCAAACGCTATCTCGAAGGTGTTGTGGAGGTGGCGCGAATATCAAACTATGAAGCGATGATGCTGCCTGTGACGCCAATGGTGTTCTTGCGCCATCAGCCCGCTTCAACGCTTCTGGCGGACGATAGTCGATTGATCAGAATCTACGGCCTGGAGCCGGAAATAGTGCCTCAGATGCGCTATCTGAGCGATAAAGTCGGAGCTAGGAATGACGGTGGCATTTTATCACTGCTGGCCAGGGATAAGATGGGAGCGCATCTGTTGCGGCGTACCTGGGCGCGACTGTCGCTCTGGAAGCTGGCGATGAAAAGCGGGCATGGTGGATGGATGCGTTGGGTGCTTGATGCCAAGCGGTTGGATCAACTGCTGGGCGGGCAGGTGAAGCTGGATGCGGCTGCGCTTGCCAACCTGCAAGCCAACAGCGATGAGCCGGTAGCTGTATGGCTGTTGACGCAGCTGCAGGGAGGCAGGGCAGCCAAAAATGGTGATGAGCCATGGCTGCGAGATAAGATCACGCTGATGGCATTCAGGGTGTTCGAAGAGGATGTCCGGGTTGAGGTTGCTCGCCGCAAGGCGGAAAGCTCGTGGATGGATTGCAAGGCAGATCTGGTATCTCCAGGAAAACAGCGTACAGGGTTAGTCGGCATCAGCGAGGTGAGGGCGCAGGCAGGGTTGCGTGGCGGCCGGAATGCCGATGGTGAAAAACGACTGATAGAGGCGTGGCTGGAGGGAGAGTTGGTGCTGATCCAGTCCGATGTCACCAAGGCGCTGCACAGTGGCCGGACGCTTTCTCTGCGACATGGCTGCATGCGGGTGGAGTGGTCGGACTATCTGGCGCGAGTATGTACGCTGACTGGTTTCAAGACCTCCCGTTTCCTTGATGATCGCTTTATGCCCGGTTTCTTTGCGATAGTTGAGGGCAGGGATGACCTGTTCCTCGATGAGTGCTCTGGCTCTGGATGTATGCTGCGCGGCTCGATTCTGTCCCTTATAGATGCAGCACTGCAGCTACGTGAACAGTTGCGCCTGCTCCACCTGGATCTTGTCGGAGGGGCGGATGCAGGGGGCGGAACAGACAGCCTTCCAAAAGTGACAATGTGCATGGATATGACTGGCGAGTGGGCTTTCAGTGAAATAAAACATTCTAAATCAGGCGCGCATCGCATCGTCTTCTCGTTGGCGGTGTCTCAGGTTGAGGCGGGCATTGCCAGGGATGCAGGCGTGGCGCACATGATTCGGGCTCGTGACGAGATGCTGAATCAGCGACCGATTGGCAGTGTGAATGTCGAGTCGATCAACATCGGCTCGGGGGAAGCTGTACAGATTTTCTATAACGCAGGCATTGCTTTGACCGCATCGGCGATGAAAGAGTTGACCGGCGCACTGCGCCATAAAGCGAAGATTTATGAGTATCGACCCACTGCCTCTCAGGTGGAGGGGGTGCTTGACGGTTTCCGTTTGCCGCTGTGTGGGTTGGAGTTGCTGGCGATTCAAAGGTCTGCTGAAAAGGGTGGGCCTCCACTGCTGCTGATGAAGGTGGGCAGGCCAAATCTGGGAGGTGTGGATGTCGAACTTTACGAACTTCTCGATGGGTGCACAGATGCGGCCCGACTGATCGTTGAAAAAGGTATGGCGCGCTGGCAATGAACCTGGAGAGAATGTCCACAAGGTTTGCAGGATGGTTAGGCGGCTCCAATCGCTCTGTTCTACCGCACAAGGTTGCCGTTGGCTGGTCAGGCGGTGCCGATTCAACAGCCCTGTTGCTAGCCCTGAAGGTCTCCGGCCATGACGTTGTTGCCTGGCACGTTGACCATGGTTGGCGCGATTCCTCCCGGCATGAGAGTGCGATCCTTGCAGGGCGGGCAAGTCGATGGGGCATTCCTTTTTATAGCGCCAGACTTTCCGCCGCGGGAGAAGCGAATCGCGAGGCAGAGGCGCGGCGCGGAAGGTTAGAGCAGTTTTTGCGGTGGAGTAGTGAGCTTGATGTAACAACGCTCTGCCTTGCCCATCAGCTCGACGATCAGGCTGAAACGGTATGTATGCGATTGCTGCAGGGGGCGGGGGCCGGAGGTTGTCGCGGCATGCAGCAGGAGCGGATGCATCATGGACTGCGAATTGTGCGCCCGCTGCTGCATGTTTCAGGGGCAGAGCTGCGTGAAGCTCTGAGGCTGGCGGGGGCAGAGTGGTTCGAAGACCCCAGTAATAGCGACATGAGTATCTGGCGCAACCGCATTCGGCACGGCCTTTTCCCACGCATGGCTGCTGCTGGCGTGGCTCCTGAACTGCTGTTTATGCGCTGGCAGAAGCAGGCTGAGCGAGTTGCAGTGCATCTGGACGCAGGCGCGGATGTGGTTCTGAAAAACAGTAGCAGCCCGGCAAAAAATAATGATGGTGTGGTGAGGCTCTCATGGAGACAGTGGGTTGACTGTCCGGCAGCGGTTCGTGCCAGAGTGCTGCAGCGGATGATGGCCACTGCACTTGGCGATGGGGTGACGCCAGGGCGCAGGCATATTGTGCTGGTGGAGCAGTGGACTTCTCGCAATGGACGCGGTGGGCTCGACCTCTCCGGCTGCCGACTGCAGCGGAGGAAAGGAGACTTGCATCTGCTGCCGACAACGTCAGTTTGCGCATGTCATCATGGATGATCGGGCTTTTTTTTCAGGGTACCCTTCGTGCTGATGCCTGTCAGAGGTTGAATCCGGGATCTTGCGCCCCTATTGAACAGACGAAGATAATATTATGGTTTTTAATCTTCTTTTCATGCAATTTAATGACGCTTGCGTGAAATGGTTTGAAATTCATCCCACGGCTAAGGGATAAATAGTTTGGAATTCATCCCGCTGATAAGGGAAAATGGTTTGAAACTCATCCCCCATATGGGATAAAAAGGATAGATTGAATGAGTAAGAATTTAATACTGTGGCTGGTTATTGGTGTGACGATGATGAGCCTGTTCAACATGTTTTCGGCGCCAATGACGAAGGCAAACAAAATGGCTTACTCTACCTTTATCGAAAAGGTGGATAAGGGCATGGTCGAGTCGGCCAACCTTAGAGAAAATCAGGCTATCGGCCAGTATCGTGACAACTCTGGTGAGTTGAAAAATTACGATGTAACCATTCCCGCAAACGATCCAGCGCTTACCCAGCGCCTGATCGATCAGCATGTTGTGGTAAATGTGAAAGCTGAGGATGAGGTGCCATTTATTCTTTCGGTGCTTATCTCCTGGTTCCCTATGCTGCTGCTGATTGCTGTCTGGGTCTTCTTTATGCGCCAGATGCAGGGTGGCGGCAAAGGCGGCGCTATGGGTTTCGGCAAGAGCAAGGCCAAGCTGCTCAATGAGAATACTGCCCGGGTAACCTTTGAAGATGTTGCTGGTTGTGATGAAGCCAAGCAGGAGGTCACAGAGGTGATCGAATTCCTGCGCGATCCTTCCAAATTCACCAGGCTGGGTGGAAAGATTCCTAAAGGCGTATTGCTGGTGGGCCCTCCGGGTACAGGTAAAACCTTGCTGGCGCGCGCTATTGCCGGTGAAGCAGAGGTGCCATTTTACTCAATCTCAGGCTCAGACTTTGTGGAGATGTTTGTTGGTGTGGGCGCCTCACGTGTGCGTGATATGTTCGAGCAGGCCAAGAAAAGTGCTCCATGTATTATCTTTGTGGATGAGATTGATGCCATGGGCCGTCATCGCGGCGCTGGTATCGGTGGTGGTAATGATGAGCGCGAGCAGACATTGAATCAGATGCTGGTTGAGATGGATGGCTTTGAATCCAATGAAGGAGTTATTCTGGTAGCTGCTACCAACCGTCCTGATGTACTCGATCCAGCACTGCTGCGCCCGGGTCGTTTCGACCGTCAGGTTGTTGTGCCGCGTCCGGATCTGCTGGGTCGCGACCAGATCCTGAAGGTTCATATGCGCAAGGTTCCACTCTCCAGTGATGTTGATACCAAAGAGCTGGCGCGTGGTACGCCTGGCTTCTCGGGTGCGGATCTGGCCAACTTGGTCAATGAGGCGGCGTTGAATGCTGCCCGCTTTGATCGTGATAAGGTGACTCGTGCCGATTTTGAAACGGCAAAAGATAAGGTAATGATGGGAACTGAACGTCGCTCCATGTTGATCTCCGATGATCAGAAGGAAACGACGGCATACCATGAGGCTGGGCACACGCTGGTGGCCAAGTACCTGAAACATGCAGACCCGGTGCATAAGGTGAGCATTATTCCTCGTGGTCAGGCATTGGGTATTACCATGCAGATGCCGGAGGAGGATAAGTTCAACCATGATAGGGAGTACCTGCGTGACCAGATCTCCATTATGATGGGTGGGCGCCTTGGTGAAGAGCTGGTATTGGGGCAGATGACTACCGGCGCATCCAATGATTTCGAGCGAGCAACACAGCTGGCTCGCAACATGGTGACCCAGTGGGGCATGTCGGATGAAATGGGGCCGATGGTCTACGGTGAGCGTGAACATGAGCCGTTCCTGGGGCGTGAAATCACCCGTCAGACCAATATCTCGGAAGAGACTGCGCGCAAGATCGATATCGTGGTGCGCCAGTTGATTGAAGAGAACTACAACCGTGCCAAGAAGATTCTCGAAGATCATATGGATCAGCTGCACCTGCTGGCTAAGGGGTTGATCAAATATGAGACCCTTGATACGACCGACATTGATCGCATCATGGAGGGCAAAGAGCCTTTGCTGATCAAGGAGTTTGAGCAGAAACCCTCATCTCCGAAGGCGCCACCACATGAGCCATCTGCCAAGGTGGATATTGGTGAGGATAGCAAAGAGAGCAAGCCGTCCGACGGTGAGGCTGGACAGGCGAGCTAATGACTTCGCGCTGGCAACGTCCTGCCAATGGTGATGTTTGGATTATGGGGGTGCTTAATTGCACCCCCGATTCGTTTTCGGACGGAGGTAGCTTCGTTGATGTGGAAAAGGCTGTAACGCATGGTCTGACTATGAAGGCCTCTGGTGCTGCCATTGTTGATGTCGGTGGCGAATCGACCCGGCCGGGCTCCAGGCCGGTGGCGCTTGAGGATGAGCTGCAGCGGGTGATTCCGGTTGTAAAGGGGCTGGTAGCGGCCGGCTGTCTTGTCTCTATCGATACCATGAAGGCTGAGGTGATGTCTCAGGCCGTTGAGGCGGGCGCTGGGATGGTCAACGATGTTTCCGCCCTGATCCATGATGCAGATAGCTTGCGGGTGGTTGCTGAGAGCGGTGTGGATGTATGTCTGATGCATATGCAGGGAGCCCCTGAAACAATGCAGCAGAACCCCAAATACAGTGGTGTGCTTGATGAGGTTGCTCTTTTTTTTGAGCAGCGGATTGAATCCTGTCTGAAGGCAGGTGTTGCTGAATCATCGATCCTGCTTGATCCGGGGATCGGGTTTGGCAAGCGTCTGGAAGATAATCTGGCTTTGATTCGGGGGATCTCCGAGTTCAAAAGGCGCTTCTCTATGCCTGTTCTTCTCGGTGTGTCGCGCAAATCGTTTATAGGGCAGCTAACCGGTAGTCCTGTCGAAGATCGGGAGATCGAAACTGCAGTGGCCGGAGCCATTGGTATCCTGCAGGGCACTGACATTGTGCGAGTACATGATGTTTCTCTGCAGGCAAGAGCAATCAGGATGGCATCTGCGCTTTCCACGCTTGCAACCGGCCCTGATGCATCTATTCTGAGGGATATGGAAGCGATGGATGTTCGAACAAATGGATAGCTGGCAATTTGGACTTGTAGACCTGCTGGATGTTTCAGTGGTTGCCGTCGTCGTCTACTTTTTCCTGCGCCTGATTCGGGGGACGCGCGCCGTCCAGATGCTGATCGGCATTGCCATTGTGGCGCTGACCTATCAGCTGGCTCGTGCCTTTGGTCTGTTTACCGTCGAGTGGATGTTCGGCCACTTTTTCTCAGCATTTATGGTGATTCTTGTCGTTCTGTTTCAGCAAGAGATTCGTCGTGCACTGATGCGTGTGGCGGCAAATCCGCTTGCCTCGACAAGCCTGGCAACAGATGAGGTACTTGAGGCACTTGTTGAGTCTGCCTTTTCTCTGGTGCATCGTGGCTGGGGTGGCTTGATAGTGATTGAGCGTGAGACCGGGTTGCGGCACCTTTTTGAGTCGGGTGTGGAGCTGGATGCGCCGCTTCGTCCCGACATTGTTCAGGCGCTGTTCTGTCCTGATGCGCCGATGCATGATGGTGCCGTGATTGTCTGCAGGGATGCACATGGCGGTCGCATTGTAGCTGCACGTGTTCTGTTGCCACTGGCCCAGGCCAATGCCGTGCCTGGTGATTATGGCACACGCCACCGCGCAGCAGTTGGGCTTTCCGAGGAGACAGATGCTCTTGTTGTCGTTGTCTCCGAGGAGAGAGGACAGGTGCATCTGGTTGAAGGGGGGCAGATCGGTGCTGCAATGAGCAGCCTTGAGATGCGCCAGGCACTTAACATGAAGCTCTCCTCTGTAGCGGCTGCTCCTGGCCAGAGTGTGGGTAAAGCCTGATGGTCTTAATGGGGTTCTTGCGCAGTTATAAGCTGCATCTCTGGGCAATGATTATTTCTGTTGCGCTATGGCTGCAGGTGCATGGCCAGGGTGAAGGCTCTGCAAGCCTTGAAGTTCCGTTGCAGGTTGAGGGACTGCCTGCTGACATGGTGATTGTAAACGACCTGCCTGATCATGTCCGCGTGACGGTTAAAGGGCTACAGAGCCGGTTGAAGGATCTGCGCCAGAAGGCGTTAACCATGCCACTGGATGTCTCCGATATTACAACGCCGGGTGTTGTGGCTAGGTCTCTTCAGCTGACAGCACTGGCGGTGCCTGCAGGTGTGCGTATTGAGAAGGTGCAGCCTGACCGGATTGAGCTGCAGGTGGACAGGGTCATCACGCGCTCAATGCCACTGCATGCCCACTTTGAGCTGCCTGAAGGCTGGAAGGTGAGGCTGGTCTCAATTGTGCCCATTGAGGTTGAGTTGGCAGGGCCGGAAGTGTGGCTGGACAGCTTGAGTAAGGTTGAAACCACTCCGATCAGGCCAGAGTTAAAGAACGGATTGTTCAGAGTGAAAACGGGTGTTGAGAGCCCGTCCGGTAAAGCTATTCGGCTGGTGGACAGCAAGGTAGAGATTGAAGTGAAGGGTGAGCTTCTTCAAATAGAGGCACCTGTGATTCCCAATGACTTAACTGGAGGAAAGAAATGAGGCGTTACTTTGGAACCGACGGTGTGCGGGGAACCGTAAACAAGACGCCGATGACTGCTGAATTTTCCCTCTCTTTGGGTCGTGCTGCGGGTCATGTGCTTACCCGTCATCTGGATCATAAGCCGCATATTCTTATCGGTAAGGACACGCGCCTTTCCGGTTATATGATTGAATCAGCACTTTGTGCCGGATTGACTGCTCAGGGAATGAATGTGTTGCTGGTTGGGCCGGTTCCGACCCCTGCAGTGGCCTACCTGACCCGCAGCCTCAGGGCTGATGCGGGTGTGATGCTCTCCGCATCGCATAATCCCGCTGGCGATAATGGCATAAAGTTCTTTGCCGCAGATGGCTTCAAGCTGCCTGATGAGGTGGAGCTTGAGATTGAGGCGTGTCTGGATGCACTGCCACCACTGCCGCCTGCATTGGAGATCGGTAAGGCTGCGCGTGTCGATGATGCACGTGGCCGTTACATAGAGTTCCTCAAAGGCTCCTTGCCTAAAGGGCTGCGCCTTGATGGCTTGAAGGTCGTTGTCGACTGCGCCAATGGCGCAGCCTATGACGTTGCACCCCGGATATTGCATGAACTGGGGTGCAATGTGATCAGCATGCACGTCGAGCCGGATGGTTATAATATCAATCGGGAGTGCGGATCAACCTATCCAGAGCACATGATACGCCGTGTGGTAGAGAGCGGGGCAGATGTGGGGCTGGCTCTTGATGGTGATGCGGACCGCCTGATCGCCTGTGATCAGAATGGGCAGATTATCGACGGTGACCGTGTGATAGCAATCCTTGCCGAGCACGAACATCGTCACGGACAGCTGAGTGGCGGCGGGGTTGTAACCACCCTCATGAGCAATATGGGGCTTGAGAGATATCTTGGTTCCATGGGGCTGGAGATGTTCCGGGCCGATGTGGGTGACCGCTATGTGCTGGAGATGATGCGCGATAAAGGATGCAATCTTGGTGGTGAACAGTCCGGCCATATGATCCTGCTTGACCACAATACGACCGGTGATGGCCTGATGACAGCGCTGCAGCTGCTTACGGCGATGACCGAACAGCAGAAACAGCTCTCGGAGATGGCTGCGGGCATGGAGCTATTCCCCCAGAAGCTGTGGAATATTGTCATGCCTGAACGCCGGGATGTGCTGGCTGATACCCAGGTTCAGGCACTCATCCGTGATGCTGAAGAGAGTCTTGGCAGTGAGGGGCGAGTAAATGTTCGCATGTCAGGCACTGAGCCGAAATTGCGTATCATGGTTGAGGCCTCCGATGAGGAGTTGATGCAGAGTGTTGGTAATGCATTGGTGCAGGCGATAAATACGAGGGTTTGCTGACGACTCGATTATAGAAAAGGCGGGCTGAGTTTCAGAATAGGGGCAGAATCTAGGCGTGGCCGATCTGATCTGAGAGTTGCTCCCGGCGATCAATGCCCATGCAACGTGCGCCAAATGCCCATCGCTGCTCCGGAGGCTCCTGAAAAACAATATGGCGGCTGGAAGGTGCAATAAGCCAGTCATTGTCAGTCAGCTCCTGTTCGAGTTGCCCTGCTCCCCAGCCCGCATAGCCGAGGATAAGCATGTAGTGTTCGGGGCCTTCGCCGCGTGCCAGCTCTTCCAGTACATCACGGGATGAGGTCAGGTTCAGCTCTTCAGATATCTGCATGGTCGATTCGTAAATATGCCAGCTGTCATGCAGCACAAAGCCACGAAATGAATCTACAGGCCCTCCTTCAAAAACATGCTGAATCCCTGCCTCTTCTGCTGCATTCGACGGAGTTTCCCCTTCAATTTCAATGCCGAGGTCTTCAAGGACATCGGGAACAGTGATCTGCTGCGGGCGATTGATAATCAATCCCATGCCGCCTTCACCATCATGATGGCATACGAGCACGACTGTATCGGCAAAGCTGGGATCATGCAGGGATGGGGTGGCTAGTAGCAGCTGGCCTGCAAGTTCATTGATCTGCATATCCACCTCCTGCGTTTATGCGTGACGAGTCATTCTCTTGGCCATGGCAATGGCGGCGAGAAGACTTGATGAAGATACGTTCTCCTTGCCGACAAGGTCAAGCGCAGTGCCGTGATCGACACTGGTTCGTACAAATGGCAGGCCGAGCGTGATATTAACTGCATCGCCAAAGCTTAAGGCTTTGATCGGAATCAGAGCTTGATCATGGTAGCAGCATACAATGGCATCGAAGTTTTTCCTGTTGGTTGCAGAGAAAAGGGTATCAGCAGGAAAAGGGCCGGAGACATTGATCCCTTCTGAGGTGGCAATAGATGCTGCTGGCCCGAGAATCTCCAGCTCCTCACTGCCAAAGTGACCCTGCTCGCCAGCATGAGGGTTAAGTCCGCATAACCCAATCCTGGGCTCAGTAATGCCGAAGCGTTCTTTCAGGTCATGGTGGACAATGCGCAGGCAGTCGAGGGTCGCCTGAATGGAGAGTGAGCCCGGGACCTTGCTGAGTGCCATGTGGGTGGTGAGCAGCGCAACACGCAACGTTTCTGATGCCAGCATCATGACAAAATCTATTGGGTCTGTTTCGTGTAACTCTTGCGGACGGGAGAGGTGGGCGAGGAATTCGGTGTGGCCAGGGAATTGAAACCCTTGGGCTTTCAGGATTGCCTTCTCGATCGGGCCGGTCACCAGCGCAGCGGCCCGGTCATTCAGGCACGCTATTGTCGCACTCTCTATACATTGAATGACCGCCAGAGCTGTGGATGGCGAAGGTGCTCCAGCAGTGACTGGGCCGCATGGGGTGCTGGCAAGAGGGTTCCAGCATCGTATTTGGTGTTGCTCAGTTTCATATTTCTCAGCTTCACTTAAAGAGAAAAACTCTTTGAAGCTTAGCTTTATATTGATACTTTTAGCGCGCTCCTCCAACCAGCAGGATGGGGAGACAACAATACAGTCCTGAAAAGCCGAAGGGGTGTCTGACAGGGCGCGGATGATGCAGTCCGGGCCAATGCCGGCAGGTTCTCCGACAGTAATTAAATAAGGCTTCATCGGCGTGCGCTATTTTTCAGTGGTGCCAGGAGCATCCTGCGCAGATTTCTGAGTTGGAGATTTTGGCTCGGCTGGCAGCGGCAGGGCGTCAAGGCTGCTGCAGTCCCGGATTTCGATATTGGCGCTGGACTTCAGTCCTTCAATCCAGCGGGGAAGCCTCTCCTGCATATCAACATTGGTCAAAATCTGCGTGATATTATCCCGGTGAGCCTCCAGTGAGTTCGGGTCAACATGTCTTTTGGCAACGGTGCGTATAATGTGAAGTCCAAAGCTGGACTCGACAACACCACTGGTTTCTCCTGCATTAAGCGCAAAGGCACTCTCCTCAAAGACAGGAACCATCATACCACGTCGGAACCAGCCGAGATCACCACCCTGGCTGGCGCTGGGGCCTTGTGAGGACTCCTTGGCACGAGCGATGAACTCCTCGTCGCTGGCACCGTTCATCGCAACGGCAATTCTCTCCGCACGCTGGCGAATCTTTAAACGTGTTTTGTCATCACTGAAGGAGGGGATCTGAAGCAGAATGTGCCTGGCATGGACCTCGTCATAGCTTTCGCCTGTAGCTTCGGGCTCCTTCCAGCGCTCTTGCACTGCTTTAAGAATATGGAAGCCAGAAGGGGACCTTATGGGGTGAGTAACAGCACCAATAGGCAGCTCCAGTGCAGGGGTGAAACGCTGAGAAATACCGCCTTCCATGAACCAGCCCATGATGCCGTCCTGCTGGCGCTCTGGAGACTCGGAGTAAAGTGCCACCAGCTGCCTGAACGCCTTTCCGGCGGATAGCTGAGCATGGATGTCGTGTGCTTTGTTGCGAGCAAGGGTGACCTCTGCAGGAGATGGCTCACTGGATAGAGGGATGAATATCTGGGCCAGCTGCACTTCCCTACGTGGTTTTGGATTGGCCAGGTGTTTACGGTGGTATTCGCGTAGTGCTTCTTCACTGATGTTTACTTTACTTCGCACAGCAACATTAATCAGCTTACCGACCAGAATCTGATCCCGAAGTTTGTTTTTGTATTCGTCAAAATCCATGCCCTGCATGGCGAGTGCTTGTTCAAGCTGGCCCGGCATCAGATTGTTCTGGCGCTCTGTATTCTGAACGGCCTGCTCAACCTCTTCATGGCTTACAGTGAGTTCAAGCTTGGCTGCTTCCTGCTGCTGGAGGGTATTGACGATTTTGCTCTCCAGAATGCGGCGGCCTATCTCTGCGCGTGAGGCCTGTTGCTCAGCACCGCTGGCTTTCAGCTGTTTAAGCGCATCGTTGGTCTCACGCTGAATATCGTAACAGGAGATCGCTTCGTGATTGATGACTGCTGCGATCGAGTCAAAGGTTTCCGCCCTGGCGGCTGAGACTGTCATCAGTATCGCTGTCAGCAAAATGGTGAAACGCATGGAACCTCCACTGGGTGTTTGTTGCGAACGGCTTAAATCAGCGGAATGAGAGTGCTGAATTTTCCGGTTGATGGGCTTTATGAAGCCTTACTTCCAGTGCTGGGAAGTAAGGGGAACTATCACGAACCGACGCTACCGAGTCCCTTGAATTCAAGCAAGATTCGGAAGCCATAGCTGGCTGCAGCATTTGTTCCTGTGGGGCGGTTGGTGCGATATCCCTCAACGCCCATAGTCCAGCATGGGTGCTGATATTTCAGTTCGACTGAGGTCTGCTGGGAGAGTTTCAACAGGGTGTCGTACTGCCAGTTGGCAGCAACATGCCAGCGATCGGTTATGCGAAGGCTGCCGTTTGCGCTGATTGTTTGTGCTCTGGTGGTGTACCTTGAATCGGTATAAGCATAACCAATATTCAGAGCGTTGCCGCTGGAGCTGTAGAGGCCTGCATTGGCATGGCCTGTAGCCCAGTAGCGGTCAGCCGGGTTGTACTGGCCTCTGGCGGATAGATGGAATCCAGCTGCAGGATGCCAGATGGCCTCTGCGAGAAGGTTGGAGAAGGGGCGCGTTGGTGCTGCCTGCAGGGCGGGGTCGACACTTACCCTACGCTGATCGTAAGAGGCACCACCGCGGAGAATGAGAAGGTCCCGGGCTGCCTGTTCCGCATCGGATTTATGTTGCAGGCGACTCTCCAGTACCATGCTGATGCGATTGCTCTTCTCAATGCGGTCGAAACCGGCAAAACGATTGCCTGAGAGCAGACTGCTCCATGTCAGTTGTCCGAAGCCCGAATCAAAATTGGGCAGTGTGCTCTGGTCAGGGGCATCGATATAGTCATAACGCAGAATCGGGGAAAGGGTGTGCCGCCAGGTGCGCTCGCTACTGATGCGCTCGAAATCACTGCGAATCTCCAGACTGGCCTCTTTTGTTGAACGGGTAGGAAGTCTGTCGGCGAGGTTAGTTTGCTGCAGCCAGTAACGGGTGTGATGACTGCCGAACTGCAGGTTCGCAGAAATACCGCCCCCTGCAAGCTGCCATGGGATCTCAATGTAGGGGTGCAGATCCATGCGCCAGCCATCTACACCTATTTTTCTGTCAAAACGCGTGGTCTGCTGATCAAGGTGAAAAAGAAGGTTCGGGGTCACTTCCCACTGCATGTTACTTGCTGCTCTTGGCAGGATCTGCAGTGTGGTTTTGTTGTTTGCCAGAAGCAGATTCTGCTGGTGGCGGGCCTGCAGTAGCCAGTTGCCTGTGAGGCCATCTAAGGCGATCCCCTGCGATAGGGTGGCGTGGCTGCTCAGGTAACGGGCGCTGATACTTTCCTCTGTGGCATAATCAGCCAGGTAATCGGGGTCACTTACATAATTACCCTCAGCATCGAAAGCGAGGTTTGCGGGCAGTTTCCAGTGAACCTCTCCATCATAATGATAGCGCTGTTTATTCACAAAAGTGTCATCAATGATAGCGCCATGGATTTTCTCGTGCCCCCATCCTGAAATATGTCGCCACTCGGCATCGCTCATTACACCGCGCGCACTCATCCAGTGGGGGGTTAACGTGAGGTCCCAGTTCGGGTCCATTGCCAGATAGAGTGGCACGGCGACTTCCGTGCCGCGCCTTTTTCCAGAAGCGACAGTGGGCATGAGAAGTCCCGATTTGCGGCGTTGCGGTTGTTGCCACCATGGTGTGTAAAACACGGGAACTTCCCAGACCTCAAAGGTTCCGTGGTGCGTAGTCAGGCTGCCATCTTCCTGGTCCAGCAGTGCTTTGCTGGCTGCGATCCGCCACGACTCCTCATCAATCGGACATGCCGAGAAGGTAAGCTCCTCGGCCTCAAATCGCTGGTCATCAATGCGCCTGACCCGTTCGGCAACCAGTCGTTCACCCCCGGGAAGTATGATCGTTGCCTTGTTCAGGTTGCCGGTTTTACTGTTGGTCTGCATCACGGCATCTTCAGCGTGGATTGTCGCCTGAGGTGATTCGATCACCACATGGCCACGCGCCTCCAGAATCTGCTGCTGGCTGCGGTAGAGCACCTCATCTGCACTCAGGGTTTCACTTCCCCTTTTAATGACTACATTGCCTTTGGCAACGATCACACCATCTGCAGTACGGGAAATCTCATCAGCAGCAATATCTACGGGCGCGGCAAAAGCGTTGCTTGCCAGAAGAGACAGGGAGAGAGCGATGGCGATATGGAGCAGGCGGGGCAGCAGTGGCATGGGGAGGCAAGCTATCTGACATTTTCTAACCGTCCACTCTGCAGTGGCGAGTTGGCTGGGGGGGGGCGGTTAATGCGTGGTCAGGCCGGTTTTATGGCGAAGCCGAGGTAGTTAACCGACAGGTCATCCGATAGCGAGAAGTGGTCGCTCAGCATGGCATAGGAGAGACCCTTCAGCTCCTTGATCTCAAGCCCGGCTCCGCGAAGTGCGCTGTTCATCTCCGAAGGTTTGATGAACTTGGCATACTCGTGCGTCCCTTTGGGCAGCCAGCCGAGAATGTATTCTGCACCCAGAATCGCCTTGATGTAGGAGGTGGGATTGCGGTTCAGGGTGGCGAAAAAGAAGTGGCCGCCCGGTTTGATCATTGAGGCACATGCAGCCACGGTGCGCGGTACGTCGGGCACATGCTCCAGTACCTCAAGGCAGGTGACGGCATCATAGAATTCGGCATGGCTTTTGGCCCAGGTTTCAGCATCGTTTTCCACATATTCAACAGCTACGCTGGACTTCTCGCTATGCAGGCGTGCAATACCAAGCGCCTTGGGGGAGCGGTCGATGCCGGTGACGGTTGCGCCGCGTGCGGCCATGTTTTCGGCCAGTAGGCCGCCACCGCAGCCGACATCCAGCACCGTGGCGCTGGAGAGTTTCACCTGCTGGTCGATATAATCGAGTCGAATCGGATTGATTTTGTGCAACGGCTTGAACTTGCCGGTGGGATCCCACCACTCCTCGGCCATCGCTTCGAACTTGGCAATCTCATCGCTGTCAAAGTGCTGTGTCTGCATAAGCGACAAGCTGTCTCCAGAGGCGAATGAAGGCAAGGCTCTTTCTGCCTTAAACTGCTGTTTAGAGGGGCTGGTCAGACAAGCAATCCGGGGTAGTCTGGCCGTGTGTTCGGGCGAATCATGCTTACCAGACTATTTCAGGCCATCCCCACGCTGCTGGGTGTGGCGACACTGGTCTTCTTCCTTCTGCATCTTGTGCCGGGTGACCCGGTCGATGCCCTGCTGGGGGAAGCTGCCATGCAGGCCGACCGCGAGGCGTTACGTATCGCCCTTGGCCTTGATCAGCCGATGCTCTACCAATACAGCCACTACCTGGTCGGCCTGGTCGGTGGTGACTGGGGCAATAGTCTGCTCGATCATCGCCCGGTACTTGACCGAATTGTTGAGCGCATTCCAGCTACGGCATACCTGGCCTCTGTGAGTTTGTTGCTGGCTGTGCTGCTGGCGCTGCCTCTGGGGTACTGGGCGGCTAGGCATGCAGGCAAAAGCCAGGATGTGGCGGCAATGGGTTTTTCCCTGATCGGTGTTTCGATCCCCAATTTCTGGCTCGGGCCACTACTGATGCTGCTCTTCGCTGTTGGCCTTGGCTGGTTGCCGGTATCAGGGATGGATCAGCCGGGGTCGATTGTGCTTCCTGCCATCACTTTAGGTACTGCGCTTGCTGCTGTGTTGTCGCGCATGGCCCGCTCCTCGTGGCTTGAGGCGATGAGCATGGATGCCACGCGTACGGCGCGCGCCTTTGGTCTCTCCGAGCGGATAATCTGGTGGCGGCATGCTGCACGCCTTGCTGCAGTTCCTGTGGTCACGATGTTTGCCCTGCAGATGGGGGCGGTGCTGGGTGGCGCGGTGATTACCGAAACTGTTTTTGACTGGCCGGGACTGGGGCTTCTGACCATTGAGGCGATACAGAGCCGTGATTATCCACTGGTACAGGGTTGTGTGCTGGTCATTGCCAGTTTCTACGTGCTGGCCAATCTGCTGGCTGATCTGCTGGGTTTATGGCTCGATCCGAGGCAGCGCAATGTTGGTTAGAAGATTCGCAAATGGAATATTCTTGGCTGCAGGGAGATGCACTTGTCTAAAGTTGCATTGAGACTGGCGGGGCTCTGCCTTGCCTTTCCGCTGCTGATTCTGCTTGTAGCCGCAGTCAGTGGCCTGGATGGACATGCCATTGACCTTGATATCGTGCTCGGTTCTATGGGATCAGGTCACCTGCTCGGTACCGATGCGCTTGGCCGTGACCTGCTGGCCCGTTTGTCGGAGGGGCTGCAGCTCTCCCTGATGGTTGGCGTTGTTGTTGTACTGTTCTGCAGTCTGGTCGGAATCTTGTTGGGCATGCTTGCCGGATGGATGGGCGGCTGGACCGATGCGCTGCTGATGCGCTTTGCAGATATTGTACTCTCCTTCCCAGGTATACTGCTGGCTATTGCACTGGCTGCGATGCTCGGCCCCGGCATCGAGAATCTGGTGATAGCACTGGTCGCTGTCGGCTGGGTTGGATTTGCCCGCCTTAGCCGGGCGCAGGTTCTCTCCTTCAGGTCGGCTCCTTTTGTTGAAGCGGCCATCGCCAACGGTTCGGGTGTTGGCTATATCGCTGTGCGCCATCTGTTGCCGAACATTGCTGCCCCCCTGCTGGTCGAGGCGAGTTTCGGACTGGCCGCCGTGATAATCGGTGAGGCGGGGCTCTCCTTTCTTGGTGTTGGTGTGCAGCCCCCCGATGCATCGTTGGGTACAATGATTCGTGAAGGCACCCGCCTGATGCTGGTCTCTCCCTCTCTGGTGGTCTGGCCTGGTCTGGTGCTTTTTTCGCTGGTGATGGCGGTCAACCTGCTGGGGGATGCCCTGCGCGACAAACTGGATGTGCGTATGGATATCAGGTGAGAGTGGATTGGGATTGCAATCGCATGATGAGGGGTTAAGTTAGGGTGTATGGATTTAGTTAGTTATTTGGTGCTGGCAATATTGGCGATTCTTGGACTCACGCTTCTGTCGGTTGCTATCGGAGCGTTTAAAAATGCTTCTCCCATGTGGAAAGTAATATGGGTGGGCGTGCTTCTCACAGTTGTAACCGGGGCTGTTCTATTGATGAGTTCTCCCGACCCTATTTCGAAGCTACTCAGTTAGGCCTAGTAGGTAGCTTCATATGCTTGTTACCCGAATATGGTTTGCGGCAAAAAAAAACAGGGTGCCATTGGAATGAGGCGGCTCTAATTAATTTCTGAATAAGCGCTTTCGGCCAGAAGAAGAGGCTTGGGTTTCGCATATCATCTGCTTACGAATTAAACTGTTCTCTAATTAATTGGCTGAGTTTTACAATGTTATAAGGCTTGGAAAGAATCATGTGTTTATCTACAGGCATTTCATCCTTCAGGGTTTCATCTTTATCATAGCCGGTAGCGAAAATCACCTTCACATCGGGACGGAGTTTTTTAATGCGTTCTGAAGCCTTCACCCCCCCCAAGTTTGGCATCACTACGTCCATGATGATCAGCGATATGCTGTCCTGATTCGTGGTGAATTGTTCGATTGCCTCAAGGCCATCTGAAGCTTCCATTACCTGGTAACCCAGCTTTTCCAATACCTCTTTGCTGGTCTTTCGAATATCAGCATTGTCATCAACGATCAGTATTAACTCACCACTACCTGGAACCACTTCAGTATACTCTTCAGAAATAACCTCAATCTTATGTTCCTCCAATAGTGGGAGGTAGATATGAATAGAAGTTCCGCTTCCGACACCGCTTTCTACTTCAAGTATTCCACCATGGCTTTGAATCGCCCCATAGACCATGGGGAGCCCTAGTCCCGTTCCACTTCCAACCTCCTTGCTTGTGTAAAAGGGCTCAAAAATATGTTCTTTTTCGGTGTCGCTTATCCCAGAGCCGTTATCACGAACTGTCAGATGTGCAAATAGGCTGCCGCAGGTGTCAGGGTGTTTATTTATAAAGCTCTCGTCAGCTTCAAACTCTTCAAGCGTCACGGTAATCGTAGGATTCTGTACATCCTCTAATGCGTCACGGGAGTTGTTTAGTAGATTCATGAGCGCTTGTTGAAGTTGGGTGCCATCACCCTTTATTACAAGCTCTTCATGACAATAATCAAAGTGAATATTAATGCTTTCAGGAATACTTGCCTCGCTCAACTTGGATGCCTGTTTAAGAAAAGAGGTTAAACCGAAAGGGGTCATCTTAACATTGCCTTTTCTGGCAAAGACCAACAGCTGCTTGATCATTTCGGCGGCTCGAAAGCTAAGTGCTTCCACATTTTCCAGTTTCTCTATCACATCAGGAGAATCCGCGACTTTTTTCTTGGCCAGATAAAGATTGCCGGTCATGCCTGCCAGCATGTTGTTAAAGTCGTGGGCGATACCGCCAACCAAAGTTCCAAGCGCTTCCATCTTTTGAGCCTGGCGAAACTTTTCTTCAAGGGCCTCATGGTTCGTCATGTCCTGTTGAATGCCTACATAGTGAGTAATCTCTTCACCCTCATTCAAGATGGGAGAGATAGTCATCAATGCCGGGTATTGGCTCCCATCCTTTCGTCGGTCAATGATTGCACTATGCCAGATGTTGCCGCTTGAGATGGTGTTCCATAGAAGCTTATAAAATTCCGGGTTTTGATTTCCGCTTTTCAGGACCCTTGGATTATTGCCCAAGACGTCTTTAGGTAAATAGCCTGTTATTCTTGTAAAAGAACTGTTCACATATTCAATCGTCCCATGCTTATCGGTAATGATGACAGATTCGCCTGCTTGCTCGACAGCCTGAGACAGCTTACGCAACCGTTCATCAGCAAGCTTGCGCTCAGTGATGTCCTCAACAATGGACCAGATGCAGTCCCTGCCTTCATGGTCCTTGATCAACAGGCCGTTGAGTCGAATAGGAATCAAAGAGCCGTCTTTACGGAGATACTCTTTCTCATAGGGGCCATAACGACCGGTTTGCTGGAGTGACTCTAATTGCCTTGCCTCATCTTCAGCATATTTTTTTGGTGTCAGGGTCCAGTAATCAAGAGTCTGAAGCTCCTCATGGCAGTAACCGCATATGTCTTGGAAGGCTTGATTGAACTCGAGGTAACACCCTTTCATATCGGTCAATGCAATCCCCAGTGGTGACAGTTCGTAGAGGCCGCGCAGTTTCGCCTCATTTTCCTGCAGCTGCTCTCTTTCTTTATGTAGTTCCACGGCCCTGCTGTGAACGGCTCTTCGCAAGCGCAATGAATGCAAGCCCACAATTAAAAGTATGAGGAGCATGCAAAACACGGCAAATTTCCACATGTCTTTGCCTAATAAGTCTGCAAATGTAATTTCGGGCTGATATATGAAGTCAGCAACCTGATAGTCAGGCGATATGAAACCTTGGTCTATATAAGTAGCAGCAATCCGATCCCACCGGTGACTGTTCATGTAACCGATTTTGACCACATCCTGCATGATCAGTTTGGCAGACTCTTTTGCCTCAAAAACAAGTTGGCTTCTTGGGAAATTCTGAGTGTTGTATTTCTCCAGGATCAGGTCGATTGTTTCATCCATATGCTCTAGGGCATAATTCCATCCAAGTATACTTGCCTGTATGAAGGTTCTTGTTCGCTCCGGATGCTTTTGAACCTCTTCATCCGAAGTGATTAAAATATCGCCATAGAAATCTATGCCATGGGTTCTTGGGGATAACGTGTGATAGGAAACGCCGAGTAAATCCAGTTGATGGGGCTGGTCGGTCACATACGAGCTGAAGGCATCTGTATTACCTGTAATTAGATCATTAATGTCATAACTTATATTCTGCCGGATGATATCTTTTTCAGTCATGCCTATGGCTTTCAGGGCTGCTATAACATCTGAGTTCTGTTGACCTTCCTGGAGCATGACCCGCCTACCGCGCAGATCTGAAAATGTACGAATACCTGAATCTTTCGTCACAAGCAGTGCCAAGGGGGAGTGTTGAAATATTACAGCTAGAGCTTTAATTGGCTTTCCGTCGGCGCGCTCTATCATTGCACCGGTACCGGTCACGCCATACGCACCGCCCCTTGAGTTCAGCACATGTTGTACAGATGACTTATCCGGACCGCCTTCAATCAGTGTTACTTCAAGGCCAACATCGCGATAATAACCTTTCTCCAAAGCCATGTAGAAACCGGCAAACTGAAACTGGTGTTTCCACCTTAAGTGTAAAGAGACTGAGTCATTGGCAGCCAGAGAAAGCGTTGGAAGAAAACAGAGTGCCGCGGCTAAAAAACAAAGCGAATACTTTCGGAACATCTCTTTATCTCCATGGCATTTTTAACATCACATTGTTTGGCGCATTCTGGTTGCGGGGCAGGCATTACAGCAAGGCTGGCGTCAATACTACAGCATTACTGGAGGCAATACAGTATAACTGGAGGGGACTTCTTTTATTACAGTGGAGTTTCCAAGTTTCTGTCACCTCAGTCGGGGTCAGATAGCCCAATTACCTGTGTGGAGGTTGCTCGTTGCAGCCCCTTCTCCAGACTATGGTAATGGCTCTAGGTCTATAGGGTTCTCCACCAGCGACTCGGTGACTTTTTCATACATGCATTCAAGTGCAGCGCATTCAGAAAGGTGTGTTTGTACATATTTTTTTGCTGTGTTGCAAAGCTTGGCCAGAAACAAAGATTCAGGCTTGTGGCTTTCTCCGATAGCCAGACACATATCCTCAGGTAAATTCCACATGCGTAACAGATGCATGCCTGCTTCGTTATGGTTGATGCCATAGTAATCTTCTTCCGCTTGAATCAAGTCATCGCCATAAAGGTGTCCCGTTTCCCTTTCAAAGTAAGAGAGGTCCACGCGCAAGCCTAGGGCGACCCGGCCAATATCGTGCAAAAGACCCGTCATAAATGCGAGTTCATGGCTGCAGTTTTCCTGATTCGGGTCGAACTGTTTGGCTAAGTGTTCGGAGAGCATGGCTACACCAAAAGCATGGGTCCAGAATGCACGGATATTAGCCATGCCTGTGGGCAGACAGATGCCATACATCAGCGACATCGTGGTGGCGATATGTGCGGTCTCACGTGAGCCTAGCCGGGTAATAGCCTTGCTGAGTTCGCCGACAGGGATGTTGGCTGGATTGAAAGCAACTGAATTGGCAACTTTAAGGATCATGGTTGAGGTTGCCTGGTCGCTGCGAATGATCTCAGCCAGATCTTGCACATCTGAGTCCGAGTCTTGGATGACCTTCTGAATTTTCAAAAAGCGGTCGGGCAGTGAAGGTAGTTCACTGCATAAAGAGAGTAACGCGAGCGTTGATTCGCGGTCAAAACCTGATTCAATCATGGGTAAACCCAGGTTGTCGCCTTTTCAGGAAAGAGTGCGCGAAACTGATTTTCCATGTGTTGTTCCCTCGTATGCTTTAAAAGGGTGAGTTTAATTTCAGAAGCGTTCAATTTGGGCACCTGATAGCTGTCACTCCTCTTCAGTGCCTACATGCCACCGGTTTGCAGTGTGCCGTCTCCCGGCGGGGGCTACGGGTATATGAACCATGCTTCCTCTAACATCCCACAATCATTCAAATATGTTGGTTATGCATTTCCATGATATTGATTTCCTTGTCGCTCTCAGAAACCACCCATGATGGGCCTTATAAAATGACTCCACATGATAAATATATCGGCCAAAATCAAAGGCTCTTTAATATTATAAGCGTGAACACCTTGTTTTGGATGCAAGCGAGTGTCTGCTTATCCGCACTTGTAGTGCAGTGCACAGGCAGGTTGTATTGAGGGGTATCTGAAGTGCAGGTTTCAGACCGTGGTTTGGGGAGCATCTTATTTTATGAATAAACAGCTGATTATCGGATTGCAGGGTTTACAGCTCACAGAGCAGGAGCGTCTCTGGCTGAAGGAGAGGCCACCACTGGGTGTGATTCTGTTTGCCCGCAACATCGATAGCCCTGAACAGGTAAAGGCTTTGCTGGACGATGTTCGGGTATGCACCGGGGCTGATACATGGGCCGCCATCGATGAAGAGGGGGGCAGGGTCAACCGTATTCCGTGGACCCCGTTTAACTGCCGCCTCCATCCAGCTGAATATGGAGCAATGTGCCTGGAGGATGCAGGTGCAGCCATTCAGGCTGTGTATGAGGACAACCTGAAAACAGGCCTAGCGCTGAAAGCATTGGGTTTCACCCATAACTGCGCACCGGATCTCGATCTGTTCCATGCCGAAGGCCACGCCATTATCGGTAAACGTGCCTATTCGAATCGTGTCGAAATCGTCGCAGCCCTTGGTGATGCCTGCCTGCGCGGCCTGATCGATGCCGGCATCGAAGGGGTGGGCAAACATTTTCCAGGCCATGGGCGCGCCAATGCCGATTCGCATGTGGCGGTGCCTGAGGTGACGGCTCCGCGGGATACGATCCTGAAAGAGGCCGACACGTTCGCGCGCCTGATCGCCTGCGACCTGGAGCATGTGATGACAGCGCATGTGATCTACTCCGATGTGGAGAACTGCGTGGCAACCCTTTCACCCTACTGGCTGCAGGAGGTGTTGCGCGGCAGGCTCGGTTTTAAAGGCAAAATCTGGAGCGATGACCTCTGCATGAAAGGGGTGGGCGAGGATGTGCCGCATGCGGTTCGCGAGGCGAAGAGGGCAGGATGTGACATTTTGCTGGTCTGCCAGCCGGAAGGGGTGGCAGAGGTTTATCGCAGCATGGAAACGGGAGCCCTGGTATGAAACGTGTCGTTGAGAACAGGCTTCTGCTTGCGATGCTGGTTGCCATTGTGGCCGGCGGTTTTTCCGGTTACATCTGGGGCGAGGCGATGGTCTCGGTGGCATGGCTGGGGGAGCTGTTTCTAACCAGTCTGAAAATGCTGATCATTCCGCTGGTGGCGGCAAGCATCATTACCGGCGTGGCCGGCCTTGGTGATGTGCGCAAGCTGGGGCGCATGGGCGGCCTCTCCATCGCTTACTATGCTGTAACAACGCTGATTGCAGTATCCATCGGTCTGGTGATGGCTAATCTCTGGCAGCCGGGTGTCGGAGTCGATCTGGCTGGAGCGGGTGAAGCTCCGAAACCTGCAGTTGGGGATGTTGGCGTTACCGATCTGATTCTTTCTCTGGTGAATCCCAACATTGTAGATGCGGCAGCCAACATGAAGCTGCTGCCCATCATCGTATTCTGCATTTTACTTGCGGCGGCCCTCTCCACACTGGGCAAACGCGGTAAGCCTGTGGTTGCCTTTTTTGAAGGGGTGAATGAGGCGATGATGCAGATTGTCGAGTGGCTTATGGTGTTTGCACCGATTGGCGTATTTGCATTGATCTCCTCCAAGCTGGGCTCAGCGGGAGGCGGCGAGGCCTTTTTTGCCCAGCTGGCAGGGCTGGCCAAATATGCCATGGCTGTGATATCCGGCCTGCTCACACATGCAGCGGTGTTATCGATTATATTAATAGTACTGGCGCGCCGCCCGCTAGGCGAATACCTCAGGCATATGGGCACAGCACTGATGACTGCATTTTCGACCGCTTCATCAAGCGCCACACTGCCACTGACCATGGAGGGGGTGAAAATGGCCGGCGTGGATAAGAAGGCGCGCCGCTTCGTTTTGCCGCTGGGGGCTACGATCAATATGGATGGTACAGCCCTGTATGAGGCAGTAGCCGTACTGTTTATCGCGCAGGCTTATGGTATGGACCTGAGTTTCGGCCAGCAGATGCTGGTGCTGGTAACGGCAACAATGGCAGCCATTGGTGCTGCAGGTATCCCTGAGGCGGGGCTGGTGACCATGGTGATCGTGCTGGAGGCGGTTGGGTTGCCACTGGAGGGGATCGGCCTGATTCTCGCTATCGACTGGTTCCTTGATCGCTGCCGCACAACCGTCAATGTATTCGGCGACTCCGTCGGTGCGGCTGTGGTTGGAAGACTTGCACCAAAGGAGTAATGCGGTCTCTTTCGCAGCCGTTGTTGTAACAGCGGGTCTTGATAAGAACAGGTTTGCCCATCTATATAATATAGTGCTTGGCCATTTGCTGTTGGTTCATTAGGGATGTGGCGGATTTACACTTGGTGTAATAAATAATTGCATGCCTTGAATCCTGTCGCTATGGTTCGCCGCCCTAATGAAAAGGAAAGAAAATAAGAGGTAAGAACGTTCATGTCTTTGGCGCTGGAAGAAAAAAACACAATTATTGAGAAATTTCGTCGCAGTGAAGGCGACACAGGTTCACCAGAAGTACAGGTTGCTCTGCTAACTGAGCGTATTAACCAGCTCTCTCAGAACCACTTTAAAGAGAACCATAAAGATCACCATTCACGTCGCGGCCTGCTTAAGATGGTCGGCCAGCGTCGCAGCTTGCTCGGTTACCTCAAAGGTAAAGACTTCGGGCGCTATCGCACCCTTATCGAAGCCTTGGGTCTGCGTAAGTAAACAGTTTCAGGCGGCCCCTTCGGGCCGCCTTTTTTCTTTATACCGGTTTTATCCACGCCAAAGACAGCGCGTTAATAAGGAAGTAATTCATGTTTGATGTAAAAACTAGCAAGGCCGAAGTAGCTGGCCAAACAATCTCATTCGAAACAGGGCGTGTAGCCCGACAGGCCGGTGGTTCGGTTCTGGCTCAGGTTGGAGACGTGGTTGTTCACGTTGCTGCAACCGCTGCCAAGCAGCCACTGCAGGGCGTGGATTTCATGCCGCTGACTGTTCACTATCAGGAAAAAACATATGCAGCAGGCCGTTTCCTTGGCGGTTTCTTCAAGCGTGAAGGTCGACCATCGGAGAAGGAGACGCTGACCTCCCGTCTGATTGACCGTCCAATCCGCCCGCTGTTCCCTAAAGGTTATTTCCACGAGACTCAGGTTATCGCGACTGTCATCTCTGCCGATGAAAGCACTAACCCTGATATCATCGCCATTAACGGTGTGTCTGCTGCACTCTCGATTTCAGACGTACCATTTGCTGAGCCGATTGCGGCTTCCCGCGTTGGCCTGATCAATGGTGAGTTCGTACTCAACCCGACCTATGAACAGATTGCAGAGTCCGATCTCGACCTGATTGTTGCCGGCACACGCGATGCGGTACTGATGATTGAATCAGAAGCCAAAGAGCTCTCTGAAGAGCAGATGATCGATGCGATCATCTTTGGTCAGGAAGGCTATCAGCCTGTACTGGATGCGATTGAAGAGCTGGTGAAGATTGCCGGTAAAGAGAAGCTTGTTGTAGAGCTGGCTGGTAACGATGCGGTGAAGGACGCTGTGAATGCAGCATTCGAAGCTGACGTTCGTGAGGCCTATGCCATTGTCGACAAGTCTGCGCGTGCAGCCAAGATCGACGCCTTCCGTGCTGCGGCACAGGAGAAGTTAGCTGGAACTGAAGAGAATCCGGGCCAGTTCTCATCTAACGATGTGAGCTCTGCAATGAAGAACCTTGAGAAGAGCGTTGTTCGTCGCTCTATCATTGCCGGTAACCCGCGTATTGACGGTCGCTCGACCGATCAGGTTCGCGCCATTGATTGCCAGATCGGCGTTCTGCCTCGCACCCATGGTTCCGCGCTGTTCACCCGTGGTGAAACACAGGCGCTGGTTACCATTACACTCGGTACCGAATCTGACATGCAGATGACCGAATCTCTGGAAGGCGTAGCCAAACAGCGTTTCATGCTGCATTACAACTTCCCGCCATACTCTGTAGGTGAAGCACGTCGCTTCGGCCCTCCGGGACGTCGTGAGATCGGCCACGGCCGTCTCGCCCGTCGTGGTATTGAAGCTGTTCTGCCTGCAATGGATGATTTCGGTTATGCGATCCGCTCCGTATCTGAAATTACTGAGTCCAACGGTTCATCATCGATGGCTTCTGTTTGTGGTACCTCCCTGGCATTGATGGACGCTGGCGTACCTACCAAGGCAGCTGTTGCAGGTGTGGCCATGGGCCTGATCCTTGAGTCTGACGGTTATGCCGTACTGACTGATATCCTAGGTGATGAAGATCATCTCGGCGATATGGACTTTAAAGTGGCTGGTACCCGTGATGGTGTGACCACGCTGCAGCTGGATATCAAGATCGGCGGCCTGACCCGTGAGAT
The DNA here is from genome assembly GCF_002795805.1 of Mariprofundus aestuarium. NCBI lineage: Bacteria > Pseudomonadati > Pseudomonadota > Candidatius Mariprofundia > Mariprofundales > Mariprofundaceae > Mariprofundus > Mariprofundus aestuarium. The sequence continues at coordinate 2,178,529 of NZ_CP018799.1, read as the reverse complement.
CATGAGGGAAGCGCTGGGTCAGGCACATGCTGGTCGTATCCACATTCTTGATGAGATGGCCAAGTGCATCGAGGCACCACGCGGTTCTATTGCTGACCATGCACCTCGTATGATCACCATGAAGATCAAAGCGGACAAGATTCGCGAAGTGATCGGAGCTGGCGGTAAGGTGATTCGCGGCATCGTTGAAGCAACCGGTGCCAAGGTTGATCTCGAAGATGACGGCACAGTGAAGATCTTTGCTGTAACAGGTGAAGCAGGTGAAGCTGCCAAGAAGATGATCGAAGATATCGTATCTGAGGTTGAAGTTGGCGCTATTTACACTGGTAAGGTTGTGAAGCTGATGGACTTCGGTGCTTTTGTTCGTGTTGTTGGTGGCACTGATGGTCTGGTTCACATCTCTCAGATTGCCAACCATCGTGTTGAGAAAGTGGCTGATGAGCTTTCAGAAGGTCAGGAAGTTCGTGTGAAAGTGCTGGACGTAGATCGTAATGGTCGTATCCGCCTCTCCATGAAAGAGCTTCTCGACGAAAAATCCGAGAGCTAATGCTCCACTTGCAAGCTGCAAAGAGGCGGGCCTTGTGCCTGCCTCTTTCTATTTGAGGCCAATGATGAGTTTAGATTATTATCAGGAGACGGATCTTGCGGATGGCCCGCTGGTGCTGAGTCACGAGATGCCGGAATCCCAGAGTGTAGCACTTGGCATCTTTATCGATGTTGGCAGTCGTGATGAGTCTCCCAATGAGGCGGGTATTACCCATGCCCTTGAACATATGCTGTTTAAGGGTACCAAAGATTTGGATGTCGACAGACTCGCTGAGAAACTCGATGAACTGGGTGGTAATGCCAATGCCTATACCTCAAGGGAGCGTACCTGTTTCCATCTGCATGTGCTGCATGAGCATTGGCGTGAGGCGCTGGATATCCTGATTGCGATGGTGCAGGAGCCAGCCCTTCCGGCTGATGAGTGGGTGCGAGAGCGTGAGGTGATCTTTGCTGAGATGGCCATGGTGGAAGATACGCCGGAGGAGTGGGTCACCGATCAGCATGTGGAGGGTCTTTTTCCGGGTGATGTCATCGGTAAGCCGGTACTCGGCTCGCATGACTCTCTGGCATCAATAGGGATTGAGGACCTTTCCGGTTTTCTGATGCACTGGTATCGGCCGCCGCGCATGCTGGTTACGGCGGCAGGTAATATTAAACATCAGGATCTGGTTGATGCGGTGGGAGAGGCCAACTGGCGAAAGGCTGGCGAACCTCTCTTGCGCAAGCAGCCTCCAGCTATGGCGACAGGCTTGCAGCCATTGAAACGGGAAGGGGGACAGGCGCAGCTTGTTGTTTCAGTTGCGGGTATCAATGCTTCATCGGAACAGCGTCCGGTGGCATGGCTGGCCAATCAGGTGCTCGGTGGCGGTTTGAGTTCAAGGCTGTTTCGCGAGGTGCGTGAGAAGCGCGGCCTTGCCTACAGTATCGGTTCACATCTGAATGCGCTCAGTGATGTCGGAACCTGGAGCGTCACCTGTGGTTCAGAGCCAGAGCGGGCTGCGGAGTGCGTTTCGTTGCTCTCCTCCCTTTTAAACGATTTTTCCGACAGCATCACTCCGGATGAGGTGGAGAGGGCACGTAAACAGCTGGAGGTGCAGCTGCGTATGGGCCTTGATTCGGTAGAGGGGCAGATGCTCTATCTTGGTGGTCGGCTTGATGAACCTGTGTTGATTTCACCACTACAGTGGTTGGATCAAATCAGAGCGGTTGAGGTTTCTGAAGTTTCCGGCTGGGCGGCGAAGTACCTTTCTGCCGGCAAACTCTGGACTGTTGCTGCTCCTGAGCAGGCACTTGATAAAATTTGTGATAGAATTCGCACATGTTAACCGCTATCAAAGAAGATATACGCACCGCATATGACCGTGACCCAGCCGTTCGTTCGGCTCTGGAGGTTTTGACCTGCTATCCGGGGCTGCATGCCATCTGGATGTATCGTATGGGCAATGCCCTGTGGCGTCGTCATTTTTTCTGGCTGGCCCGCTTTATCTCGCATATGGCCCGCTTTCTTACCGGCATTGAGATTCATCCTGGAGCCACGATAGGTCGACGCTTTTTTATCGATCACGGCATGGGTATCGTGATTGGTGAGACAACCGAAATTGGCGACGATGTCACGCTCTATCATGGCGTTACCCTTGGTGGCACAACATGGGAGAAGATTAAACGTCATCCCACACTTCATGATGGTGTGATTGTAGGTGCGGGTGCGAAGGTGCTGGGGGCAATTACAATTGGTAAGCAGTCACGAATTGGTGCCAACTCCGTGGTGTTTCGCGATGTTCCTGAGCATTCTACGGTTGTAGGTATCCCCGGCACAGTGGTGGCGACAACCGAGTCGCTGATCGAGGATGGAAGAATCAATCTCGATCACCATCTTCTGGCTAACCCTGTCGCTGAAGCGCTCGGTCATGTGTTGAAGATGATCGATGATGTGAATGCCCGCGTTGACACCTTCCATCCCGATGCCAAAGGTGCGAAGGCGAAAGCTTCAGATGAGCTTGATAAAGATCGTTTGAGCGAGCAGGAGAAGCTGGAGCGCTTCCTCGGTGGCGGCATTTAAACCCTGTCCGGCTGACCTTTAAGCTTCAGCACAACGGGAATTCCGCTGTATCCTTCGACTCATGTAGTTGGATAATACTTGACTAAAATGGTCTGCTTTATAATATCCGAGTTTTTTACGCGGTTATTGTATCTGGAGGTTCATATGCGATTAACAAGTAAAGGGCGTTATGCCGTGTCGGCAATGGTCGACCTTAACAAACAGCAGACAGAGGGTCCTGTGACACTTGCTGCGATTTCCGAGCGTCAGTTTATTTCACTCTCATACCTTGAGCAGCTGTTTCGTCGCTTGCGTGAGTCAGGGTTGGTGCGCTCTGTACGCGGTCCCGGAGGCGGTTATCTGCTTGCCAAGGAATCGACCGAGATCTCTGTTGCCGATATTATTCGTGCAGTGAACGAACCGGTTCGAACCACCATGTGTGAAAATGGAGTGCGCGGCTGCCATCGTGGCAACCGTTGCGATACACATGAGTTGTGGGAGTCGCTGGGGCAGCATATCTACCGTTTTCTTGATGCGGTAAGCCTCGAGCAGGTCTGCAACCAGGAGGTAGCCCTTGACAATGTGGAGCTTGGCGATGTTGAGAACTACCTCCTCAAGCCTGCAACCCATGAAGCGAAGGTGAATATTGCATCGATATCTTGACTGTAACGCCACATATCCGCAGCTGAAGGTAAGTCTGGAGGCCATGGTTGAAGCTGCAAATGCTGCGCCTGGCAATCCCTCCAGTCTTCACTGGGCCGGAAGGGCTGCACGCCGGATCGTTGACGATGCAAGAGACAAGCTTGCCGCCTTTATTGGCGCAGAGGCGGGCGGCATCGTTTATACATCGGGCGGAACTGAGGCAAATAACATTGCCATTCACAGCGTGCTTTCCACAAGCAAGCCGGGCCGGATTGTCACAACGGCTATTGAGCACCCAGCTATCCTGAAACCTCTGGAGACGTTTGCATCTGCTAACCCGGAGTGGGAACTGATAAAGCTTCGTCCGAATGGTGACGGTGTCGTTACAGCCGAAAGTATGGCGGCAGCTATCAATGAAGAGACGCGGCTTGTCTGTCTGATGTATGCCAACAACGAAAGTGGTGCGGTGCAACCTGTTGAAGCGGTGGCAGCGCTCTGCCGCAAAGCCTCTATTCCCATGCTGGTTGATGCTGTGCAGATGCTGGGCAAAAAAGCAGTTCGATTTAATGACCTGGGCATCGATTTCATGAGTCTCTCCGCGCACAAGATCGGTGGCCCCAAAGGTGTCGGTGCTCTGCTGGTTCGCAGGGGTGTGAAGCTCACAGAGTTGGCACCCGGCGGTGGCCAGGAGCGCGGACGTCGTTCCGGAACCGAGAACGTACCGGGCATTGCAGGGTTTTCTGCGGCACTTGGCAAAGTAGACTTTTCAACCTGCGAAGCGGTGCGAAACCTGTTCGAGGCAGAGCTGGGCAAGCGCCTGCCTCGTGCTGAAGTGGTTTCACTGCAAGCCTCACGTACACCGAATACCAGCCTGGTTATTCTACCGGGACTCGATGGTGAGACACTGTTGATGCAACTGGATCTGGCTGGGTTTGCCGTGGCTTCGGGTTCAGCCTGCTCATCGGGGAAACGCGAGCCATCGCATGTGCTGCTGGCGATGGGGGTTTCCGAGCTTAAGGCGAGGAGTTCACTGCGTGTCAGCTTTGGCCCGGATAATAGCAGCGATGATGCACTGGCACTGGTTGAGGCGCTGGTGAGTGCCGATAAGCGACTCAAAGGCATGGCCGGAATCACCGCGTAAACCTGAAAGCTCTGCACAACAACTTTTAAGCATATGAAAAGGTGGAACAATGGATATTGAACTGACTACATCGGCTGTGACACGTATCAGCGAGATTGTCGCCGCTGCAGGAAAAAAAGGGCTAAGACTTTCTGTGAAGGAGGCTGGTTGTTCAGGCCTTGAATATGTCATGGATACGGTGGACGGACCGCAAAGCGGTGACCTTGAGCAGGCCTTTAATGGCTTTGTTCTCTATGTCGATGGTGACTCCTATACTAGGGCTCTGGCCGGCCTTAAGCTTGATTTCCAGAAGGATGTGCTTTCATCTGCATTCGTTTATCTCAATCCGAACAAGAAAGGCAGCTGCGGCTGCGGTGTTTCATTCACAGTCTGATTTCATCATAACAATTCAAATTGAAATAAATTGATAGGCCTCATAGCCTGAGTGCCAAAGATTCAGGGGGCATCTATGTCGAATGTACTTTTATCTATCTCCGGGCACGACCGTCCGGGCATTGTTCGTGATGTGGCCGAATCGATGCTGCATCTGAAGGCCAACATCGAGGATTCATCGATGACTGCCCTGCGTGGCCGTTTCACGATGATGTTGATTGTGAAGCTACCTGAAGACAGAAGTATCGGTGAGCTTAAAGCGGCACTGGCGGAGCTTGAGCAGCGCACACGCCTGACCGTGCAGTCGCAGGTGATCAGTGACGAGGAGGCCTCCTGTCAGGCACAGGAGCCGGATCATGTCATTACTGTACATGGCGCAGATACAGTAGGCATCGTACATGCGGTGACCAATGCGCTGGCATCATTGAATGTCGCTATTGTTGATGTGTCGACCCAGTCGCGTGAATCTGATGAGGGTGATGTCTACCTGATGGTGCTTGAAGTGGCGGCTTCCGATCAAAGCGAGGCGATGCAGGCTGCCCTGAAGAATGTTGCTGGTGACCTCGATATCGATATCGATGTGCATCAACTGGATGACGCTGTTCTCTGATCATAACCTGTAACAATCATGCAGTTCGAAATCCTGAAACACCCGGATGAGCGGCTGCGCCGCAAGGCGCTGGTTGTCGAGTCCTTTGATGATGATCTTGGCCATCTGTTTAAGCGGCTGGAGGTGACGATGCGGGCAGGACCTGGCGGCGTCGGTATTGCAGCGCCGCAGGTGGGGGAAAACCGCCGGCTTGTGGTGGTTGATTGCAGCGAAAGTTTACGCCCGTGTAAAAATCATGGCCTGCTCTATCTGGCCAATCCGCAGATTGAATCTGTAGAAGGGGAGTCGCTGGGAAGGGAGGGTTGCCTTTCGGTGCCTGACTGGGTGGGCATGGTTCCGAGGGCAAAAACCATTCGTGTCAGTTATGATGATATCCATGGCAGGCGGCAAAGTATCGAAGCGATCGGTTTTGAGGCGCGGGTGATCCAGCATGAGATCGACCACCTCGACGGGGTTCTGTTTACTGACCGCGTTATTTCAAGCAAGGGGCTTGTGAGAAGGATGGCCAGTTAATGCCCGAATTGCCTGAGGTCGAGACCGTTCGAACCGGGCTGGAGCCGTTGCTTGTGGGGCGTGAAATCAGTGGTGTAACCTGTTTTCGTAAGCAGCTTCGTTATCCGCTTCCTGATCTGACAGGGCTGGTAGGGCAACGCATTGAAGCGGTCGCAAGACGATCGAAATATCTTCTGTTTCAACTAAGTGGCGGGCAAACACTGGTCTGGCATCTGGGTATGACCGGCCAGTTTCATCTACTGTCACAACAGAGTGAAAAGGGAGCCCATGAACATGTTTCTATTGATCTCTCCGACGGGCATAGCCTGCGTTATCGCGATGCACGACGATTTGGCTATGCGGGGCTGCTGAGTCCAGCAGAGCTGCTTTCACACCCATGGTTTGCCACGCTGGGGCCGGAGCCTCTGGGCCCGCTGTTCAACTGTGACCACCTTATAGCTGTCTGTCAGGGCAGGAAGGCACCCATTAAAACAGTTATCATGAATGCGACCAATGTGGTTGGTGTGGGCAATATCTATGCCGCTGAATCGCTGTTCAGAGCGGGTATTCACCCAGCCAGAGCGGCGGGAAAGATATCAAAAAAGAGGCTGCTGCTGCTCATTCATGTGATCCAACAGGTGTTGCAAGAGGCGATTGAGGCTGGCGGCAGTAGTATCAGTGATTTTGTGAATACAGAGGGTAAACCCGGATACTTTTCTCACGCATTTCAGGTTTATGGGCGGGAAGGAGCCGCCTGCTCGCGTTGCACAAAAAAGATTAAACGTATGGTACAGGCGGGTCGAAGTACCTTTTACTGTCCCGGGTGCCAGCATTGATTCGCCTGATCACGTGAAAAAGATCGTTGGGGCGGTTAAGATGCGCCGACTTTCAGAGTGACTACTCTCTGAAACACCGGAGGCATGGTGAAACAGGCTTTAGAACAGGCACTGCAGCAGGCATTGGAACTGTTGCTCAAGGATATCGAGGGTGCAGAGGCACCAGGTGTGCAGCTGACGCGCACCAAAAGCAGGGAGCATGGTGACTATGCTACAAATGCAGCGATGCCGCTGGCGCGCCTGCTTAAAAAAAGCCCGCAACAGATTGCAGCCAACATTCTTGATCTTGTGCAGTGGCCGGATGCGGTTGACTCTGCGGAAATTGCCGGTCCGGGCTTTATCAATATCCGCCTGAAGCAGGCGAGTGAAGCTGGCGTACTGAAGACCATTCTGCTGGCCGGTGATAAGTACGGTCATGCACCGCTTGTTGCAAATGCGGAGAAGGTGAATCTCGAGTTTGTCTCTGCCAATCCGACAGGTCCGATGCATGTTGGTCATGCCCGTGGTGCGGTTGTCGGCGATGTGCTGGGACGCCTGCTGGCTGTCTGCGGTCGTGATGTACACCGCGAATACTATATCAATGATGCCGGTGCCCAGATCGGTGTGCTAGCTGAATCTGTCTGGCTTCGTATGCGCGAACTGGAGGGCGAAAGCATCGAGCTTCCTGAATCTGCATATCCGGGTGCATATGTGATCGATATCGCCAGAGCACTGCTTGAACGGGTTGACTTCCAGACCCTAATCGCCATGAATGAAGATGAACGGGCGAAGCTGATTGGTCGCGAGGCGGTTGCGGCTAACATGGCGCTGATCCGCGATGATCTCGGAGCGCTGAATATCGCCTTCGATCTCTACTTCTCAGAAAGCGGCCTGCATGAGTCCGGCCGTGTACTTGAGCTGATTGAAAAGCTTAAGGCCGATGGCATTGTCTATTCAGGCACCCTGCCACCTCCGAAGGGTAAAGAGGTTGATGATTATGAACCGGTGGAGCAGCTGCTTTTCCGCACCACTGACTTTGGTGATGATGTGGACCGTCCATTGGCCAAGCAGGATGGTACGCCTACCTACTTTGCTGCAGATATCGCATACCATGTCGATAAATTCCAGCGCGGTTTTGGCCGCATGATTGATGTCTGGGGCGCTGATCATGGTGGTTATGTCACCCGTGTCCATGCGGCAATGAAAGCGCTGACAGGGCTTGAGGCACAGCCGGATGTGCTGCTCGTGCAGATGGTGAACCTGACCCGCGATGGTAAACCGGTACGTATGTCCAAGCGGGCAGGCACCTTTGTTACCCTGCGCGAGGTGGTTGATGAGGTGGGGGCAGATGCTGTCCGTTTTAACTTCATGACCCGCAGGGTTGAGAGCCAGCTCGATTTCGATCTTGAGGTTGCCAAGAAGAAGAATGATGAAAACCCGGTCTATTATGTGCAGTACGCCTATGCCCGCGTTTGCGCGATCCTGCGCAAGGCTGAGGAGGAGGGTGTTGTTCTTGCCGATGTGGAAGATGTTGATGTTTCCGTGTTGATTGCACATGAAGAACAACGTCTGATTGCGCACATGCTGGCTTATCCAGAACTGCTGATAAAGGCGGCGGATAAGCTTGAACCTTACCGGGTGGCAACCTATACGATGCGCTTGGCTGCCGATTTCCACAGTTTCTATCACAAACACCGTGTTGTGACAGAGGATGCCAAACTGACTGCGGCACGCCTGCTGTTGGCCAAGGCCGTTGCTCAGGTTATTCGTAATGGCTTGGCTGTCCTCGGCGTCTCCTCTCCGGAGCGTATGTAAGTATGCCTGATATGAGAGGTTTTTGATGGCGCGGGACTTTGCAAAAGCCCAGTCACCATCCCGTTCGGATAAGAAGAGGGAGAGCGGCGGCAGCCTGCCGGTTCTGGGGATTGTTGTTATTGCAGGACTCTGTTTTGCGACAGGTTTCTGGGTGGGTGGTAACCAGAATAGTCCGGCTGCTGGCAGTGTCTCTCGCGCCGATCTCGATAGCTTCCGCTCAGAACTGGACAAAAAGAACGCTGCGACCGAAGTGCTTCAGGCAAAGATAGAGATGTTGCAGGAGCAGGTAGAGCAGTGGAAGCAGAAGGCCGGTGCTGATGCCCATACCAAGGTGGGGGATCTGAAGTTTTATCAGGAGCTTCCCAAGCAGTCGGTGATGCCGGCCCCTGTTGCCGATTCGAAGCCGGCAGAGGCAAGGGCGATGGACAGGTCGCTGGAGGTTGCTGCCCCGAAGCAGGTATCTGCACACCAGCCTATTTCAGATACAAAAGAAAAAGAAACCGCGGTTGTCAGCTACCGTATTCAGGTTGGCTCCTTTAAAGCCCGTGCTGATGCAGTCGGACTGCAGTCGAAGCTTATGAAGTCGGGGTTTTCCGGTTTTGTTCATACCGTCGACCTTCCGGATCGAGGTCAGTGGTTCAGGGTTTATGCAGGCCCCTACCCGGACAAGGAGCAGGCCAGAGATGGCGTGCGCGATATTCTGGACAGGATGAAAATCAGAGGACTGCTGGTGAACGATGGCTGATCTGGAGCGGGGCAAGCAGCGAAGTGACTGGCTGAACCGGGTTCTGGGTGACAGTTATGAGTGTATTCCACTTGCCGGAGATGCTTCATTTCGCCGCTATTTTAGGGTGACTGATGCAGAGAACTGTTATGTGTTGATGGACGCACCACCTCCGCATGAAGACGTGGCCCCTTTTCTGGCTGTGCTCAGCTGGTTTGAGCGTGCCGGCATCCGTGTCTCCAGGCTGTTTGCCGAGGAGAGGGAACAGGGGTTCCTGCTGCTGGAGGATTTCGGTGATATTACCTGGGCAAGCTGTCGCGAAGCTGGGGGCGACCTGATTCCACTGTTCGAGGATGCCCTACATCAGTTGCATCTGCTGCAGGGCTCTGATCCCGGAATGGTTTTGCCTTCCTTTGATATGGCAAGAATGCGGCGCGAATGTGATCTCTATCTCGACTGGTACCTGCCGAAGGTTGCTGGCCTTGAAGCAACGGCCGGGCAGCGCGAGCAGTTTCATAATGCGCTTACTGAAACACTGAATTCGCTGCTGGCTCTTCCACAGGTGCCGGTACACTTGGACTACCACAGTCGCAACCTGATGCTTCCGGGCGGTAAATTGCCGCTGGGTATGATCGACTATCAGGATGCCGTGATGGGGCCTGTTACTTACGATCTGGCATCACTGCTTTACGACTGCTATCAGGATTATCCTGAAGAACATCGTCAGCAGTGGAGTCGCTTATTCTTTGAAAGGTTGCCGCAACCGTTGGCAGGTAGTTTTGAGAATTTTGAGCAGTGGCATCATATATTGCGGCTGACCGCACTGCAGCGCCATATTAAGGCGATCGGTATTTTCGGGCGTCTGGCGCATCGGGATGGCAAGAAACAGTTCCTCGATGAGATACCATTGACCCGGAAACACCTGCTGGATGAGATGCGTGCTCTAGGTATGGATCGCGACCATTTCCCCCTTCTTTTTATAAAGCCGGGAGAGTGTTGACCTTGTAGTCAGCCTTGAATGTGATGGGGCTTTGCGTAGATTGCCGACGCAATTCGGTGCAAGGGCACCGTTTTTCAAGGAGAGAATCATGCAGATCAGCAACCATAAAGTCGTATCATTTCACTATACCCTGACCAATGATGCCGGAGAGACTATCGACTCATCCGTTGGCGGTGATCCGCTTGCCTACCTACATGGTGAAGAGAATATCATTCCTGGACTTGAGAATGCGCTGGAAGGCAAAGCTGTTGGCGATAAGTTGAATGTATCCCTTGAGGCTGCCGATGCCTATGGTGAGTACAATCCGGCACTGACAGAGGTTGTGCCGAGCTCAATGTTTGAAGGTGTTGATAAGATTGAGGCCGGCATGGAGTTCCGTGCTGAGACATCCGAGGGTGTTCAGGTTGTACGCATTGCTGAAGTTGATGGCGACAATATCACAGTTGATGGCAACCACCCACTGGCTGGCCAGCGCCTGAACTTCGATGTTGAAATCGCAGAGATTCGTGAGGCAAGTGCAGAAGAGTTGGAGCACGGTCACATCCACAGCGGCGAAGAGTGCTGCGCTTAATCTCCCAGACAAACGCTAAATTCTGAAAGGGCTGCCCATCCGGGCAGCCTTTTTTTATGAAGTGCTTAGCTTTTGCAAACAGGTGGAATTTTTCCGCCTTTTAAGCCGATATGGGGTAGTAGTAGAGTGAAGCGTCGGCGGGGAGGCACTCCGTTCCGTTAAATTGAGTTAGGAGATAAGTATGAAAAAAGCACTGTTTATCGCAGCCGCGGCTGCATTTGTCATGGGTGGTGTGATGACCGCCGAAGCTAGCGAACTGGGCAAGTGTAAAGCTTGTCATAACCTGGATTCTGCAGACAAGAAGGTTGGTCCAGGCCTGAAAGGTATTGCTGGAGCTAAGCAGGGTTCTGCTGAAGGCTTCAAGTATGGTTCATACCTGGCAGCGCAGAACGCTGCTGGCGCAGTATGGGATGACGCAGCTCTGGAAGCATGGATTTGCGATTCCAAAGGTGTAGCCAAAGCTGCACACGGCAAGTCCAAGATGCCTAACCAGAAAGTATGTGGCGATGCTGCCAAGGCAGCTGTTGCTGAGCTGAAAGCTCTGTAAGAAGGTTTAGTACTGTTTAAGGCGGCCCGTGTTTATCACGGGCCGTTTTTTTTGTGCAGCGTGAGAAGAAGTGCTGATAAAAACTATAGCCGGCTATTCAGGCAGCTGCGCATCAGTGCAACCGTACTATTAAGTGTTTCATCGTTCTCCTTGCCTGATAGCCGTGCCGCATAAACAGGCCTGACAATCACAGGGCTGCCAGCAACTGGAAAAAGGGTGCGACCTGAAAGGTGGCTGGCGACCATTGGCTGGGGCAGGTAGGCAGCACCACCTGATTTAAGGATTACCTCAAGCGCTACCTTGCCAACGCTGGTATGCAGTAGCGCTGGAACCTCGCCACCGTAATGCTGCTGCATGGCGACAGCAAAGGTCTCTCCCCAATCCACATCTACAAAGCGGGATGCAAGTGCCTCCTCAGGGCTCAGGCCCTCCCTGTTGGCCACCATGATGAGCGGGATGTCTCCCAGTTCTTCAACATGAAGGCGTGGCAGGGCGGGGGCATCGAACATGACAGCTATATCAAGCGAGCCATCGAGCAGGGAAGGCATCAGCGAGTCAGCGGTATGCAGCTCTGAGTGGATCATCATCTGTGGGAAGATAGCGCTGTTCTCTATGATCCAGTCTGTAAGGAATATATTCCACAGGGTGTCGGTAGCCCCTACCACAAGGGCAGAGGTGGCAGATTCGGGCAGACGAACCTCCTGACAAGCGAGAGCCCATGAGGCCATTAGGTTCTCAGCGTGGGTCATGAAGCGTACACCTGCGGTGGTCAGGGAAACCTGATGTTTGCTGCGTTCGAAAAGCTTTGCGCCTAAACGTTCTTCCAGAAGTTTGATGCGGGCGCTGACAGCCGATTGCGTCAGAAATAGCTGTTCGGCCGCTTTGCGAAAATGCCGAGTTTTTGCTACCTGAATAAATGTTCGGATCAGATCAACATCCATAAGCACCTGCCCTTGATCACGGTGATCAAGATTATTTGATTTACTGCCACCTGCAACTGAAGATTATTCTGCCACCGACAAGCCTCGAATGATGAGAGAAATTCTAAGCAATATGAATTAGGAGGTCACATGAGAACTAAAAAACGCCGCCTAGACAATCAAAAAGATAATCTGAATGAGTCTAAAAGAAGCAGGAAAAGTAAAGAGAGCAGTCAGAGTGATGATTTTGATAGTTGGGAAAGCTGGGATGCAGACGACCTAAGTGATATTGCAGAACAGTTTTCATTTTCAATCGACAGGTGAGCGGAAGCTTTCCATATCTACAGGAGTATCCATGAACAAATTAGTATTAACCACAATGATCGTTGCAGGTATGGCGCTGGCAATTCAGCCGCTGATGGCGAATGCCGAAGATGCATACGAGTATGCACAAGAGAGTAGTGTCGAAGATCAGGCTGTGGACACCAGCGCAGCTGATGAGGCAACAGTAGAAGAGCCTGCAGCCGAGCAGGAGAGTTACGAAGAGAATTTGCCTAACTAAGGTGTCACTCTTCGTTGATGGAAGCCGCCTTGCTTTGAAGGGAACGATTCCTCTCGAACTTTGGAATGGCTGGCGGCTTTCATCTTTTTTTTCAGGGTGTTACAATCTGTTATGATTAAACATGATGTTGAATTCAGCCTTGATGGCAAACCTGTTTCAGGCCAGCTCCCTCTTCTTGAGGGGACTGAAGGACCTGCGGCAATTGATATCCGCCAGCTCTATCAGAATCATGGTCTGCTCACATTTGACCCCGGCTTCAAATCCACTGCATCCTGCAAAAGTTCAATTACCTATATCGATGGTGATCAGGGCATATTAAGGTACCGGGGTTACCCGATCGAAGAGCTTGGCAGAACATGCAGCTTTACCGAGGTCACACACCTTTTGATCTATGGTGAGTTGCCCGACAGCGCAGGGCTGACTTCTTTTAACCATACCATCCATGAACATAACCTGTTGCATGAGCAGGTGATCAGTTTTTACCGAGGCTTTCGGCGCGATGCGCACCCTATGGCGGTGATGGTGGGTGTGGTTGGCGCCTTGTCGGCCTTTTATCAGGATCTTCAGGATTACAGTCAGCCCGATCAGCAGATGAAGGCGGCTATCCGGCTGTTTGCAAAGATGCCGACTATTGCAGCGGCCTCTTACACATACAGCATCGGCCGCCCCGCCCGCTATCCCGATAATCGTCTCGACTACGCGAGTAACCTTCTGCAGATGATGTTTGGCAAGCC